>JAACFG010000117.1 GCA_009937605.1 Gammaproteobacteria bacterium | reverse complement strand
CGGCGCCGACAGCGAAGCCGAATATCGCCGCGTCTACGAGAAAGCCGATGCGATTGCTGCGAATCAGAATGACGATGATCAGCGCCTTGAGTGCCTCTTCGATGACCGGCGCGACGTAGCGGGTCAGGGTCACGAAGCTGATGTCGAATAATCCGCCGATGCCGACATTGAGAGGATAACTGGCAATTCCGGCAACGCAGCCCATACCAATTGCGCCGAGTATCCAGCGCATAGGGATCAGTTTGTAGCTGTCAAGATAGACGAGGGCTGCCAGGAAACAGCAAACCGGCAGCAGGCCCAGCAGGGCATGGATCAGGAAACTACTCGTCACAATATCTTAAGGGACAGCATGAACTCCTCGTCATCGGGAATCATGTCATTGCCGAAGCCTTGTGCATAGCCCAGCGACAGGGTCATATCCATTCGGGACAGAATTGTGAAACGAAAATCGATCTGCAGTCCCGCGCTCTGGACATCCTGGCGGATCGCGCTGTTGTCCAGGTTCGTGCTCAGCGCGGCGACAAACAGTGCGGGTCGTGCCCAGCTCAGGTAGAAGCCGGGCGTACCCACGCGCGTGAATCGCGCCGGCGCCAGGTTCCACTCCAGCATGGCTCGATAGAAGTTTCGGCCCGGAACGGAGTTCAGCTCGAACCCGGGCATGGCGTAGAAGTTGCGATAACGTTTTACGTCAAGCCGGTCCACGTAGTTGTTGCCGAAACCACCAAAGAAGAAATTGGCGAACTCATCGTCCGGTTCGCCGAACGCTCCGCCAACGGTACTGCGCAGCCAGATGGAAGAATGTTCCCACGGCAGCGCGAACCCGAAATCGAATCCTGCCAGGAGCTTCGGGATTGTGTCGGAATCGACATGGTTAAGCGCCGTGCCCAGGCGCCAGGTGAACCCTTTCTCGTCATCGACGGCGCCAAGGGATCGCCTGACGTGAGAATACTCAAGATCCGCGAAGAATGACGAGAGTGTGTCGAATGTCGCCGGAATATTCTGGTATCGCGGCAAAGCGTCCATTCCCGTGAAGTGGCTCGCGTTCAGTGTCAGGTCAAGATGGCGAGGCTCGTCCGAGATCAGTCGCTTGCCGTACTCGATCGCGAACTGGTTGCCCTTGCGGCTACGCTTGGTTGGGCCGAACAAATCGTAGAAGTCCGGGCTGTTGTGTTTGAAGCTGAACGTCCAGGCGCCAGCCAGCGGGCTCGCACTGATAACGTTGTGATGGTAGACCGCGCTGAAGTTGGGCCGCTCTTCGGAGGGCAGGTCGGAATCCGGCGTGTAGCCTGCACTGATCGAGAGCGCGTCGAGGCGCATGGGGTCGGAAAAGTTGAACTCCACGCCCGCCGATACCGAGTCCTTGTAGCCCCCTATGAATGGATACCAGGATTCAAAACCGAGGTTCTTGGCCGGCACGTAGCTTCCTTCAGCCGTCGTAATGTCCTCGATGTCGATATCGGATGGGGAGCCGGCCTCCCATTCGGCCAGTTCGGGGTGCTTCGCAATAGTCCTGGTGCCCAGGAACACGACGGCGCCCACATCATCCAGGGGTTCGGGCTGAATCGTCGCAGGGACGAATCCGTCACCCGTGTAATGAAATACGATCAGCGAGCCGTCCTCGCGGGGAATCGGCCGGAAATACCCGGTCTCTGCATTACTGACGATTTCCAGGCCTTCTGTTTCCAGCTCGTAACGCCAGATGTTGGAGACACCCGTGTAGTAGGAGCTGCCGAACAGGAACCGGTTGTCCGGGGAGAATACGAAGCCCTCCGGAATCGCCTGGCCGAGGTTGAATGTTCTGACAGGTTCGGCTTCGCCATCGAGGAGGGCCTGAACCTCGAAAACGCGAAGATCCTGCTGGCCAGATACGCTGCCAAAGGAGCTGGATAACAAGCGGCCATCGGACGATATGTCCATATCGTAGAGAGAGGTTCCGTAGGGAAACGCCTGTACTACCTCGTATTCGTCATAGGGAAACGGAATTCGCACTAACGATGCGATGCCGTGCATATGCCGTACGCCCCAGATCGATTTATCCTGGCGATTGAAAACCAGCTCACCAATGCGAGCATCTCGCAGCAGCATCTTCGCCTTGCCGGTTTCGAGATCGATCGCCATCAGGTCACGATAGGCATAGTTGTCAGCGGTGTAGAAGAGAGTTCTGCTGTCCGGGTCGTGGGCAAGCGAGGTAACACGGTACAACATGGGCCCTTTGACGTCGTCCAGGCGCTCGATGCTACCGTCCTGCATCGACATCGCGCCGACGTGGGCCACAGTGCCCTGGTAACGAAACGCGGCATAAAGCGTGTCGCCTTCCTCGTCCACGAAACCTCGTGAAATGGACCCCAGTGCACGGCTCGACAGGTCTTCGTGCTCGGTAACCGGGAACTGACGCACCGACGCCAGGTTGCCCGCCTGGAATTCCCGCTCGAACTCGATCCAGTCCTGCCAGGCATCGTTAAGTGGTAGCCCGAAGATCCGCTCGAACTCCTCTTCGTAGGAGCGCCTGCTACCTTCCTGGCGCGTGACCCACTGGATTAGTCGATCCGGATCGTATGTCAGGGCGACATACGTCATGAAACGGGTGCCGTACAGGTAGGAATTAACACCGACCTGGAAATCGGCCTCGATACCCTCGGCTACCAGGCCGAGCGGATCGTACATATGTGCGCCGTCCCTGACCTTCGAGCGGAATACCATCTCATCGTAGGCGCCTTGCGCGCGCCCCAGTCCGCCGGACATCCAGGTTTCCGCGAAAACGGCTATGCCTTCCAGGTACCAGCGCGGCGCGTAGTGCCGTGGGGCCGTAAGGTACGAGTAAAGAATGGTCTCGGGATGCTCCGCCTCGGCCCAGACCTTGCCGCCGAAGAAGCGGCGCGCGCGCCGGTCGTTGCTGTTCGAATGGTCCATCGTGGTGATATGCACCAGCTCGTGCTTCATCCAGCTGCGCATTCGTTCGGCCGAGGCCAGCGTCTCGAAGGTTGGTGGTCGTGGAGCCACGTCGACCAGGAGCATATTTCTGGGGAGCACCAATGCACCGGCGCCGCCGTGATCGGCAAAATCCGTCATCAGGACGGAAACCTTCTCGTAGGGCTCGAATCCGAAGATCTTGCGCTGGCTGCGCATTGAATTCTCGAAACTTACGGCCGCATAAGGCGCGAGATAGCTCTCACCGGGATTGAAGAAGAGCAGCGACAGATCCTGCGTTTCCAGGGATTCAAGGCCCTGCGCACCGGCTGTCTGGTGTGCCCCGATGACGAACATGACAGACAAGAGTCCAATCTTCAGCGTTCGCATGACAATTCTTCTTATTGTGTTGTCAGAAAAAGCCTGAGGATGCTACCGCAAAAGCCGTAGCATCCTCATTGTCTTACTCCAGTTGCTGGAAAGGCGCTTGCTGCGCTCCAGCAACAGTTGTTTTAGCGCTGGCTATCTCTCGCAATATCCCTGACGGCTTCGGCTGCGATCGCATCGCGAACAGCGGCATTAGCGAATGCGTCACGTACTGCGGCATTGGCAAAGGCATCGCGCATGGATTCATTCGCGAATGCGTCACGTACCGCCGCATTGGCCATGGCATCGCGTACTGAGGCATTGGCGAAAGCGTCGCGTACAGCGGCATTAGCCATCGCGTCACGTACTGAGGCGTTGGCCATTGCATCGCGCACTGAGGCATTGGCGAAAGCGTCGCGTACTGCGGCGTTGGCCATCGCGTCACGTACTGCGGCATTGGCAAAGGCATCGCGTACTGCCGCGTTGGCAAAGGCGTCACGAACGGCGGAATTCGCGAAAGCATCGCGTACTGCAGCATTGGCCATCGCGTCGCGCACTGCGGCATTCGCCATTGCATCGCGTACAGCGGCATTAGCCATTGCGTCACGAACGGCGGCATTCGCCATCGCATCGCGTACGGCGGCATTGGCAAAGGCGTCGCGTACCGCGTCATTCGCCATTGCATCTCGTACGGCATCGTTGGCTACTGAGTCGCGCGCAGCGTCATTGGCAAAGGCGTCGCGTACCGCGTCATTCGCCATTGCGTCACGAACGGCGGCATTCGCCATCGCATCGCGTACGGCGGCATTGGCAAAGGCGTCGCGTACGGCAGCATTGGCTACTGCATCGCGCATGGATTCATTAGCGAATGCGTCACGTACCGCGGCATTGGCCATCGCGTCGCGGATCGCGGCATTGGCGAAGGCATCGCGAATTGCGTCATTGGCCATTGCATCGCGCACGGCATCGTTGGCTACTGAGTCGCGCGCAGCGTCGTTGGCGAAAGCATCGCGTGCAGCGTCACTGGCAAAGGCATCGCGAACGGCTTCATTGGCCATCGCATCGCGCACAGCGTCCCTGGCGAAAGCATCGCGGACAGCGTCATTCGCGAAGGCATCCCGCACAGCGTCACTGGCGAAAGCGTCACGTACCGCCTCATTGGCGAGCGCGTCGCGTACGGCGTCATTAGCTAGTGCATCACGCACGGCGTCGCTGGCAAATGCCTCGCGGAGCGCCTCATCGGTCGAAAGTTTCGCGTAGAAATCGGATTGCATGAAGTCCTGAACCGCCTGATCTCCCAGGTCGATATCGTCCGAGGAAATCTGCTCTGCCCGGTAACGCTCTGCCGGCGCAACCGTGCCAGTGACTTCGTCACCTGCCGGGTTGTTCATACCGAAGTAGGCAACCACTCCCAGGGCCGCTAACCCGACCAATCCGATTGGAATTGCTTTGTTGCTTGTAGCCATCTCACTATCCCCTTGGCCCCAACACGGGCCTGTCGCTGTTCGTCTTAACCTGCAGTACATGCTGGCCAAGAAAAAGTTGGTGCAAATCGCCAGTTTTCCGGCGATTTCGGCTCAGCAGAGCCTATTTCTCAGGTACGTAGTCGAGTGTCGACTCGTGTACAACGTCACCGTCGACCTTGAAGCTCAGGTTAACCGTCGTTTCCCGGCCTCCCTGGTTATGCAGGTACACGGCGTAACGTCGCTTACCTTCCATGCCCAGCCGCACACGGCCGGTTTCCGCCGATACGGTTGTGTCATCACTCTCGAGCTGGGCGAAACCGTTGAACCATATGGTCCGGTCCGAATACTCCGCCTCGATCTCGGTATAGTCTGTCGCGACCAAATCGAAGTCCAGAATCAGCAGGGAGCCGGCGCTACGGAGTGATACCGTGCCGGCGATAGCCGGCTCGTTTAATGCGAACGAACCCTCCAGGTTCGCCTGGACCGGGTCGGCCACCGTGCCAACCAAGCCTGTGACACTGTCAAACGCCTGGTTGGACAGCTGGTCGGAACTAACGATGCTCAATGCCAGGACCACACCGGCGGCGAAAGTTGCCGCGTACTTGAGTGCGGGCGTGGCAAGCAGGATTTGCAGGAAACCCGGGGACTCTTCTTTGGCCCGGGTTGGCGGAACAGAATTCATGATGATGTGCCTCATAAAGGTCGGGGGCTCTTCCTGTTCGACGCCTTCGAGCGTCGCACACAGCGAAGCAAGCTCGTCGTGCAAGGCCTTCCCCTCGGCGTTTTCAGCGAGGTAGGCCTCTAATTCGGTTTTCTCCGCCACACTGATGTCGCCGTCGATGTCGGCGTTTATCAGGTCTGAATATTTCTGCTCAATAGCCATTAGTTCAAGCCGACCAGTGCGTCTTTGAGTTGTTGTCGGGCTGTGTAAAGTCTTGATTTAACAGTCTTTTCGGGCACATCGAGTATTTCACTGATTTCCACATAGCTGCACCCCAAAAAGTGTTTCAAGATAACCACGGTCCGGTAGTCGGTTGTGATGGTCATTAGTGCCGCCTGAACTTCTGCGGACACCCTGGCACTCTCAACTTCCTCATCCGGTCCTTTCCCTTCATCGGCCGTCTCGTGCAAGAGCGGCTCGAGCCTGTTTTCCTTACCGAGCCAGTTGATCGATTCGTTCAACGTGATTCGGTATATCCAACTGAAGAAACGGCGCGACGGGTCAAACTGGGCAAAATTCTGAAATACCTTCAGGAATACCGTCTGGGTCACATCCCTCGCGTCATCACGGTTGTTGAGCATCCTGAAAGCCGCGTTAAAAACCGGCTTCTCGTACTCCACCAGCAAAGCTTCGAAGGCTTCACGGTCACCGTGCATACACCGTTCAATCAATTTTGTATCGTCTGTCTTACTCATACGTACAAATGACCCGGCTAAAAGTTGGTGGAGATCTGTGTCGACTTATTCTTTTGCTTCTATGTCGAAGATGGCGTGAAACCCGGAATACCGGAACACGTCGTATATGTGATTGTTGACGTTTATTATTTTTAGCCCCGCACTACTCCCTGCGAGACGTTTTTGTGTCTTGAGCAGTATACCCAGCCCCGCACTGGAGATGTATTCGAGGTCGGTGAAATCCAGGGTATTTTCCCCTTCGAGCTCGCCCATAAAGGCTTCAGCTTTCTCACACTGCGCGGCATCCAGCCGGCCACGGCACATCACAGCGCCGCCATCTCCGTATTCAATCTCAAACATCTTTGTTTCCTGACTTCTTGGTAAATATAACCTCGCCCCGCCCGTCTTGGTACTGATATTCCAGTGAATCCACGAGATTTTGGATCAGGTGGAGGCCGAGCCCGCCGGGCTTGCGCTCCTCGAGAGGCGAATCGACGTCTACTTCCCGCTTTGCCGTTACGTCAAATTCGACGCCGCCGTTATCGACCAGCGATACGGTTACCTGCTCCGCAACGTCAATTCCCACCTCGATATCCGTAGTGACCGTGGGGTTGTAATGAACCATGTTGACGAACAACTCTTCTGTGGCGAGATGGACGGGAAAACGAATACCGTCCGGCAGGTCGTGCGCTTTCATGATTTCCTCGGTGAACTCGTACAATCCAGCCAGGGAGTTCAGGTGCCTGGGGAATTCTCGTTGCATAGCATTACTCCTGCAGTCTACGTGCAAGGACAATTGTTATATCGTCCGCCTGAGGTGCAGAGCCGCCGTGTTTCTTTGCGGCCTCCATAATCATGTCGACGAGCTCCTGGGCAGTCGCATCCGGATTCTCGTCAAGAACCCGCATGACACCCCTGCGTCCAAATTGCTCGCCGGTCTCGTTCTCATACTCGTAAATACCGTCAGAAATCAGGCCGAGGATGTCGCCGGGTTCCAATTCAGCGGATTGCGGCGCCTGCAGATCGGACTGAGGAATGTAGCCGAGAGGAAACGTCGTGGCCGGATGCCAATCGTACTCGGCCATATCGGCCTGGTAGTGCAGGATCGGTCCCTGTCCACCGGAATGGAATCGCACTGTGTGTGTCTCGGCATCGAGAAGGCCGAAGAAACCGGTCACAAAACGGTCGTCGGGCAAATCCTCGCAGAGCTGATCGTTGATGTGGATGAATGCGTCGTCCAGGCTCGAATTGAGGCGAATGGCCACACGTAACATTGCACGTACCTGCGTAGCGCTCAGCGCCGGTCCGATGCCGTGGCCGGTTGCATCCCCCATGAGGAGAAACAGCCGTTTGTCGTCGAGCGGGACAAAGTCATACAAGTCCCCACCGGTCTGATCAGTCGGTTCAAATGCGCCGCCGAACTCGTAGCCGGCGATGTCGGGCATGGCCGTGGGTAACGTGCCCATTTGAACGTCGCGCGCCACTGATATCTCCCGATCCAGGCGCTCCGACGCCATCATTTTCTCGGTAATCCTGACTCGGTGAAGAACGACCGCGGCCTGGGCGGCGAGGGCCTGGGCAATGAATTCATCCTGCGCGTCGAACACACCATTCTTCTTGTTCAGAATCTGAAGGACACCAATCAGCGATTCTTCATATCCAATGAGCGGAATAGTCAACATACAGCGCGAGCGATAGCCCGTCTGTTTGTCGATAGCCCGGTTGAAGCGCTCATCGGCATAGCAGTCCGGGACGTTGATCAGCTTTCGGGTTTGGGCAGATTCGCCGACGATGCCCTTGTCAGCCGGAATACGAATGCTGTCAAGGTCGGTTCCAACACGAACGACCAGTTCGTCATTCTCTTTGTCGTAAAGAAAGACTGTGCCGCGATCGGCGTTCAGGACTTCGCGCGACGCGTCGACGACTTCCGCCAGCATCGTATCCAGGTCGAATGGCGCGGCGAGTTTGCGCGTGACCTCGAGTATCTGCCGAAGGGCCTGAGTGTCACTGGTGCTCTCCGACATAGCCTACTGGTCCGGTGAGATTTCTGTCATCGGGAGTCGCACATACTGAATCTCGATATCGGAGATGCGCGCGACCATGCGTTCGGCGAGCTCGGGAATTTCAAAATCGGAATGTTCTATTGCACGTCGCGTCACAAGGACCTCATCGCGTATCGCGAGATCTTCGCCGAGTTTTGAGGCTGTGTTGACCGGGTCCCCGAAAAATTCGAGATCGCCAATCAACAGGACGCGTCCATAATCGATTCCAACGGACAAGGCGATTTCTTCGCCCAGTCCGAACGCGTCGTTCGCCTTGAACAGCGCGGCGTTGACTTCGAAGCTCGCCCGAATAGCATCGTCGGGTGAATCGAAGTAGGCGTAACAATTGTCGGCGTCACATTTGAGAAGGAGACCGTTGTTGCCCTCAATTACGGGTGCGACAATCTGCCGCGTCCGATGGATCATCTTGAGAAAGTGACAAACGCCAACCTTTCGCGACGTGCTCGAGAAGCCCGCCATATCGGATATAAAAACGGTGCCCTCGGTGCCGAACCTCTCCCAGATACCCGTCCGAATTTCCTCGGCCCTGGCGGCGTCCGTTTCGTCGGAAAACTTCGCGATCAGGTCGTCAAATTCATCGTGACCCGTCAACGGCTCGTGAAATCGTACTTCTGCCATGCGTCTCCCCAATATTCTAATTATGTCGCGGCAGGCTGAGCGATCAGTATATCGCGCTATTCCGCATGGTGGCAGAATGTCGATCGATTCAGCTGTCGCGGGCTAAAACCCCTATGCTATCGTACTAATTCCTATCCATTTTTTGTTTCATAGTGTGGAATAAGTAATGAGTGCCGTTCTTAAGGAATCCCGTCGTTCGATCGGGGAATTGATCGCCAATCACAAGCCTGGTTATTCGTTGGATCAGCGGTTCTATACCGACCCCGATGTGTACGAGCTGGAGCTCGAACGCATCGTCTACCGTAACTGGATTTTTGCAGGACACGTGTCCCAGTTGCCCGAGCCCGGCGATTTCCGAGTTCTGAACGTAGCCGGAGAGTCGGCAATAATCGTGCGCGGCAAGGACGGTACGATAAACGGTTTCGCCAATGTTTGTCGCCATCGGGGCTCGCTCGTCTGTCTCGAGGAACAGGGCCACACCGACAAGTTCGCCTGTCCCTATCACGGCTGGATGTACGACATAGACGGCAATTTGTTTGCGGCACGAGATATGCCCGAAGACTTCGACATGTCGGCGCATTCACTGAAGACCGTGTCGGTCGGGATCGTGCACGGTCTGATCTTTGTCTGTTTCACGGACAACCCGTTATCGCTCGAAGCTTGCAGGCAAGAGCTCGCGGAGCCGATGGCGATGTTCGACTTTGAGAACCTCAAGGTCGCGGCGACCAGGTCCTATGACATTCCTGCCAACTGGAAACTCTCAATCGAGAATTACCAGGAGTGTTATCACTGCGCGACGGCGCACCCCGAATATGCGCGTATGCACACGCTTATGCTCGATGACAACAAGAGAGAGCGAGTACAGACGCGGATGCTCGAGAAAATGGAATCCTGCGGCTTGAAGGAAATTTACGTAGACAAAGTCGATACGGCGGCGGACCCCGGCGAGATGGGGTACGGGTACTCACGCACGGCGTTGTTCGACAAGTACAAGACGGGCAGCGAGGACGGCGAACCGGTAGCGCCGTTGCTGGGCAAGCTGACGGACTTTGATAAAGGCGCATCCGATTTCAACTTCGGTGGGTTCTCGTTCATGCTCGCGTACAGCGATCACGTCGTCGCCTATGTCTTTACACCGATAGATCACAACAACTCGCGTTGTGAAATCTACTGGATGGTGCGCGGCGATGCTGAACAGGGCAAAGATTACGACGTCGACAAGCTGACGTGGCTATGGGATGTAACGACCATTTCTGACAAAGAAATCATCGTGAACAACTCGAAAGGCGTGCACTCGAAGTACTACCAGCCTGGTCCGTTCTCGGGAATGGAAAAGGAAGAGCGCGCTTATATCGACTGGATTTTGCAGGAG
>JAACFG010000116.1 GCA_009937605.1 Gammaproteobacteria bacterium | reverse complement strand
CGACGGACCCTAATCTTCTCGGTGCCCCGTCGGGCCACCATGTGCAGATTCGCGAAATCCGTCTTGCGGCAGGTGCCGAGTTTGTTGTCGTTGTGACAGGTGCCATCATGACCATGCCCGGCTTGCCGAGGGTGCCGGCGGCGAATGCGATACGCGTCAACAAGGAAGGGAAGATCGAAGGTCTGTTCTAGGTCACCGTCAGGCCGCGTTTTGGCGTGGCCAGTTCTCGAAAATATCTACGTTGCGTTTGCGGAAGGCTGGCCAGTCCTCGCCTTCCTGCGCGCGTTCGTCGATAAGGAGCAGGAATAGCCAGGTAATCATGGCGTTGTACTTTTTTTCGGCTCCGATTTTCATGGTCAGCCGTCGCAATGCCGCATCGAATCTCGCAATGGCCTCTTCGCGCGGAAAGTTCTTCAGGTAGAGCCAGCCCACGTAGATGTGTGCTTCATGATCGAAGCGGGAAGGGTCGACGTCTGCAGACTCGAAACGATCGATTGAATACAGGTCGGTGAGGGAACTGCTCATCATTGTTTCTCCACGAGTTTGTGGCTGTCGAGTGCGCTGAGTTCGCAGCCATACACGGTCTTGAGTTGTTCGATGACTTCCCGCGTCCCCGCGGAGAACGGCTCTTTGCCCTCAAAGGCGTGCAACACAATTCCCTCGAGCAGATCGCCCAGCGTCAAGTCGGTATATTCAGCCAGACCTTTGAGTACTTTTAGTAGTGATGATTCGATACGCACGCCTGTCTGCGTGCGCTGGATACTGGTGGATGGCATAGCGAGCTCTCGTTACGGTAATAAGGTAACATGGTAACAATGTAGTAATAACTGTACAAGTGTCCTATTACCGATAAAGTGTGGAGACTATTGGGGATCCAGGCAGCGCAAAGAGCATCCGATCAGGGGCCGGGTTACATGCTGACGATTGAACAACTCCAGGGAGGCTTTACGCTCGGCGACTGGGAGGTGCTGCCGCAGAGGGGGGTTCTTCGTCGCGAAGACGAGGAGGTCCACCCGGAACCCAAGGTCCTTGCTGTCCTGCTCGCGCTCGCTCGCCGCAATGGCGATCTTGTGAGCCAGGATGAGTTGATCGATGAGGTGTGGGATGGTCGCGCATACGGCAATGAGCCGATCCAGCGATGCATTGCCTTGCTCCGCAAGCATTTCGGGGACTCACGGCCGTATGAATACATAGAGACACTGCAGCGCAGGGGCTACCGCCTCCTGAAATCCGTCGAATTGCATGACAAGTCAGACGTCCTGTTAGTAGAGCCCTCGAACGAAGATCACGATGACGCACATCTTTGGAAGATTGTTACCGCCGTAATGGCTGTGGGCTTCCTGGCGGTGGCGGTATTGACCTGGCTGCCATGGACCCCGAAAGAACCCGTCGTTCAGTCCATTGCCATTTTACCGATGGATAACCTGAGCGGAGATCCCGCCAACCAGTACATCGCGGTAGGTATCCAGAATACTCTGGCTTATCGATTGTCGGGGCTGCGGGAATTTGCGACGAAAAACGTGCGCCTGTATCGCGAGGGCACGATTCCCGAGATTGCGGCATCTCTCGGTGTCGAGAGTATCCTCAACAGCTCCCTGCAAATGGTGGGAAATACGCTCAAGGTTACGTGGCATATCGTCAACGGCGCGGACAATGTCACTGTTGCATCCGGCGAAGTAACCGGTGATACGGGCGAATTGTTTGTCCTTCAGGAACAGCTCGCCCAGGACGTTCGCGACCAGCTGGCAGGGCGCGCGACGCCGCAGTTGGTTTCCCGTTACGAGCCTGAGTCTGCTGCGTACAACAGTTTTGTACACGGAATGTACTTAATGGAACGTCGTGGCGGGGCTGACAATCTCGAGGCTGCGATGGAGCTGTTTCGGGAGTCTATTTCCCGGGACGAGAATTTCGGTCCGGCGTACCTCTCACTGGCGAACGCCTATGCATTGCTTCCCGACTACAGGCAGTACGCGCTGGAAGAAGCGCAGCGCAGTGCGTTCGATACCGTCGAAGAAGGTGTGAATAGAGATCCAAGCATTGAGGATGCGGCCGCTTCTATTTACGGCTTTGTATATCACCAGCAAATGCGCTGGCACGAATCCGAGACGGCACACCTGCGAGCCGTAAATGCCCGGGTAGTCGACGCGAACTCCTTCAATTGGTACTCGCGTATGCTGGCAAGCGTCGGCCGCAGAGAGGACTCGCTCAATTGGATATTAAAGGCTGAGTATATTGACCCCGACAATCCGATCGTAATCAATCGTATTGCTCTTGCGTACCTGTGGCTGGGCGATACGCAAATGGCACAGGAGTATTTTCAGCGTGCCGCAAAGTTGGGTGCAAGTGGGCGTAACCAGCTACTGGGTTATGCGCTGCTTCTGGTGCGACATGGACAGCTTGAGCAGGCGCAAGATCTCGCAGCGATGCAAGCACGAGAGATCGGCATGCCGGCGGATTGGGTGGAACCGGTATTTAAAGCATTTGCCGATTCGACACAGCGAGAGAACGCGCTGGAGGCGCTGAATCGGCAGTGGGCCGAACAAACTGTAGCACCGCAAATCGTCTTGATCGTGAGAACCGCATTGGGCGACGTAAAAGGCGCAATGGAAATCGCGCGGCTGCTGGACGGGCCGGGCGAGGTTTTCGAAATGGATCTACTGTTTATCGACGAACTGGAACCCCTGCGGCAACATCCGGAGTTCATTCCTCTGATGGAGAGGCTGGGTGTCGTCGACTATTGGGCAAGCGTTGGTTGCCTCTGGGAGGGCAGCCAGGTTAGCTGTGTAACAGGCTAGTCGTCCCGCACGCGTTGCCGAGACTTCTTCAGGTCGCCACGGCGACTTTTCGCGTCGAGCCGTTTCTTCTTTGCCCTCTTTCCCGGGCGCGTTGGAATACGCGGTTTCTTCTTCAGCGTTGCGCTGCGAACGATGTCGGCGAGGCGTCGCAGGGCGGCTTGTCGATTACGATCCTGGCTCCTGCTTTCCTGCGCCTTGATGTTCAGCACGCCGTCCCCGGAAATGCGTTGATCACCGCTGCCAAGCAGCTTCGCGCGAACTCTGTCCGGTAATGAGGGGCTGTTGCGGATATCGAAACGAAGATGAATTGCGGTAGAGACTTTGTTGACGTTCTGCCCGCCCGCACCTTGTGAGCGGACCGCCTTGATATCGATCTCCGTCAGCGGAATTCGGATTGTCTCGGTGACTTCCAGTTCGTCCACTATCTCTCCGGCGCGCCTGTTACGAATATGTGAGAATGCGCCCCTCATATTGCTGATCGGCGTCGCTAATGCAAGCGCGTAATCTCATCATTCTTGTGGCCAGTCAGATGATTTCCGCAACGGCGACGATTTCATTCGTTACGTTGGGCGGCATCATTGGGTCGACGATGACGGACAATCGTGCGCTCGTTACATTGCCCCTGTCGTTGATGATAGTCGCCGGTGCTGCAACGACGATTCCCGCAACAATGCTGATGCGGCGAATCGGACGCCGTTACGGTTTCATGTTGGCATCGTGTTGTGCCGCATTCGGTATGATTGTCGGACTCGTCGCGCTGCGACAATCGAGCTTCATGTTGTTTTGCCTGGCGGCGATGATGCTCGGCGCGAACACGGCGTTCACGTTGCAGTACCGGTATGCAGCCGCGGAAAGTGTTCGCCCGGAGTTTGTAGCGCGCGCCGTTTCGTTCGTTTTGCTCGGCCCTATTGGCGGCGCGATTCTCGGCAAAGAGATTGCGGTTCGCGGTCAGGATTGGATCGACGGCACACCCTATGCAGGGACCATGGCGGCTCTGGCTGCCTTGTTCGTGGTGCAGGCGCTGCTGCTCTTTGTGCTCCGCGAGCCCACCGCACATATCGATCAGGAAACGCCCCAAACAGACCGGCCACTGGGTGCCATTGTTCGGCAGCCCGTATTTCTCGGGGCCGTCTTTGGCGGTGTTGTTGCCTACGGGGTTATGACCCTGATTATGACGGCCACGCCGTTGAGTATGCATGTCAACGACGGTTTCTCAATTGAGGATACGGGAAGCGTCATTCGTGCACACGTGCTCGCGATGTATTTGCCGTCACTCGCATCGGGTTTCCTTATCGAGAGAATCGGTGTAATACGGCTGATGATCGTCGGCGCCGTGTGTATCTTTGCAACGTCGTTAATTGGCTTGCAGGGGCATGCACTGATGCACTACTGGTGGGCGCTGGTGCTGCTCGGTGTCGGTTGGAACTTCCTTTACATTGGCGGTACGACATTGCTGACTTACACGTACTCGATTGCAGAGCGATATCGCGCACAGGCGGTTAACGAGTTTCTCGTGTTTGGTATGTCGGCGTCTTCGTCGCTTCTGGCCGGTACTGTGATGTTCTATTTTGGCTGGACGACGCTCATGGTAGTTCCCATTCCGGTGTTGATCGCGATCATTGCCGCACTTGTTTATATTCGCAGGGATCCACTTGTGAGGCGCCAGCCTATTGCGGATGAGGGATAGACCTATGTCGCACGACGAAACTCTACGCCATCTACTCGAGGATGCTGCAAAACGGGGTATCGACTACCGCGAGCAAAGCGTCTCACTGTCTGTGGCGCCGTCGCCTGAGGCCGTTGAGAACGTGCAGCGATTCATAGAGCCGCTGCCGAACGATGGGACGGCCGATCTCGACGTGCTCGCTCAGCTGGACGAAATCGGGACGCCGGCGGCCGTTGGCATGACAGGGCCGCGCTTTTTCGGATTCGTTATCGGAGGTTCGCTGCCTGTCACACTTGCGAGCAACTGGCTGGCGGCGGCCTGGGACCAGAATGACGTCATGTACGAGGTCACGCCAGCCACGGCAACGCTCGAACAGGTGGCTATGGAGTGGATGATCGACCTGTTTGGATTGCCTGCAGACACCGGCGCGGCATTCGTAACCGGTGCCACGATTGCGAATTTTTCTGCACTGGCTGCGGCACGAAATCGTGTCTATGCGGGTGTTGGCTGGAACGTGGAGGCCGATGGGCTGATTGGCGCGCCACCCATATCGATTCTTGTCGGTGAGGAAGTCCACCCGACTGTCATCAAGGGAATCGGCTTGCTTGGCTTTGGACGAAACCGCGTGCAACGATTGGCGGTTGACGGGCAGGGTTGTATCGACGCCACGCGATTACCCAGGATTGAAGGCCCGACGATTGTGTGTACCCAGGCGGGCAATCTGAACACCGGTGGCTTCGACCCCGTGGGCGATATCTGCGACGCGGTTAAAGCGCGGGGTGCATGGGTGCATGTGGATGGCGCGTTTGGTTTGTGGGCCGCGGCATCGCCGGATCTCGCACATCTATGTAACGGCCTGCAGGCCGCAGATTCCTGGGCGACCGATGCCCACAAGTGGCTCAATGTTCCCTACGACTGCGGAATCGCGTTCGTACGCGACGCGCCAGCCTTGAAGGCCGCAATGTCCATTACGGCGGACTACCTGATTACGGAAACCCGGAATCGCAATCCGTCCGACTACACGCCGGAATTATCACGCCGCGCACGCGGTGTTGATGTATGGACGGCCTTAAAGTCCCTCGGCAGGTCGGGTTTGGCGGAAATGCTGAATCGTTGTTGCAGCAATGCCCGTCGCTTCGCGGATGGACTTGCCAAAGCGGGATTTGAAATTCTCAACGATGTGAATCTTAACCAGGTGCTTGTGTCGTTCGGCGATGATTCCCGCACTCGCCGTATTATTGAAGCGATCCAGGCCGACGGCACGTGCTGGTGCGGTGTTACGGTCTGGCAGGGACATACTGCCATGCGCATCAGTGTATCGAATTGGTCGACGACGTTTGATGATGTGGACGTCAGCCTTGAGGCGATCGTTCGGATCGCAAGTGAAACGCAATGAAGCGACTATACGACGACGATCTGTATCGCTTCGATACGCCCCAACGCAGCTACTGGGAAGCGACGGCCGGTGACCTGGACGTCGAGGCAGTTCCCCTGACGGGCAACGAGTCCTGTGACGTCGCGATCATCGGCGGCGGCTACACGGGACTGTCGGCCGCTTATCACCTGGCACGCAACTACGGCGTGGACGTCCGGGTGCTGGAAGCCGGGCATATCGGATGGGGTGCCTCCGGTCGCAACGGCGGTTTCTGCTGCCTCGGCGGTACGAACCTGGGCGCTAAACAACTGATCAGGAAGTTCGGCCTGGAAGAGGCGCGAAACTGGTACAGGGCGCAGGTGGAATCTGTGGAACTCGTACGCGAGATCGGCGCTGAAGAAGGTCTCGATTTCTGGCCCCAGGGGGACTGCGAATACATTGTGGCCCACACTCCGCGCTGCTTTGACGAACTCCGCGATACGTGCGACTTGCTGACCGGGAAGCTCGGAATTGACGCGAACATGATCGGTGGTGAGGAGTTTCGCGAGCGTTTCTACGATTCAACGGAGCAGTATGGGGCGATGCGCGAGGGGCCGACATTCGGGCTGCATCCCCTGCGCTACTGTAAGGGCCTTGCCAACGCCGCGGCAAGCAACGGGGCCATTCTCCATGATCGCAGTGAGGTCGTCGATTGGGCCAAAGGGGAGGACGGCACTCATTCCCTCACTACTCGAGGTGGCATGTTGCGAGCAAAGCGCGTCATCTATGCGACCAATGGATTCATATCCGAAGACCTCCGTCGTGAGTACTCGGGACGCACACTGCCGATCATCAGTGCGATCATCGCGACGCGACCTTTGAGCGATGAAGAGCGAGCGGCGCAGGGTTGGCAGACTGATCAGCCGATGGCCAATACACGGCGTATCCTGAACTATTACCGCATGCTGCCAGATGGACGATTCCTGTTCGGTGGCCGAGGGCATGGCCGGGGCGGCGCGATCAAGGAGCAGGAAACCTATACCTCGCTCAAACGATTGCTTGGGACCTTGTGGCCACACTGGGCGGACGTAGAAGTGGAGTACGGCTGGCGCGGACTAATCTGTTTTACCGGGGCGCTGCGGCCGTCGATAGGGCAGCTCGAAGACGACCCATCGGTTTTCCATGGTTTCGGGTATCACGGTAGCGGTGTCGCCATGGCAACCTGGTCCGGTAGCAAACTGGCCGAATGGATCGGAACTGGTTCGATGCCCAAACTCCCGGCTGTCGCGCAGGGGCTCGGGAGGAAATTTCCGCTACCCGGACTGCGCTTCAATTACCTGCAAATGGGGATCGCCGCCTCGCGTTGGCTCGACAATCGGCGCTGAGCAGCGAACGAGCCCTAGAAATTGTAGACGAAGGCGAGCGAGACAACCGGCCAGGCCTTGTAGTTACTCATTTCCTCTTCAAGTTCGAGACGCTCGGCTTCGAGTGCTTGGCTCAGGGGGGCCTGTACCTGTGCTGGCGCCGAGTCCAGCCCCGTCGCATTTAGCGTGACTGTTGGTTCGCCCTGCCAGAGGAGGCCAAAGTCGAGGTTGAGACCCGCTTTGCCAAACAGTTCGAAATCGAAACCGAAACCAAGATAAGGCGACGTGCTGTCAAAGGATACGACGCCCTCCAAGTTGCCAACGTCGCTCGAGAAGAACGATGAACCGCCGATATTGAAATTCGCGCCGCCGAGGTCCTGGCTGGCCAGTTGAATTTCGTTGCCGTTGGCAAATGCACCCAAGGTGAGGCGAAACGGACTGGCAGGAAACTTGAAATTGGTCGTCAGGTAGTAGTTGTCGAGAGCGAGCGTTGCTTCGTAGTCGATGCCGCCGTATCCGGCTTTGTCGTTGTAGTCGTAACTATTGACGCCAACCCGAAGGTCGAACCAGGGAATGGGCGGATCCCAGCGAGCTTCGAGGCCCAATCCGAGTGTTCCTGCCTTTACTCCAACGCCGAAATCGGCAATGGCCGTGCCGCTGGCCAACATTGCAGTGGCGGCGAGCATTGTTTGCAACGATCTGATTTTCACGGTGATCTACCCAAAATGAAGAATGGGTTCGAGCGTATACGGGGATCACAGGATCAACTGTGCGATTCATCACAGGCCGGCAACGTGTGTGGGATATGTTAAATCCCGGGGAGGTCCGTAAATGTCGGCTCCGACATCTTGTCGCGACCCCATTTGAGGAAGATCGAAGGTCGCGCGCCGGGATCGATATTCACTTTGTCGAGGTCCCCGTCGATGTGCGAGAGCGCCATCAGGCGCTTGTCCATAATCCGGAACCAAAGCGGCGGAAAATACGCCAGCATGTACATGCCGAAGTAGCCGTTTGGCAGTTGTGGGACATTGGGAAAGTGCCGCAGCGACTGATAGCGGCGGAGCGGGTGAGTGTGATGGTCTGAGTGACGTTCGAGGTGGAACAGCAAGAGGTTGCTCAGGACGAAATTACAGTTCCACGAATGCCGTGGCTCGCAGCGCTCATAGTGCCCCTTGGCCGTCTTCTCGCGTAACAGTCCATAGTGTTCGATGTAGTTGGCGCTCGTGAGTTGCCAGTAGGCGGACGCGTGGTGAATAAGCAGGAACGGCACGGCCAGCCATCCGAACAGCGTGACGAGCAGCGCCGCGATAGCGACGCTGATGACATAGGACTGCAGGATCGGGTTGCTGTAGTGCCACAGCGGTTTGTTCCTTGAGACCAGGCGCTCGCGCTCGATTGCCCAGGCGCGACGGAATACGCCAGGAATTTCGCGGAGCGAGAACGAGTAAATACTCTCACCCATCCGTGCGCTCGCATCGTCTCCGGGCGTTGATACATTCTTGTGGTGGCCACGGTTGTGGTCCACTGAGAAATGCCCGTAAGCGGGGATAGCAAGCACGATTTTCGCCAGCGTCTTCTCCATCTTTGAGTTCTTGTGACCCAATTCGTGCCCGGTGTTGATGGCGAGCCCGGCAGCCATTCCGGCCACCAGTGCCAGAACCACGAAAGCCCACCAGCTCAGCGGCTGCGTTAATGCATACGCGGCGCAGGCAAACAACGTGATGAAATGCACTGGCACGATCAGGTAGGTGAGATGCCTGTAGTAATGGTCCTGATCGAGCTGCATGAGAACTTCTTCAGGCGGGTTGTTGGTGTCTTCACCAATGAACCAGTCGAGCAGGGGAGTGACCACGAAGAAAATGAACAGAGGCAGGAGGAACCAGAGTTCGTTTCCTGTCGACGCATGCAGCCACAGAGGAATCAGCAACTGCAACGGGTAAATGACTGACAGAAGCCAGAACCAGCGCTTGCGATCGACGTAGTGGATCGCTTCCCCGGCCACGCCCACGCCCGTATAGCCCTTCATATTCATTTGACTCCCGGAACTCCAGTCCGCCTGGCGAACGATTATCGCGCCAATCCCCGCCACACACCATCGGGGTGAGGCGATTTGTGTCGGGTATTTATACAGATAGGCGCGACGGGTTGGCCCATTGTGGAAAAATATTGCGTTAAATCAAATACAAGAGACTTTGGTACATATATTGCTCTATATTTAGTGCTGGCATTGGCATTGAGGGTTGGCATTGAGGGATAACTTCAGGCTGTTGGCAGTAGCGGCATTGGTGACATCTGTAACGATTGTTGCCGGATGTGGCAAAAAGACCGAGGAAACCGGCTCGGATTCAGGCACAGTTCCGTTACCTTCTGCTGCGACTATGGGCGAACAGGTCGTCCTTACCGCGGAGGAATATCTCGAAACTGAGCCGTTCGCAGGCGCGAACCGGCGGCGAGGCGAGAAGCAGGCACAGATTTGCAAGGCCTGTCACAGTCTCAACGACGGTGGTCCGAACATGATTGGGCCTGCCTTGCACGGTTTCTTTGGCACGGAAGTTGGTTCACGCGGCGGGTTCGAATATTCAGCCGTCATGCGCAATGCCGACTTTGTGTGGACGCCCGAAGCACTGAATGCCTGGCTGGCACAGCCAGGACGATTCCTGCCAGGCAACCGCATGACGTTCGCCGGTGTGCTGAAGCAGGAAGACAGGGATGATCTGATCGCCTACCTGCTGGCTGCTACGACGGCGCCGCCATCCGATTAGCAGGAGCGACAGAAGCGCCAATGGAAGCAAGCACAGCAACAGCCGAACTTCGCGCGAGCGATGATCGACGAACATTTTCCTGGCGAACGGTTACCTACGGGTTCACGTTCTCACGTCGCCATAGTCACCGCCGAAGCGCCGACAACGAAGTCATATTCCTGGACTGGCATCATCCCTGGCTGTTCTTCCTCGCGACCGGCACGATGCTGTTCTCCTGTGCGGATGCCTTCCTGACACTGCTCCTGAT
>JAACFG010000115.1 GCA_009937605.1 Gammaproteobacteria bacterium | reverse complement strand
CGCAGTGGACAACATACCCGAATCCATAGCCGCAGGCGTGTGAGGGTGTGTTGTCCGCTGCGATCGACATGCGAAAGTTTCAACTGGTTCGCACCCGGTGCGAACAACCTGCTCAGAGATTACGACTAGTGCCCGGCCGAGCCCGAGTAATGCAGGTCCTTGGTGAATTTCTCGCCCGCCTCGATTCGGATCGGCAGGCGATTACGTGGTGAGGCAATCGGACAGGTCGAGAAGTCGTTGAATGCGCACGGCGGGCTGTAAGACAAATTGAAATCGAGAATCAACAATCCGTCGTCTCCCGGTGCGTCCGCATACAAGAACCGGCCGGCGCCGTAAGTTTCATCGCGATTGGTTGCATCACCAAACACGAAGAACAGCTTATCGCCCGAAATAGTTGGTTCGAGATCGTACTGCTGGCCATTCAGTTCAAATGACGCGACACCCGGGGCCACCGGGAATTGCTGAAAGCCCTCGATAACGGTGTCCACAGCGATCGTGCGCGGCTCGGTATAAGGTTCGAGCTTCGCCGTGACCCGCATTTCAGGATCGATCTCGTAATACGGCAGTGGTCCGAAACTGTCCACAAACGGATGCTCGTAATCGCGGACCCGGATGGCCAGCTTGCCGCCTCTTTCAATGAGCATCCAGGCCAGCGATCGATGCGAAACCATTACTGCCTTTCCGGACACATCCGGCAGCAGGGGCATGTCCGAAACAGCCTGGCCGTCAACCAAAACCTCGACGCCCTCTTCCACAATCAACCGCACGCCTTCGTCACCAACGATGATTTCGGCTATGCGAGGCGCCGCCGTCTGCGGCAGGACGATATCGCTTGCCGGATCCGAACCCAGTACGTAAGTGCCCTGCTCCAGCCAATAGAGCCCAATCTGGTTCAGGTAACCCGTCGGTGCCAGCAGCCGTTCCAGCCGTCCGGCGCGCCATTCGTGCACGTCCTGGTCATACGCTGCAGGGTCTGCTTCCGGCTCCGCGCGCCCGCAGGCCGCAATGAGCGTGAACATTAGTGGGATAACAAGGCCTTTCTTCATCAGGGTCGCTCTTTTCCGTATCAATTCCGAGACCGGGTCTCTATAATCCGCCGCCACTCTGCTTGGCGCCGCCCAAAATGTCTGATATTTCCAAACTCCGCAATATAGCGATTATCGCGCATGTTGATCATGGCAAGACTACTCTTGTCGACCAGATGCTGCAGCAATCCGGGACCCTCGGTCCGCGAGCCGCTGTACCCGATCGCGTGATGGATTCCAGCGACCTGGAGCGTGAGCGCGGCATCACTATCCTTGCGAAGAACACCGCCGTCAACTGGAACGACTACCGCATTAATATTGTGGATACGCCGGGCCACGCGGATTTCGGTGGTGAGGTAGAACGAGTCCTCTCGATGGTCGACAGCGTGTTGCTGCTGGTCGATGCGGTCGAAGGCCCAATGCCGCAGACGCGCTTTGTTACGCAGAAGGCGTTTGCACAGGGACTCGTACCGATCGTGGTCGTCAACAAGATCGACCGCGACGGGGCCCGAGCAGACTGGGTGATTGACCAGACATTCGATCTTTTCGACCGCCTCGGCGCGACGGACGAACAACTGGATTTCCCGATAATTTATGCGTCCGCCCTGGATGGGTATGCAGGACTCGACTCCGGCGTGCGCGGCGGTGATATGACGCCATTGTTCGAAACCATCGTGCAGCATGTTCCGAGCCCGGATGTTGATGCTGAAGGCTCGTTGCAGCTCCAGGTTTCCAGCCTGGACTATGACACCTACACCGGCGTGCTCGGGATCGGACGAATCCGCCGGGGCAAGCTGAAGGCGAATGCGTCGGTTAGCGTAGTGGCACCGGATGGTGCGTCGCGACGTGCCCGAGTACTCGAGTTGTTTGGCTTTCACGGCCTGAAGCGCCAGAAAATCGAATCAGCGACGGCTGGAGAAATCGTGGTATTCAGCGGGATCGACAAACTCGGGATTTCCGACACGCTTTGCGACCCGGACCACGAAGAACCACTCCCGGCGCTGACTGTAGATGAGCCAACCGTCAATATGACGTTCCAGGTGAACAAGTCGCCATTCGCCGGCCAGGACGGAAAATTCCTGACCAGCCGCCAGATTCGCGAACGCCTCGACCAGGAACTCAAACATAACGTTGCATTGCGTGTTGACGATACCAACGACCCTGACAAGTTCCGGGTGTCCGGTCGCGGTGAGCTGCATCTCTCCGTCCTGGTCGAGACAATGCGCCGCGAAGGCTTTGAACTGGCGGTGTCCAGACCCGAAGTCATCATGCACGACGTCGATGGCGTCGAGCATGAACCCTGGGAACAGCTGACGGTCGACTTCGACGAGGAGTACCAGGGCGCCGTAATGACGCGTCTCGCCGATCGAAAAGGCGAGTTGCAGAATATGTTCCCTGACGGGAAAGGCCGCATTCGCCTTGACTACATCATCCCGACACGTGGCCTCATCGGCTTTCGCACCGAATACCTGACCGCGACCTCAGGCACCGGGCTGATTTATCACGTGCTTGACGAATATGCACCGCGTGTCAAAGGCTCAATTGCCCAACGCAATAACGGCACTCTCGTATCCATGGTCACCGGCAAAGCGCTCGCGTACGCGTTGTTCAATCTCCAGGAGCGGGGCAAGCTATTTGTTGGCCACGGCGCGCCGGTTTACGAGGGCATGATTGTCGGCATTCACAAACGACAGAACGACCTAGTCGTGAACCCGACCAAGGCCAAGCAACTGACCAATGTTCGCGCGGCCGGCACCGACGAGAACCTCGTGCTGTCTCCGCCGCTGAACTACTCGCTCGAACAATCACTGGAATTTCTCGATGACGATGAGTTGCTCGAAGTCACGCCAGCCAACCTGAGGTTGCGCAAGAAACTCCTCAAGGAAACCGATCGCAAGCGGGAATCGCGCCAAAAAGTGTCGTGAATGACGCGGCGACGCTGGCATTTGCCGACCTGCAGCCCGAGGAAATCCTCGCCACGCTGGACAAGCTGGGGTTTCGCTGTGACGGACGGTTTCTCGCGCTAAACAGCTACGAGAATCGTGTGTACCAGGTTGGCATCGAGGATGACGCACCGATTGTTGCGAAGTTCTACCGGCCGCAGCGCTGGAGTGACGCGGCGATCCTGGAGGAGCACGCTTTCGCAGCAAGGCTGGCCGAGCAGGATATACCGGTCGTTCCACCGCTCGAACACGGTGGCACTACGATGCACCAATCCGGGCATCATCGCGTCGCGGTCTATCCCTGCTTTGGCGGGCGGGCCCCCGACCTCGACAACTACGAATTGCAGGAACAGCTCGGTCGCCTGGTCGCGCGCATTCATCTCGAAGGAGAACTGTCGCGGTTCGAGCATCGGCCAAGCATCGACATTGACTCGTACGGCACCGAGTCCGTCGAATACTTGCTCGAAAATGACTTCATTCCCGAGGACAACCGCCCTGCGTACGAGAGTATCGTGGAACTGGTTCTGGATGGCGTTGAAGCTTGTTACGAGCGTGCCGGAGGCATCCGCGAGATTCGCCTGCACGGCGATTTTCACCCCGGCAACGTGCTGGTCAGGGGTGAGCAACTGCATATTGTCGATCTCGACGACGCTCGGCACGGGCCGTCTGTTCAGGACCTCTGGATGTTCCTGTCCGGCGATCGCGAAGAACAGACGCCGCAGCTCAAGGCGCTACTTGACGGCTACACCTCGTTTCGGCCCTTCGATGCACGGGAGTTGCACGTGATCGAGGCGCTTCGAAGTCTCCGTATCATGCATTATGCCGCGTGGCTTGCGCGTCGCTGGCAGGATCCGGCATTCAAGGTCGCTTTCCCCTGGTTCGATAGCAGACGTTACTGGGATGATCACGTCCTTGCATTGCGCGAACAGGTAGCGCTGATGCAGGAACAGCCGCTGGAGTGGCTCGACTACTGAAAGGCCGAGCTCACGGACGCCGGATTTGCACTGCTCGAGCGGTAGCACTACAGTTGATCCCGCTTAGCGCCTGCGTTTCTCAGGGAACTCTCTGTGACTGAAACGCTCTGATTAAGCAGCCTGTAACATACCTGCGGATTCTGTCTACTTGATCGTCAAATATTGCCTCGCCTCCGTCACGAGCCTCGCCCTCTTCATGCTGGTCGGCTGCAGCTCGACCGTCACCATGGAGATGCCGACGATTCCGGAGCCGCGTATCGAAAAGATACCGGTTGATGTTGCCGTGCGGATACCTGCACAGTTCCAGGATTTTGTGCACTCCGAAGAGGTGCTTGGCAAGGATACCTGGACGATTCACCTCGGCAGCTCGAACGCCGCATTTTTCACGCAGCTGTTCGGATTCATGTTCGAGAACGTCACCATTCTGGGCCCGGACGACGATGCGCGCGATTACCAGTTCGATGCGCTGGTTGAACCATCAATTGAAGGCTTCGAGTTCTCGGTGCCAAGCCAGAGCCAGACAAATGCATTCGCCGTGTGGATACGCTACCGTATTGCCGTGTTCGATAGTATCGGCAATAGCGCGTCCAGCTGGACCGTCAGTGCGTACGGCAAGAGCCAGAAAGAAGGCCTCGGTGGCTCAGATTCGTTGCGACGGGCGGCTATACTGGCCATGCGTGATGCCGCAGCCCTGATCATAATGCAGATGGACAAGGTCACAGACATCCGCAAACTGGCCGATGGGCCGCTCGAATCGGCTGACGATGAGCCGGGTAAGATGACTGCCGGGGCGGCATCTGAGGAACAAAGCAACGAGCCGGATAGTGTCATCGGCGTCTTTGCGATTGGAGGTATTGACGATGCAGCTGAATAACGCCCTGCTTGGAATCCTGGCAATAAGTCTCACGGGATGCGTGACATCGCGAATCGAGGACGATCGTGCACAGGGAACCGGCATCGAGGACGGCGAGTCTGTCGTTGTCATGGCAAAGAGCTATCACCAGGGCAATGAGACCGAAGCGGACTACATCGCCTGTGTGGAGAACGCGCTGGGCAAAGGCTCTGATGCGGTACGCGTGATCCCGAATCAACAATTTGTCGATAATCTCTTCCCCTGGTTCGAGCCTCGCACGGCACCGGCTGATACCAAGGGTCTGCCAGGATTGATGGGCCGTCCTGGCGTCGAGGCCGCCGTCAGGGAGATGGGCGTACGTTATATCGTCTGGCTGGACGGCGACACCGAGCGCGTAGCCGAGGGCGGTAGCCTGTCCTGTGCGGCGGGACCGGGTGGTGGTGGCTGCTTTGGCTTCGCCTGGTGGCAAAACGACTCTGACTACGAAGCGACCGTGTGGGACCTCGACGTGCATGAACACGCAGGGACGATTTCGGCTGATGTGACGGGTACGTCTTTCCTGCCGGCGATCGTGGTACCCATCCCGCTGATCGCACGCCCACAAGCCAAAGCCTGCAAGGGCCTTGCCACTCAGCTACGGGCATTCATCGTCCAGTAAGTCTGACTCAGTAAGGTCGTCCGGCCCGAATCAATGCGGCCCTGTAGAACGGCGACTCCAGCGAGCCTACGGAAACATTGCTTCCCGATTGCGGCGCATGGACGAAGCGCCATTCCCCCAGGTACATACCGACGTGAGACATCTTGCCGTCGATGCGGAAAAACAGGATGTCGCCCGCACGCAGATCATCTTCATCGACCGTCGTCGACACTGACCATAGTTGGCCGGTCGTTCGCGGTACCGTGACGCCTGCACGCGAATAGGAAAACTGAACGAGGCCGCTGCAGTCGAACCCCTGGGGTGTCGAACCGCCGTAGCGGTACGGTACGCCGACCTGATCCAGTGCGATCATCGCGGCTCGCTGCCCCTTGTCGGCGGCCTGCGGCGAGGTGGTGTCCGCCGGATTCGAAGCGCACGCGGAAATCGCCAACACGGTGATTGCTAAGGAAAAAACGCGAAACAGGCGGGCCGGCTGCGCTATCATCTGCGACACTCCGTTCTGAACTAGCGTCCAGAATACGTCACGAGAACTGAATTCGGTATGAACTGCTTCTCAGCTTTTTGCACAAGCCGATGCTATTTGCTGCTGCTGGCCGGCGCGCTCCTGTGCGCAGCCTGCGGCGTGTCGGATTCGGAATCTGCGGACAACCCGAAGCTACGTGAGTACTCGCTCCAGTACACACTGAAGCCGGACCCGACCACGTCGCGCATTCACGTTGTGCTGCGCCTGGAACAACCGGGCAATCTGCTTCGTGAACTCTCCTTTCCGCTCGAGAAGCGGCTCAGTGATATTGAGGGCGACGGGAATATCGCGTTTCGCGACGGGATGGTCCACTGGCAACCATCAGCGGATGGCGGAGAATTGACCTGGTGGATAACGGTGCTCAGCGAGCGTGGTTCCGGAGCGTACGACGCTTTGCTAACAGGTGACTGGGGAGTATTTCGCGCAGAAGATGCCATTCCCCGCGCCCGCACGCGGACGCTCAAAGGCGCCGAGTCGAGGACGACGATGACGTTCGATCTGCCCGCAGGATGGACTGCCGTCAGCGAGTACTCGGCGGTCAACACGCCGGTCGTCGTCGACCGTCCTGAACGCCGGTTCGACGAGCCAGCGGGATGGATAGCCATGGGCCGGCTCGGGGTTCGCCGGGAAACTCTTGCCGGAGTCCGGGTCGCGATCGCAGGCCCCGAAGGACATGACGTGCGGCGAATGGATATGCTCGCGCTGCTCAGCTGGACGCTTCCCGAGCTTGTCGCGATCCTGCCATTCGATTTCCCCCGCCTGACAATTGTCAGCGCGGGCGATCCGATGTGGCGCGGCGGACTGTCCGCCCCTGCCTCGCTGTTCATTCATTCGGATCGGCCGATGATCAGCGAAAACTCAACCAGCTCGTTATTGCATGAGTTGATGCACGTAGCCATGCCGATCAAAAACCGCGAGGGCTACGACTGGATCGCCGAAGGGCTGGCGGAATACTACAGCATCGAACTGCTGCGACGCGGCATGGCGATTACTGAAAAACGTGCCGAGTTCGCATTCGAACGCCAGGCCGAATGGTCCAAAGAGGCCGATGCCTTGTGCTCAGAATCGTCAACCGGGCCGACAACAGCACTGGCTGTAACACTCTTCAAGCAGCTGAACGATGAAATGACACTACAGACTGACGGGGAAGCAACGCTGGATTCACTCCTGCCCCTTCTGACCGAACGTGACATTGATGCGGGTACACTGAGTGCAGCCGTCGAGCAGCTCACTGACTCAGTCCCCGACACACTTCACATCGATAACCTGCCCGGCTGCCTTATTATTGCGCCAGGAACAGCAGAGAACTAGCCAAAAGCATGGACGGTAGTCACGACCTTGAACTAATTCTGCGATCGCAGACACCGATCGTCGTTATCGAATCGCAGGATGAGCGGCGCATGCTGGAACTTCTGCAAGCCGTTACTATTGCTCGAGCGAGCAGTGACTACGTTCCCTTGTTTCGCTGGACGCTAACCGACGGCCTGCAACGCCTCGACATATCGCTCGAGCCCCAGGCGATAAACTCGGAACCCCGCGACGTCCTCAAACATATTCGCGCAGTAACGAAACCGGGTGTCTACGTGCTGCTCGACTTCCATCCGTTTCTTGACGATCCGGTACACGTGCGGCTTCTCAAAGACATCTGTATGCAAGCGCGCCAAGTCAACAAGCAACTCGTTCTGCTGAGTCACAAAGTTGAAATTCCACGGGAGCTCGAGAGTTACTGCGCCCGCTTTGACATGGCACTGCCCTCGGAACAGGAACGAACAGACATCATCAAGAAGGCGGCCAGGAAGTATGCCCAGGACAACCCGGGGAGCAAGGTCAAGGTCGACCGGAAAGCGCACGAACTGCTCATTCGAAATCTCGCCGGGCTCACGTATGCGGACACCGAACGGCTCGCGCGAAACGCGATCTATGTCGACGGTGCGATCACTCACAGTGACCTTCCTGGGGTTATGCAGGCGAAGTACGAGCTACTGAACCGGGGAGGTGCACTTCAGTTTGAATACGATACTGCCCGGTTCAATGATGTTGGCGGGCTATCGCGCCTCAAGAAATGGCTGAGTCATCGCCGACCCGCGTTTCGCGGCGATGAAGGCGTCGCGCACCTCGATGCGCCCAAAGGCATTCTGCTACTCGGTGTACAGGGGTGCGGCAAGAGTCTTGCCGCCAAGGCGACTGCCGGTATTTTCGGCGTCCCGTTGTTGCGCCTGGACTTCGGCGCGGTCTACGACAAATACCATGGCGAGACCGAAAGAAAGTTGCGTGAGTCACTCAAGACTGCGGACGTAATGTCTCCCTGCGTTTTGTGGATCGACGAAATCGAAAAAGGCATAGCGGGACGCGGCGGCGAAACAGGAACCACCCAACGCGTGCTGGGCACATTTCTCACATGGATGGCTGAGCGGGAAAGCCAGGTTTTCGTCGTGGCCACAGCAAACGACATCAGCACCCTGCCCCCGGAACTGGTTCGCAAAGGGCGATTTGACGAGATCTTCTTCGTCGATCTTCCTGGAGACGAGGTGCGTAACTCGATCCTGGCAATTCACCTCGCGAATCGAAATCAGACGCTCAAGCGATTCGATCTTCAACAGCTTGCGAAGGCCACGGAGGGTTTTTCCGGCGCGGAAATTGAACAGGCCATCGTGTCGTCTTTATACGCGGCGCATGCCAAGTCCGAGACGCTGGAAACAGCGCATCTGCTGGCCGAAATCAAAGACACACGTCCCCTGTCAGTCGTCATGGCAGAGCGCATCGCAGCGATGCGCGAGTGGGCTGCGGGCCGCACAGTCCCTTGCGACTAGCCTGATTTGACTTAAACCGGCAAATTTCCTCGCCGGGTCAATCGAGCACCGCCATTGGCGTGATAGACTGCCCGGATGACTAATGAGAATAACAAAACTAACGAATTAGTCTCGGACGACGAGGACCCTACCGCGGAGCTTGAAGCGGTCACTTTTCGGCAGGACCGCCCACCCGGCGAGCCTCAACTGCACGAGTCTGAAGAGAATACCTACGACGTTGAAGCACGAGCGGATGGCGACGCGAAGACCATCGGCAGACTTCAGTACGACATTGAACAATTGCGAGCGAAATGGCTTGGTCTCGAAGCAGAAATCAAAGCGCGCGAGGAACTCACGAACAGGCTCTCTGGCGAAATCGAGGAACTGCGAGAGACCGTCACGCGCAAGACAAAACTTCTCAAGATCCGTGACAGCAAAGTTAAGGCACTCAAGACAGAGATACGTGAGCGCGACAACCGTCATCGGAACATCACCGCCGAACTGACAAGCGAACTGGAGCTGGCCCGGAAAGCGGCTCGTGAAATCCCCGAGCTGCCAGATTCGTCACTCGCAAGAATCGATGCCGGCGAAAGCGACGATCGACTTGTGCGCGCCGAAGCCTACGCCGATTCATTGCGACGAAAGTTCCAGGATGTCCTGTCCACCCATGAAGATCTGGAGAGTGATCGGGACCGGCTGCAGAATGCGCTGACCGATGCCCTGGCGCGAAATCGGCAGCTGTCCGATGATCTTGCAACTGCAAACCAGGCGAATCTCGATTTGGACCAGAAACTTAACGGGATGGCCGAAAAGCACAATGAGGACATACGTATCCTGCGTTTTGAACTTGGCGAGGCGCAGGAAACGGTGTCGCAGACCGAAGTGATAAACACCCAACTAGCATCGGATCTCGTCGACACGCGTGGTTTCAAAGAAGAGCTTGAGCGAATGCTATGCGATACCGATGAACGGTCGCAGGCCCGCATCGAAAAACTCGAAACCGAGTTGCTACACGTTACGCGCAGAGCGCAAGACCTTGAGGAGAAGCTCGAGGCACGCAGCGATGCAATAAACGTCCTCCTCGCAGAACTCGCGCGAAAGTCCGAGCAGGTGGACTCAATAGGCGAAATTGGCGAGGTGATTTCAGACATAGACGATCGGATTTCCGAGCGATTTGACGAAGAGGACGATGACCGCGGCGCGTCACAGAAGAATTACGATCGGGTTACCCGCGTCCTGGTCGGAAAGATTGGCGACCAGTTGCTGCGCTTTCCATTGTTCAAGGATCGGCTGACGATCGGTCGGACGAGTGACAACGATATCCAGCTCAATGCCGGCTACATCAGCCGTCGCCATGCGGTCGTGCAAACCGATGGCGAATCGACACGCGTAATCGACTGGGGTAGCAAGAATGGCGTCTACGTGAACTCAAAGCAGGTCACGGAGCACTTCCTGAAAAACGGTGACATCGTTACGATCGGCAACGCGCATTTTCGCTACGAAGAACGAGCGAAGCGCGACGCCTGAAGTGTGAGCGTTTTCACGCTCTTTTTTT
>JAACFG010000114.1 GCA_009937605.1 Gammaproteobacteria bacterium | reverse complement strand
AACCAGGCATTCGTATCCGCTGTGGACCAGGGATTGGCGGATTTGCCGTCTGACGATCCGCGGACCGACGTACCCGATGACCCGACACTCGACGTCGTAGGCAACTACCCGTTGTTGTTCGCCGAAAAGAGTGCGGCTCTGCAAATCGACAACGGTTCACCTGGCATCGTCGATCCCGGTGATGTTCTGCGCTACACGATAACGATCTACAACAATGGCAGCGTTCCCGCGACGGGTCTCGAGCTGCTGGACAACGTTCCGACCTACGTGACCTATGTTACGGATTCGACGACTCTCGACGGCGCACCACTCGGTCAGCCGGATGGTGGCGTGTTCCCGCTCGAAGCACAGGTCCAGGTCGCCAACAATGGCGTGCTTGACCCAGGAGCCTCGACGACCGTGCAGTTCGACATGCAAGTCGACGCAGCGACGCCAACCGGGTCTCTGATCGTAAACCAGGCGACCGTCTACAGCGTTGAAGTCGCGAATCTCCTGACAGACGGTGATGGTGATCCCTCCACCGGGCCGGAGCCGACGGTAGTCGTGGTGGGCGACGCGCAGTTGCTCACGATTGCAAAGGAAGTGTCGGTTGTTGATGGCGGTCCGGCATTGCCCGGTGCAACGCTCGAGTACACGGTAACTGTGCAGAATGTCAGTAGCGTTCCCGCACTGTACGTTCTGCTTCGGGATGATCTGGACGAGGCTTCTCCGGGTTACCTGACTTACGTCGATCAGTCGGCAACACTGAACGGCCTGCCGACAGGTGTCAGCGTGGCTGGCCAGATTATTACAGCCGACTACTTCACCGACTACGGTCCCCTGGAGCCGGGCGAGTTTGTCACGTTGCGATTCCAGGCAACGATTGAACCGAATCTCCTTGAGGGTACGACGATCGTCAATACGGCTCGCGTCTACTGGGACGATCCGCAGCAGCAAGCCGAAGCGACCATAATGATCGATGTCGGTGCCATGCCGGATGCCGGAATGCTGAGCGGCTATGTCTGGCATGACGCTGATCACGACAACACACCTGGCGCCGTCGAACGACCGCTGGAATTCTGGACGGTCGACCTCCTGCTTGATGGACAGTTCGTACGCAGTACGCAAACCGATGCTGACGGTTACTACCTGTTCGCCAATGTCATCCCGAACTACGCATCCGGTCAGTTCTATAGTCTGAGCTTCCGTGCACCAGGAGCCGCTGCAACCACCGCGCTGCTGGGCGAGACCGATTCTGACTTCACCGATGGCTTGCAACGCATCGACGAAATCGACGTCCAGGAGGGCAGTAACCTGCTTGCACTCAATATGCCGGTCGACCCGAACGGCGTGGTTTACGACTCCGTTTCACGTACGCCGGTTACCGGCGCAACGGTGACCTTGCTGGATCCACGCAACAGTCAGCCGATCCCGAATGCGTGCTTTGACGATCCGAACCAGCAGGGCCAGGTAACGATCGCTAATGGCTATTACAAGTTCGACATCAATTTCTCCGATCCGGGTTGTCCGAGTGCAGAAAACTACCTGATCCAGGTGCTGGCACCGGACACCACCTTTGTGCCCGGAATCTCACAGATGATTCCGCCGACATCAGATATCACGACGCTGCCGTTCAACGTCCCGGCCTGTGTAGGCGGGGTCAACGATGCCGTTACCCTGACAGCACAGACATGCGAAGCGCAGGTATCCGAGTTCGCGCCGGGCGTAGCGGTTGCCGCGTCCAGCAATGCCATCGGCTACCACCTCTTCCTGAGGCTCGACAACAGCCAGGTTCCGGGGTCCAGTCAGCTGTTCAACAACCACCTGCCGCTTGACCCGCGCCTCGATGGCGCGGTCGCCGTCACCAAGACGACACCGATGCTCAATGTTACGCGTGGTCAGCTTGTTCCCTACGTGATCACGGTAAGCAATTCCTTTGGCGCGGATCTCGACAATGTGGTCGTAGTCGACCGATTCCCGCCGGGCTTCAGTTATGTCACCGGGTCTGCGCGCTTCGATAATGTGCCGACCGAGCCAGTGATCGCCGGACGTGAACTCGCATGGAACGACCTGCTGCTCACCACGGATGGGCGTCACGAGATCAAACTGCTTCTGGCTGTTGGTGCGGGTGTCACTGAAGGTGAGTTCGTCAATCGCGCTCAAGCCATAAATGCCCTTACGGGCGGCGTTATGTCTTCCGAAGCTTCGGCAACCGTGCGTATCGTTCCTGACCCCACGTTCGATTGCACGGACATCACGGGCAAGGTCTTCGATGACGCGAATCGCAACGGCTACCAGGATAACGATGAAGCCGGGCTGGGCGGCGTGCGCCTGGTTACGACGCGCGGACTGGCAACGACTACGGACAAGCAAGGCCGCTACCACGTCACCTGCGCAATCGTTCCCAACGAAAATCGTGGCAGCAACTTCGTGTTGAAGCTTGACGATCGCTCACTGCCCACCGGGTACCGTCCATCAACGCGGCCCGTGCAGGTGCAAAGGGCAACGCGTGGTAAAGCACTGCGCATCAACTTCGGTGCTTCGATTCACCGCGTGGTCGGCCTCGACATAGCAGATGCAGTGTTCGTACCCGATTCGGTCGAAATGCGCCAACAGTGGCTACCGCGTATCAATCTGTTGCTGGAAGAACTGAAGAACGCACCGTCGGTGCTGCGGCTTTCCTACGTGGCTGACGTCGAGTCCGCTTCGCTGGTTGACCGGCGACTCAATACGCTCAAGCAGCAGATTGAAGATGCCTGGGAAGAGATGGCCTGTTGCTATGACCTGGTCATCGAGCCAGAAGTGCATTGGCGCCTTGGCGAGCCGGCCACGACAAAACGGGAGGGCGAACGATGAATGTTCCGCATTTCCGAACTGCATGGATACTGTTGTTATTGCCGTTGGCTGTGGGCGCTCAAGACGTCGATGAGACGCCGCTGGGTGAGGCTGTCGAACGGCATCTGTCGCTTGATGAACCTATTATGCAGTGGGTCCAGGACCCTGAGCGTGTGGATCACGAAGTCTCCGATACCATCGAATTACGCGAAGGCCTGACCAACGGTCTTGAAACCATCAAGCTGACCGGGCTGGTGCCACCGATCTACTTCGAGACGGGCGTCGCGCAGATTCCTACGACGACCGTCGCATCGCTGGGCGAGATCCTGGGGAGTATGCGCGATCGCATGAACGTACGCCTGCACCTGGTCGGTCATGCGGACAATCAGCCGCTTTCGGCGCGCCTGGTCGCAATCTACGGCGATAACCTGGGACTCTCTCGAGAACGTGCCGGCGAGGTTGCCGAGTACATGCAAACGGCGCTGGCCCTGCCGCCAGAAGGCGTGTCCTACGCATGGGAAGGCGACCTTAACCCGGCAGCGAGCAATGATACAGCGGCTGGCCGCGCACAGAACCGGCGGGTCGAGGTTGAAGTCTGGTACGACGAAGTTCGCCAAAAAGCCACGCTCGAAGAGGTCCTGGTGAAGCAGGAGGCGAAAACGCTGAAGGTCTGCCGGATGCAGACCGTCTGCAAGCTGCGCTACGTCGATGGCCATGCCCGTCGTGCCCGTGTCCAGAACCTGATCGCCCCGCTGTATTTCGATGCAGAGTCGATCGATGTGAGCGACGATTTCATCGCCAGCGTGCAGGAAGCATTCACGAATCTCAGTGGCAAGCAAAACGTCGTCGTCAAGTTCGTCGGGCACACCGATGGCTTGCCGCTGACGGGTCGGGTCGAGCGCATCTACGGCGACCAGGCAGGCTTGTCGAAAGCGCGAGCTCGCCGCGTTGCGCTGGCTGTTCAGGACGGCCTCGACCTGCCGACAGACATTGTTATGAGTGACGGACGCGGCGCAGGGAAGCCCATCGCGTCGAATGACACGGCGCGCGGACGCGCACTGAACCGTCGCGTTGAAGTTGAGTTCTGGTACGACGATCCACTGCAGGAGCTCCCGGACGAGCCACAGCTCTGTCCTGGGGATGCCGGCGCTGAGATGGTCACGAAGGTCTACGATCCGGCCTGGGGAAGCATACCCGATGTGCAGTTCGTCGATGGCCAACCGGTACTGGCAGATGGGCTTACGGGCTTGCTCGCGCGCTCGCTTGAAGATGTTAGTGACAAGACAAACCCACGCCTGCGATTTGTCGGCTACACACGCAACGAACGACTGGCGCGACGCACAGCGGGTGTATACGGAGACGACATCGGACTATCGGCATCGCGTGCGCGCCGTGCAATGGACCTCGTCGCCGAGCAGATGCAGCTCGACCCGTCACAACGCGAGTTTGAAGGCCGGGGCTTTGTGCACTCCGACGATGTTGTCAATGCCGGATTCGTGCAGGGCGAAACTTCGCATGTCGCCGTGCAGGTTGTCTACGATGAGCTCGCGGTCCTCGACGATTACGAGGGCGTCGACATCACGCGTATGACACGTGAATTGCACCCCGAGAATCCGCTTGGACTGAACCTGATGCGTATCACCGTCGATGGTGAGCCGATCGACGATCCGCGCCGCAGTTCATCCGACATACAGCGTTGCACCGACGTTGCATTGGCCGAGGTCGATATCCAGTTCGGTTTCGATAACCTCCGGTCAGCGCCGCGCCTGAGCGTGACGGCACAACCATCGCGGGCCGACTTCGAGCGGCAGGAAGACGGCACCCTGATCGGTTCCGACGTGCATTTCAGCATGTACACCAACTACTCACATTTCATTGATCGTGCCGAAATCCGCCTGTTCCGTAACGGACAGTCCCAGGAATCAACGCCCATCGACATCGTCGATATCAGTGTAGACGGCCAGGCGAAATGGCGGCCGTGGGATGACACGTTCCGCGCGCCCGCTGACGAACTCGCGTACGTGCTGCGCGTGTACGGCGAGGACGGTAACTTCGATGAGACTCAAGCCCAACCGCTGTGGGTCACGTTCAGTGATACGCCTGTTATCGATGAAGACGAGCCGGTCGAAGACGTCATTGAGGAAGAGTACGAGCAGCCGGTTCTTATGTCCGCCTTTGCTGACAATCGACTCGGCCTGCAGAACATCGGCCTGTCGAGCGGTACGGTCAACGTGCGCGGCAACGGCATAGGTCCCGACCAGGAGGTCTGGGTAGCGGGGCGGCCGATCCCGGTCGACGAGGAAGGCAGCTTCTTCGCTGAGGAAGTTCTTCCACAGGGTCAGCACACCGTTGAAGTCGCCGTACTCGATAAGGAAGGTAGTGGGAACCTGTATCTGCGTGACCTTGAGTTCGAGGACAATGACTGGTTCTACGTGGGTATGGCCGACATGACCGTGTCGAGCAGCGATTCGGGCGGTGCTATCGACCTGCTGCAGGGCGAGAACTCAAGCAGTGACTATGATTCGACCGTCGATGGCCGGCTGGCATTCTTTGTGAATGGCAAGTTCGGCGACCACTGGCGCGTCACGGCGAGTGCAGATACGCGCGAAGGGCCGGTGAGTGAGCTATTCAGTAATTTCATGGACAAGTCACCGGTTGCGCTCTTCCGTCGCATCGATCCCGATTATTTCTATCCGACCTTCGGCGATGACTCGGTGGTCCAGCAGATGGCCCCGACGATGGGTAAGTTCTTTGTTCGCGTGAGCCAGGATGACAACTTCGGCCAGTGGGGCAACTTCAAGGTTGCCTACATGAATAACGAACTCGGCAGGGTCGAACGTGGTCTCTACGGTGCCAACGTGCACTACGAGGCAGATGGCGCAACAGACTTTGGCGACAAGCGTTTTGCAGTCGATGCATTCGCGGCCGAGCCGGGCACGATTGCCAGTCGCGAGGATTTCCGCGGTACAGGCGGTTCGCTGTACTTCCTGCGCCGCCAGGACCTGCTGACGGGCTCAGAGAACGTGCGTATCGAACTGCGCGACAAGGTATCCGGCCTGGTGACGGGCGTTGTTAACCTGACGCCGGCGATGGACTACGACATTGACTACCTGCAGGGCCGTATCGTCCTGTCTGAACCGCTGGCCTCAACCGCAGACGATAATCTGCTGGTGCGTACCGGCGCCCTGTCCGGCGATGAGGCGTATCTCGTTGTTCGCTACGAGTACACACCAGGCTTTGATGACATTGACGCGGTATCCGTTGGCGGGCAGGCGCACTACTGGTTTGGCGATTTCGTCAAGCTGGGTGTGACCAGCAATTCCAATGAGCAGGACGGTGAGGACAGCAGCATGAACGCCGCGGACCTGACCGTTCGCTATTCCGCCGACACCTGGTTCAAGTACCAGCAGGGGATGAGCGAAGGTCTCGTGTACATGCCGCAGGTGTCAAACGATGGTGGTTTCGAGTTCACGGGCTTCGGCGCAGCGTCGTTCGTCAATGCCGATGCTGACGCGAGCCGTGCCGATGTCAGTTTCCGCTTCGGTGATGTGAACCATCTGATCGACGGGCGTATCACACTGTATACACAAGAGGCTGATGCCGGTTACACGGCCGCGCCGGGACTAACGGCGCTGACCGACACGAGCAATGTCGGCGGTACGTTCAGCATGCCGATTGGTGACCGCTTCTCGATTGCGGCCAAGTACGACGATCGGGAGCAGGAGAGCGGCATTAACACAAGCGCCCTGGAATACGCGGTCGGATACACGGTCGGTGATAATTGGGATGTAAGCGTCGGCTACCGAGAGGATGAGCGAGAAGATACATCGATAATCGTTCCCCAGACGCAGGAAGAGGGCAAACGTTCGGACGCTGTCGTACAGGTCGGTTACAACTCGCTCGCGAACTGGAATGTTTACGGGTTCGTGCAGGACACGTTGTCCGTCACCGGATCTCGCGAAGACAATAACCGCATCGGTGTTGGTGGCACATTCAAGGTGACGGACAAACTGGCGATCGATGCCGAGGTTTCCGACGGCGACCTGGGTACAGGCGGGCGGATTGGGTCCAACTATGACTTTTCCGACAGGTCCAGCATGTATTTTGGCTACTCGCTCGATAACGAACAGCACGATACCAATTGGGCAAGCCCGGGCGGAATGGAAGGCAACCTGGTCGCGGGCGTACGTTCTCGCCTCGGCGACAGTGCAAGTGTGTTCCTCGAAGAACGCTACCAGCACAGCTATGCGATGACCGGGTTGACTCACTCCACGGGTGTCAGTTTTGCACCTAATCAGACCTGGAATTTCGGCCTGAACACGGATATCGGTACATTGCGCGATATTCGGACGGGCGCCGAAACGGAACGCCTGGCTGCCGGCGTCCAGGTTGGCTATGCCTCAGGTGGCCTGCGTATCTCGAGCGGCTTCGAGTACCGCAATGATGACGAAGAGCAACTGGATCTCAGTCGCAATCAACGCACAACCTGGTTGATGCGCAACAACCTGAGCTACCAGACGAGCCAGGCGGGACGCTTGCTAGGCAAGCTGAATCATTCAGATAGCGAAAGTTCGCTGGGCACATTCTACGACGGCGGCTTCACTGAGGCTGTCGTGGGCTATGCGTTCAGGCCCGTGTACGATGATCGTCTCAATGTGATCGCGAAGTACACGTACTTCTACAATATGCCGGCATCGGAACAAGTCGGTCTGCAGAATGTCGCGATTGAGTTCATCCAGAAAAGTCACATAGCCGCTGTCGACGTTACCTACGACATTACTCCGAACCTGACTGTCGGCGGCAAGTACGCCTACCGTCTCGGCCAGGTCAGTCTCGATCGTGAGAACCCGGAGTATTTCGACAATACGGCAAGTCTGGTTGTGCTGCGCGGCGATTACCGGTTCCGCGACAACTGGGAAGTTCTTCTGGAAACGCGCCTTCTGGATATGGCTGACCTGAACGAGCAACGGCTCGGCGCGTTGACGTCTGTGTCACGCTACTTTGGCGATCACGTCAAAGTCGGCCTCGGCTATAACTTCACGGATTTCTCTGACGATCTGCGGGACCTGGACTTTGACCACAAAGGCTTCTTCCTGAACATTACCGGTACGCTCTAGCGGTCCGGTTCAGTCCTTAAGCAGGTCCAGCATACGGGTCGCGGCTTCTTCCAGGGTCGTTCCAAAGCTGATCAGCCCATCGTCGTGACCCGCCAGTACGGCGACTCCCGAATCACGCAGGCCTTCCATGCGGTAGAGCCGGTCAAGTTCCTGGGCCATCTCAGGTGTGCCGTAGGCAATCTCCGGATTGGTGGTGGGCAGCTTGCCGAGATACTGGTGCCAGAGTTCCGGGCTGTGCGCGTGTACGACCGCCCCGATCGCGTCGCCCAACGCGTAGATCGACCCATGTGTCATGGCTTCTGACGACGCCTGGATAGGCCCGCTGCATCGGACAATATTGCTGCGGCTATCGCAATCCGTGACTAACGAATAGTGACGCTCATCGGTGACGGGTAGATGGCCAGTCTGAGTGCCACTGATCAGGAACAGTCCGCCGGAGCCTCGACGCACGCTGATGTTGCCGTAGCCAATACCGTGCTCCGTGTATTCGCCGATCAACTGCGCCTCGTACAATGGCCTGCGCCAGCGTTCGAGATCGCGCGCGGCTGTCACATGTGTTGCCGGGCCAGGCGTCCAGTGGCTCTCGTACTTGATATAGCCTTCGTCGAGTGTCACGCGTCTCTCATCTCGGGAAATAGTTCAAGCAGGCCTTCTTCGGACGCCTCGCAAATGCCGCGCTCCGTAATCAGCCCGGTAACGAGCCGTGCAGGCGTGACGTCGAAAGCGAAGTTGCTGATCGGAGTCGCTTCTTCGGTTGTCCTGACGCGTGCCGTCTTGCCATCGACCATGCCGTAAATATGGCTGACCTCCTCAGGGTCCCGTTCCTCGATCGGGATTTCCTTGACCCCATCTCGGGTATTCCAGTCGATTGTCGTTGACGGTAACGCTATGTAGAACGGGATGTCATTGTCGCGTGCGGCGAGCGCTTTGAGGTAGGTGCCAATCTTGTTTGCAACATCACCGCAACGGGTTGTGCGATCGGTGCCCGTGATCACGATGTCGACGAGTCCATGCTGCATCAGGTGACCGCCGGCATTGTCGACAATCAAAGTGTGTGGCACCTCGCTCCTGGCTAATTCCCAGGCCGTGAGCTGCGAACCCTGGTTACGGGGTCGCGTTTCGTCCACCCAGACATGCACGTCGATACCGCGATGTTGGGCGAAATAGACGGGGGCGGTTGCCGTTCCATAGTTGATCGTCGCTAGTGATCCGGCATTGCAGTGCGTCAGCACATTGACCGTTTCGCCCGATTTCCTTCTCGAAATTTCTGCAAGCAACTCAACGCCGTGTTCCCCGATTCCACGGCTGATTTCGACGTCTTCGTCGCAAATGGCCTGTGCATCCCTGCGGATCCGCTCGACAAGATCGTCGCCCGATGCATCGACGAGACGAAAAATGCGCTCGACCGCCCAACGCAGGTTGACCGCAGTCGGCCGGGACTGCAGCAATGCGTTGCCCGCAGCGCGAACGCCGGCTGAAGTTGGGTCTGCAAGAGCCGCCAGGTACAGGCCCCAGGCAGCCGTCGCACCGATCAGTGGAGCTCCGCGGACATACATGTCTGCTATCGCCGTGTCGGCGTCCTGCCAGGTATGCAGGTCATGCACGCGATATTCGTGCGGGAGCACGCGCTGGTCGATGATCTGGACGACGGAAGGATCGTCTGGTTTTTGCCAAATGGTCCGAAAGGTCTCAGCAGTCACGGCGGGGTAAAAGGCTATCTAGCCTTCAAGGCCTGCTGCGAGGCGGGCCGACCGTAGTGTATTGAACATCAGCATCGTGATCGTCATCGGTCCCACGCCGCCTGGTACGGGCGTCACAGCCCCGGCGACCGTGCAGACGTCGTCGTAGTCGACATCACCAGTCAGTTTCGACTTCATTTCGCCGTCGATCTCTTTCTCGACACGGTTGATGCCAACGTCAATGACCACGGCGCCCGGCTTGACCCAATCGGCTTTCACCATATCGGGGCGGCCGACTGCGGCAATTACGATATCTGCGTTGGCAACCACGCCGGGCAGATCCTTCGTACGGCTGTGGGTCATCGTGACCGTGGCATTACGCTGCAGCAGCAGTGCACCCATCGGCTTGCCGACAATGTTTGAGCGGCCAATAACGACAGCATTGAGGCCGGAGAAATCACTGCCAAGCTCATCTTCAATCATCAAGATGCAGCCGGCCGGCGTGCATGGGACGAAAGCGTCGGCAGTGTGGCCAGCGGTCAGTTTGCCGATGTTGACGAAGTGGAAGCCGTCGACATCCTTCGACGGTGAGATCGCCTGGGTGATCGTTTGCTCATCGAGGTGGTCGGGCAGCGGTAGCTGCACGAGAATGCCGTGTATGGCGTCGTCACTATTCAGTTCATCGATGAGACGAAGCACCTCATCCTGCGATGTGTCTTCCGCAATAGTATGCTGCACGGAGTGGAAGCC
>JAACFG010000113.1 GCA_009937605.1 Gammaproteobacteria bacterium | reverse complement strand
CGCAATATAGAGATCCGGGGCGATGATCTTGCCGGTCTGACCTATCTGGGTCTCAGGTGCGATATAACCCGCGTCGACAGCCGCACGCGACGAGCCAATGCCGGCACCGAGTGCATCGGCAAGCTTATTGAGCAGCTCAAAATTCTCCTCGCTTCCCAGCGCTCTCCCGCCCGCCACGACGCGCGCAGCGGTCTGCAAATCGGGCCGATCCGAGTCACCGGACTGAGCGCCAATGAAGCGTGTATGCGACGGAAGTTCGACCGCGCAGTCCGCAGCTTCAATCGCTGCCGAATTATCGTTACCCGGCGCCTGGTAGGACGCTGTTCTAACGGTAGCAACCAGGGTCTTGTCGGCCGGGGCCTCGACAGAGGCGACCGCATTTCCTGCGTAAATTGGCCGTTTGAATGAATACGCCCCTTCGACGCTCATGATGTCGCTGACCTGGTTAACGCCAAGCAGGGCTGCCACGCGGGGCATCAGGTCCTTGCCGAATGTCGTCGATGGACCAAGTACATGTGAGTAGCCGTCCGCAAGTGCAACAACTTGTGGGGCTTGCAATGCCGCTACCGCATTTGCGTTTTCGGCGCGTTGAGCCGTAAGCACGCAACGTACGCCGTCAATACTGGCCGCCTCCGCAGCAACGTCTCCGGCTGAATCCGCGAGGACCAGGACGTCAATTTCAGCCCCGTCAATTCCCGCAGCGCAGGTGACACATTTTCCCGTTACCGGATTCAGCGACGTACCATCGTGCTCAGCAATAATCAGTATCTTGGCCATTACACCAGCCCCTTGTCTTTAAGTGCGGAGACCAAACCCGCGACATCGTCGACGACAATACCGCGCTGACGGTCCGCCGGCGGTTCAAAAGAAGTCTCCTTAATCTGCAACTCCGCCTGCACACCGAGGTCATCGAGGCTGACTTCGTCCAGCGGCTTCTTCTTGGCTTTCATGATGTCGGGCAGTTTTACGTAGCGCGGTTCATTAAGTCTCAGATCGGCGGTGATAACCGCAGGCAAATCAACTTCGATCGTCTCAAGGCCTGCATCGACTTCCCGGGTTACTCGTGCCGTATTCCCGTCGATCACGACTTCAGAGGCAAACGTGGCCTGAGGTCGATCCCAGATCGCTGCGAGCATCTGGCCCATTACGCTGCTGTCGTCGTCGATCGCCTGTTTTCCCAGCAAGACAAGATCCGCACCTTCGCGTTCAACGAGCGCCTTGAATATCCTCGCCACCACGAGCCCATCCAGACCCTCATCGGTTTTGACCAAAATAGCTCGATCGGCGCCCATTGCCAGGCCCGTACGAAGCTGCTGCTGGGCCTCGGATGACCCAATGGAAACGGCCACAACCTCGGAAGCCTCGCCGCGTTCCCGTATACGCAGCGCTTCCTCCAGCGCGATTTCATCGAACGGGTTAATACTCATTTTGACGCCATCGGTTTCGACGCCGCTGCCGTCACTCTTGACCTGGACCCGTACGTTGTAATCAACGACACGCTTCAGGCCGACAATAATCTTGTCCACTTTGTTACTCCCGAACTGCATTGGAAGAGGCGGGCGTATCCCGCGGGAGTGGCTATTGTCCAAGAGTGTCCTTCCGTGTACAAGAGCCTGAAGAGACCTGGCAACACAAGATTGAAATCGATGTCGGAAACTCACATTCTCACAGGCCCACAAGACTTGCTGGAACGCCTCGACGATCCGGATCAGGTCGTCGTGGACTGCCGTTTTGATCTTGCTGATGCGGATGCCGGCAGGCGGGCTTATGAAGCTGCTCACATACCAGGCGCCGTATTTCTTGATCTCGACCGGGATCTTGCCGGACCGATCACGGCGGAGACAGGGCGCCATCCGCTTCCGGATCCGGAGGTGTTCGCGGACAAAATTGGCAAGCTGGGAATAGGGGTGTCACAGCGGGTTATTGTCTACGACGCCGGCCCCGGCGCGATTGCTGCCCGCGCATGGTGGATGTTGCGCTGGCTGGGTCATGATGCGGTGCGGCTGCTCGATGGCGGTTTTTCGAACTGGGAGTCACTCCGCCTACCCGTGACTGAGGGGGTTGAAGATCGCGCCGCCACGAGTTTTCAAGCGCGGCCGCGCGAGAACTCGGTTCTGGGCACACGGGAACTGGCTGACAACGTAACGACGATCGCCGAGTTCAATCTTCTGGACGCCCGGGATGCAGCGCGATTTAGAGGGGAAGTCGAGCCTATCGATCTTGTGGCCGGCCACATCCCTGGCGCGATCAACCTGCCTTTTACTGAATTCGTACGCGCGAACGGAACCTGGCTCCCGCGCAAGGAGAGGGCGGCGCTGCTCGAGAAGGCGATCGGGTCGGATAGAACCATCGAATGGAGTGTCATGTGCGGTTCGGGTGTCACCGCCTGCCACCTTGCCATATCCGGTCTCGAAGCCGGTTTTAATGAGCCGCGGCTCTATGTGGGCTCATGGAGCGAGTGGATTCGGGACCCGCGGCGCCCGGTCGGGAGCACAAATAGCTGATTCCAGGCGTGCCAGGACCGCGGATTTTGCCTGATTTTGGTCGGCGTGCCGGGTCTATTTGGCAAGAGGGGGGCGGTCCTGTGCTATAATCTGTCGTCTATTTACAACAAATTGGATAACAGTTATTCCAATTATAAAACAATATATTAGAGACGGTTCTTTATGTGCTTTACTAACTATTGGGGGATCAAGCGAGCCGGGTGATGGCACCCCAGGTGAGCCGGCGGAGGGTCGCCGCGATTGCATCCCGGAGCCAAGTGTCCGAGGATATGCAGTCCTGGATGAGCAGATCCTGATTGTCGGTGCCTCTGGACGGCACCAGCATCACTGAGTGCTGCAAACTCAAGCTCACGAATCAAACAAACGTCGGTGCCAGGAGTGATTAGAGGCGCCGATTAGAAGAGCTGGACCCAGCCGCCAGCGAGTTATCGCCGGCTGACTGAGTCACGCAATCCGCAATCTCCGTGCGGACCCGCCCGGTCGACTGAATAGTTGACCGGGTTTTTTATGCGCCCAATTTCTGTAACCTGTGCACGCTATGACGTGCCCACTTCATAATACCCGCGTGCTGGACATGAGCCGTATTCTGGCTGGACCGTGGGCTACCCAATTGTTGGGGGATTACGGTGCAGACGTGATCAAAGTAGAGCGTCCGGGGTCAGGTGATGACACGCGCCAGTGGGGGCCGCCGTGGCTGGGACAACAGTCCGCCTATTTTCTCTCGACTAACCGCAACAAGCGCTCTGTCACTATCGACATCAGCACTTCGCAGGGCCAACAGGTGGTACGTGAGCTTGCCGCGGAGGCCGACGTGCTCGTCGAAAACTACAAAGTCGGGACCCTGGCTCGATTCAACCTCGATCCTGCGGATCTCATGTCATCAAACGAGGGCCTTATTGTGTGCTCAATTTCGGCCTTCGGGCAGACCGGCAGCCGCGCGTCAGAACCAGGCTACGATGCAATGATTCAAGCGTCGGGTGGATTGATGAGCATAACGGGCGCTCCGGATGACCAGGGAGGCGGACCGCAGAAAGTCGGCGTAGCCATCGCCGATATTATGGCCGGAATGTACGCGTCGACAGCCGTGCTTGCTGCTCTGAATGCACGAACGCAAACCGGCAAGGGCCAATTGATCGATGTGCCGCTGTATGACAGCCAGGTCGCCTGGCTCGCGAATCAGAATATGAATTTCCTTGTCGGCGGCGCGGTGCCCGAGCGTATGGGAACGGCACATCCGAACCTCGTTCCCTACCAGGCGTTTGGGACGAGTGACGGAAGCCTGATGCTGGCGGTCGGCAACGACCGTCAGTTTGCGGACTGTATGAGGTCCCTCGATCTTGAAGATCAGTCCGGAAACGAGAAATTCGCTAACAACGAGGCACGCCTGGCAAACCGGGCCGAGCTTGTTGGACTGATCCAGGAACGGCTTAGCCGCAACACCACCGCGCACTGGCTCGATGTCTTTTCCGCATCGCAAATCCCGTCGGGCCCTATCAACGACATCGGAGAGACTCTGAGCGGCGCGTACGCGAACGAGAGGCACCTCGTTCGGTACCTGGAGAGCGCTGCGGGGGATAGCGTTCCGACCGTGGCCAACCCGGTCGATTTCGGGAGCACACCCGTCCACTATGAAAAGGCGCCGCCATTGCTCGGAGAGCACACTGAGGAGGTATTGAAGGAGTGGTTGGGGTACTCTGCTGAACAGATCGACGGGCTGCGTAGCGGCTCAGTGATCTAGCCTGCTCCCGCCTTTTCTGCACAACCGACATGGACCATCCAATTCAAACCAGCGCGATTCTCAAGGACGTCCGCTATGAGATTCGCGGTCAGCTTGCCAATCGGGCCCTGGAGCTCGAAAAACGCGGCTACGAGATTATCTCGCTAAACATCGGTAACCCGGGCTTGTTCGGTTTTCGCACGCCCGAAACCATGCGCCTGGCAATGATCGAGAACCTCGCACAGGCCGAGCCGTATTGCCACCAGAAGGGCATCTTCCCCGCGCGCGAAGCGGTCGTAATGCAGCAGCAAAATCGCGGCGTTCACGGTGTAACCGCTGACGAGGTATTCATCGGCAACGGTGTCAGCGAGCTTATCGACCTGTCGCTGCGAGCACTTCTGAATCCTGGTGACGAAGTGCTGGTGCCCAGCCCGGACTACCCGCTATGGAGCGCAGCTGTGTCGCTCAATGGCGGCGTTGTTCGCCACTACGATTGCCGGCATGAGAACCGTTTCGTCCCGGACGTGAGTGACATAGAAAAACTCGTCAGCGACCAAACACGCGCTATCGTGGTAATCAATCCGAACAACCCCAGTGGCGCGGTCTACGACCGTGGCACATTGGAAGACATCGTAGCCTTGGCCGAGCGGCATGGTCTGGTCATCCTGGCTGACGAGATCTATGACCAGATGGTCTACGACGATGCCGAGTTCGTGCCGATGGCGACGCTGGCGACGAACACGGTCTGTCTGAGTTATTCGGGCCTGTCAAAAATCTATCGCGCCTGCGGTTATCGAGTCGGGTGGTGCGTATTTAGCGGTGAGCTCGATGCGGCCCGGGAATACCTCCACGGCATGGAACTGCTGTCTGCTTTGCGTCTGTGCAGCAATGTGCCGGGGCAGTGGGCGGTTCAGACTGCCCTGGGTGGTTTCCAGAGTATCGGCGACCTCGTCGAAACTGGCGGGCGATTGCACCAGTCCCGGCAGTCGATCATTGAAAGGGTCGAGCAGAGCGAATTCCTGAGCGTGCATCCACCGATGGGCGCGATGTACGCGTTCATTCGGCTCGATCCCCGCTTCGAAGGCGTACTTGACGATCAGGCATTCGCCCTCGAGTTACTCGAGAAGCACCACGTCCTCGTTGCGCCCGGGAGCAGCTTTAACACGCCTTACTCCGATCATTTCCGGATTACGACGCTACCCGACACCGAGACGATCGACGTTGTATTTGACCGCATCGAAGCCTGCCTGGCACCTTACACCTGAAGATGTACGACTGGCTGCGAGGCGCACTTGATGGGACCGCTACAGTCATTACGGCAAATCGCCGACTCGCTCGCGTCCTGCAGCAGGAATACGCCGCGCAGCAGCAAAGTGCAGGCGTCGTGGCATGGGAGAGTCCGCGAATCCAGGCGCTACCCGATTGGCTTGAGGCGGCGCTCCACGATGCAAGCGGTCAGGAAGATCTCCCTACACGCATAAACCAGCACCACAGTACGCTGCTCTGGGATCGATGCCTGCGCAAGGAGTTGGGCAATGACACTCCCGGCGTGGGCAATCTTATCCGCTTGTCCAGAGATACGTGGCAGCGACTCGCCGACTGGAACGTAACGATCAAGGAGGTCGCGCGCACGGCGCAAAGCCCGGACCAGAAGGTTTTCGCAGCGGCGGCGGGGCGCTACCTGGGAGTCCTGGAGCGCAGCAATTGGGTTGACGATGCAGGAATAGCGAGCCTTGTTGCCGAGCTCATCGAGCAACGGCGCCTGGTCGTCTCGGGCCGCTATTCATTTGCCGGTTTCGACCGTGAAAAGCCTGCGGTCAGGCTTGTGCGAGAACGCCTGGCCAGCGCGGGATGTGAGGTTCTGGATGTAGCGGAGCAATACCCGGCAGGGGCACCCAAGCTCCTTCCATTTGAGTCGAGCGACGCCGAATTGCGGGCGGCTGGCGCCTGGGCCCGACGTCGCATAGAGGAAGTTCCGGGGGAGCGCATCGGCATCGTTGCCAATCACCTCGAGCGCGATGCCGAACGTATTGCAGGACTGGTTCGGGAGGGATTAATCCCGGGCTACCGGATGTCAGCGGCGGTTCCGGCAGCAGCGCTGAATGTCTCTTATGGGCGCAGGTTGGGGCGTTACCCGATCGTGTCGATCGGACTGCTCTGGCTACGTTGGCTGGTACGCGACTTGCGGGCGTTCGAGGTTTCGCACCTGCTGCGTTCACCGCTGCTTGGTCTGGAAGAAACCTCCGGCAGAGCGCGACTCGAATTGCGCGTGCGCGGACTACCCGACAGGAACTGGTCTCCGTCGATGCTCACCGGGGCGATCCGTAGCAAGAAGGACGCGGCTGACGCAACAGACTGGTTGCAGCGTGCAGCAGTCCTTGCGAAAGCACGGCGAGAGTTACCCGGCAGCGCATCTCCCGCCCATTGGGCGGTCTATATCGACGAAGCGCTCAGGGAAGCCGGTTGGCCGGGGCAACGACGCCTTGGCAGTGCGGACTTTCAACTGGTCAATCGCTGGCGGGACCTGCTCAACGACCTTGCGCGAATGGACCTCGTCAGTCCCCATATGTCGCTTGAGACGGCCCTCAACCAACTGGAAGGCATGGTTGCGGATGCCGTGTTCCAGCCTGAGGCAGAACTAACTCGCGTGCATCTACTGGGCCCCCTGGAGGCGTCCGGCCTTGAGTTTGACGCCATCCGACTGACCGGGATGACGGCGGCGAACTGGCCGCCGGCCGGCAGTGCATCGCCCCTGGTGTCGCGCAGATTGCAGGAAAAGCACGGCATGCCCGATGCGGTCCCTGCGGATACGGTCGCCAATGCCCAGCGCTTGGTCAGCCATCTATGCAGGTCAGCCCCGGATGTCATCTGCAGCTATCCTTTAACCGAAGATGAGGCGGACCAGACGCCCAGCGTCTTGCTTGAGTCATTGCTTCCCGACCGGCTGGACGCCGACGCGGATCCGGGATGGTTTGCAGCAGACCTTGCCAACAGGGTCGGCGTTGCGGACGCGGCCGACCCTGTTCCACCGATTGCGCCGGATGAGGTCCTCTCAGGGGGCGCGTGGACGATACAAAATCAACTCACGGAACCGGTGGCCGCCTTCATCGGGAGTCGCCTGGGCGTTCGCACGCTTGACGAGCAGGCAAGTGGTTTGCCGGCCCTGTTGCGGGGCAACCTGATCCATGACGCACTTTACAGCCTCTACTTTGACAAGCCATCCAGGGACGACATCGATTCCTGGACCGATGTGGATGACAGGATTGCCAGGGCATTGGATTTCGCCTTTTCTGATCGCGAACGACATACCGACACAGTCCTCATGCGGCTCTTTGCGATGGAACGGCAGCGCGTCGGTGGTCTACTGCGGGACTTTGTGACCCTCGATGCGTCGCGGGATGCGTTCCTGGTTGCAAGCGTCGAGCGCGAAATCGAATTCTCTGAGGCGGGCGTGAATCTGAAACTCCGCGTTGACCGAATCGACCGGATGAGCGATGGCAGTGTCGCGATTCTTGATTACAAGACGGGCGCCGAAAAACATTTCCTCACATCCAAAGGTCAACCACGTGAATTCCAGCTCGTCGCTTACGCCTGCGCACTTGACGAGCCCGTGGCCGCACTGGCACTCGTTAACGTCGATTCACGGACGATAGGATTCGATGGCGCGGGAATCGGTTATACAGATCCTGACGCCTGGCCAGAGCAACTCGCAGAATGGTCTGCCATCGTGCGGACGGCCTGTCGGGAACTTTTCGCCGGCGATGTTCGTCTGGACAGCACCCAGGCTGTCCTCGATGCACGACCACTGAACTTGCTGACTCGCTATACGGAGTTGCGAAATGACGGGTAGTCAGCGGTTCCTCGACGATGACCGTGCGGCGCGCGTTGCCGCGCTTGACGAGAAACGTTCGTTCATCGTCCAGGCACCGGCAGGGTCGGGCAAGACGGAGCTGCTCATTCAGCGTTACCTGCAACTGCTGTCGTTCGTCGATGAGCCTGAAGAGATTATTGCAATTACGTTTACACGCAAGGCTGCCGCGGAAATGCAGTACCGGGTGTTGTCAGCCCTGCGCGCGGCGCAACAGGGTGTGCGTCCGGAGCAGGAGCACCTGCGGCAAACGGCGAAGCTGGCGACGGCTGCGCTCGAGCGAGACACACAGAACAACTGGAACCTGCTCGCAAATCCGCGCCGCATGCGCATCCAGACACTGGATTCGCTGAATGCATCCATCGCCCGGTCCCGACCCATCAGCGCCCCGGGGAGTGCAAGTGGTGTGCGCGTCATCGTCGACGCCGAACTGCTAACTCTCCACCGTGCGGCCGCGACGGCCACGCTGGACTACCTCCCAATGTCCGGGCCCGCGCACGACGCCGCCGCAGATGTCCTCGAACATCTCGACAACAACACGGGCATCTACGTTGACTATCTCGCCAGGATGCTGGGCACCAGGGACCAGTGGTTGCCCTTCACGGGCACGGGTGCGCTATCGGCCGAAGACGCAGCCAATTTGCGGGAAATTCTCGAGAGCAATCTCGAGCATGCGGTACAAGAACATCTTGCGCTGATCGCGGCGTCATTTCCGGATTCGACCCGTCACGAACTGGCCAGTCTGTTCGACTATGCTGCCTGCAATCTGCGTGATCATGGGGATCCGGAGCATCCCATCGCTATGCTTGCCGGGCTCGCGGACCTGCCGCCGCCGACCCCTTCCGCCGTACAGCAATGGCGAGGTGTAGCCGAACTATTGTTGACGCTGGCCGGCACGTTCCGCAAACAGGTCGACAAGCGGCTTGGTTTCCCCCCCGATGGAAAAACACAGAAAGACACGATTAAAGAGTTGCTTCTGGAACTGGGAACTCACACGCAACTCGCGGAAGTATTGCACACGGTTCGCGCTCTGCCGCCCGTGAGTTATACGAGTGAGCAGTGGGGAGTGCTGCTGGCGCTGTTCCGGCTGCTTCCTCTTGCGAGTGTCGAACTGCGGCGCTTGTTTGCAGAGCAGGGAGTCGCCGACCACATCGAGATCGCGATGACAGCGGGAGATGCACTCGGTACGGCCGAAGACCCTGGTGATGTTGCGCTGTTGCTCGACTACCAGGTTCGCCATTTGCTGGTCGATGAAATGCAGGATACGTCCAGTGCGCAATATCGCACGCTGGAGGCGCTCACCGGGGGGTGGGAAAGCGACGATGGCAGGACCCTGTTCTGCGTCGGCGACCCCATGCAGTCGATATATCGCTTCCGCAACGCCGAGGTCGGTCAGTTTCTGTTAGCAAAAGCGCACGGCATCGGCGGAGTCAAACTGGCCCCGCTCACGTTGCGGCGCAACTTTCGCTCGGGCGAACGTCTCGTCGATTGGTTTAATGCAGTATTTCCGAGTGTGATGTCCAGTCGGGACGATCCGGTGAGTGGCGCGGTTTCGTATTCCATGGCTTTGTCCATTCCCCAACTGGCCGGTGCAGGCCAGTGCGTGGTTCATCCGCTTTTCGGTAATGACCGGGAGCAGGAAGCCAGGGCCGGGCTCCGGGTCATTACCGAAACGCTTGCGGCGCACCCGGATGACTCAATGGCTGTGCTGGTTCGCGGACGCAATCAATTGGCCGAACTTCTGGCCGAACTGCGGCATGCGGGGATCGACTACCAGGCGATCGAAATCGACAAGCTGACCGATCTCCCGGAAGTCATCGAGGTTCTCGCATTGACCCGTGCGGCAGTACATCCCGGAGACCGGATGGCCTGGCTCGGGATACTGAGGGCGCCGTGGATTGGCCTGGACTGGACAGACCTGCATTCGCTGGTAGTGAACGACGGTCGATCGATGATCATCGAACTGCTTCGCGACGAGGAGCGAATCGGGCAGCTCTCGAGCCCCGCACAGGCGTCGGTTAAAGCGGCCTTGCCGATACTCGAAAGACTCGTTGCCGCTCGGCCATCGAAGACGTTACGAGATCACGTGGAGGACAGCTGGCTGGCGCTTGGCGGCCCGGCAATTCTTGATGACAAGTATGCCGTGGATAACGTCTATCGGTACTTCGACGTCCTGGCGAAACATGAGCGCCACGGGTCACTCGACGACGTAGCAGCCCTGGAGTCGCTGCTCGACCTTGAGCGGGTGTCGATGAGCGGCAACGCCCGGTTGCAGGTAATGACAAT
>JAACFG010000112.1 GCA_009937605.1 Gammaproteobacteria bacterium | reverse complement strand
GGCATCGTCGCCGGCATACGCACCGTGATACTCGAACGGCACCTCGACCTTGCCGGTCTCGACTGCCGCAAGCGCCTCGCGGAAGAACTCTTCAGCATCCGCGTCATAGAAATCCTTACCGCCCAGGCCGTAGATACGGCTCATGACCAGGGATGTATTGTCAGGATCCTGTTGCAGGGCAGCTCGGACTTCCAGCGACAGGTTGCCGCCTTCAGCGCCGTAAGAATCACCGCGGTCGCCGACAACAATACCGCGAACGTTCTTGAATACTTTGCGAATCTCTTCGGTGGGGAAGGGCCGCAGTACATTGAGTGAAACCACGCCGACTTTTTGGCCTTCATCGCGAAGCCGGTCAGCAACTTCCTTGGCATTCTCCGCCGCCGAGTTCAGCAACACGAGTGCGGCCTCGGCATCGTCCATGCGGTAGGCATCGACTGTGCGATAGTCGCGCCCTGAAAATTCGTACAGCTCCCCGAGGATTTCCGGGATGACTCGTCGTGCGGCTTCCATGGCCTCGTGCTGCTGAACCTTGTTGTTGATCAGGTCCGGATCGTTCATGTAGGGACCGAAGGTCACGGGCCTGTCAGGGTCGAGTGCGTCGTATGGATCGACGCGCTCGCCGATGAACTCGGCGACCGCCGCCGGGTCGTCGAAACGATCAATGCGACGTTTCTGGTGGCTCGTCAGGAAGCCGTCGTAGGCAACGATGACGGGCAGGCGCACGTCAGGATGCTCCCCAATCCGGACAGCCGCAAAGTTCAGGTCGTAAGCGGCCTGCGGGTCGCGCGCCATCAGGATGATCCAGCCGGCATTGAGTACAAAGTAGATGTCCGAGTGGTCGCAGCGGATGTCGAGTGGACCTGAGACGGTACGCGTCGACACATTCAGGACCATTGGGACACGTGTGCCAGACTGAACGGGCAACTGTTCCAGCGCATACAACAGGCCCTGCGACGAAGTCGCATTCAATACGCGACCGCCACCGAGCGCGGCGCCATAGCAAATACCGGCCGCCCCATGCTCGCCATCGGCAGGAATCATGACGATCTCGTGCTCACCATTGGCCTGCATCATCGACAACGTCTCGGCGACTTCTGTCGATGGTGTAATCGGGAAATAGCCCATGACGTGAAAGCCAATGTCTCTCGCCGCCAGCGCAGCGGCCTCGTTGCCGCTCTTGAAATCATGTACCTGGGCGACAGGGCTCCAGCGGGTTACGGGTGCTTTATCAAGCATGCTTGTCTCCTGCGGCTTTCGTCAGGTCAGGAAATAACGGTACACGCAGGCTGTCAGCCAGCCCAGGCGTTTCGGCTTCGCGTGTCATTGCGCGTGTCGAACACGTCTCGACGCAGCGCATGCATCCCTTGCAGTACTGGTAGTCAATACCATCGAGCTTCACGATGGGCTTGCCGTCTTCGTTCGTGTGCGTCGACCAGACCAGGCAGAGATCGGGGCAGACCATGTCGCACATCCCGCAATCGATACAGTCATCCCGATTGAGAACCGGCATCCAGCCTGTGCGGGATGTATGCAGGTCGTTGTGTGCCGTGTTGCCTGGCGTCGGCAGTACGCCGCCGATCGGTGCACTCTTGTAGCCCCAGACCGGGTTCGACTGCATGGTTGGCACGTCGCCGTCAAGCTGACCTGCGCCTTCTACTATTTCGATTTCCTCTGCGCCACGATTGAACGCCCGGGCATTTGCGGCCACAACCTTCTTGCTTTTGTCGGCAAATGTCGCATCGAGCGCATCGAGGACGGCTTGCCGGTCGAGCAATGAAATGGCCTCGGCCAGCGTTCCGATTAAGACCGCGTTCTCGCGAGATTTTTCCTCGAACGCGATGCGCTGTGCGTCGACGCGAATTATCTTCGCCGTCTTCGGCAGGTTCGATAGCCCCTCAGGGATATCCTCTTCGTGCCCGGCATAGATCAGTATGCCGTCCGCCTTCATGCCCGATATCGTGGCCGGGTGGGCCAGCAAGCCGCTGTGAAATACAACGACGACGTCGGGCTCCTCGATCGGGGCACTGGTGCGGATCGCCTTGTCGGCGGGCGCCAGCCGGATGAAGGAACGAACAACTGAGCCTTTCTTCTCGGAGCCGTAGGAGGAAAAGTGAGAACCGTTCATGTTCATTCTCAGAACGGCCGCGGCGGCGATAATTTTGCCTGCGACGTGGGCGCCCAGCCCACCGATGGATTCAAAGCGGATTTCAAAGAAACCCGCCCCGTTAGGGGAGGAGACTTCCCGGGTCATGATCCTGCTCCAATACGTGCGCACCGGCGCACCCTGACAGGTTCAGAATACGCAGACACGTCAGGTAGTGAATACGCGGTATCCGTAGCGGCTTACGTATAAATTTCTTTGAATTCAACGGCGAAAATAGCGAGTATCCTGAGGTCCCCATACACGCTGCTGTGCCGAGGCGATATGCGATACCCACGTGTGCTGTTCCTGTTGTTGTTTCTCTGCGTACCCTGGTCGCAGATTCACGCTGATGAGTGGCACTATTCGGACGTCGAGAGAATCGTCGCAGTTGGCGATGTTCATGGTGCCTACGACGCCCTGATCAAGACGCTTCAGGCAGCGGAGGTTCTCGACAGTCGCCTTGCATGGAGCGGTGGCAAGACGCACCTGATATTCACGGGCGACCTGCTGGATCGGGGTGCGCAGTCGCGCCAGGTCATGGACCTGGTCATGCGGCTTGAGAAAGAGGCTCGCCGCAGGGACGGTCGTGTGCATTTGCTGTTGGGCAATCACGAGGTCATGAACCTCAATGGCGATCTTCGCTACGTTGCGGACGCGGAGTACGCCGCATACCAGGACATGGAGTCGAAAAGGGATCGTGAACGCTCGTTCAAGGAGTTTCAGGCGAGTCAGCCGGAGAATGGCGTCGAATCCCAGTTGCGCGCGGAGTCCATTTTGCGTACGGAATTCAACGCGTTGGCGCCGCCTGGCTATTTCGGCCACAGAAAAGCGTTCCGGCATAACGGCAAGTACGGAAAGTGGCTCCTCGAGAAGCCGTTCATCGTTGTCTTGAACGACACGGCGTTCGTTCACGGCGGTTTGCCGTATTTCGTCACCGAGCATGGGCTGGAAGGAGTCAATGTCGGCCTCAAGAACGACCTCAAATACTACGTGATCGCAACGGACCGACTGCGGGACCAGAGAGTACTTAATCCCATCTACCGGTTTAAGGAAATACCGGCAGTCCTGGAGGCGAAGCGTGATGCCGGGCAGATTGCCTGGAAGTCCCAGGAGCTCGTGCAGGCTGCTCTCGATCTCACCCGGTCTCCGCTCCACACGGCAATTGGCCCAACCTGGTACCGGGGCACAGCGCTATGCAGTGCACTCGTGGAAGGTGACGTGCTCGCCGGTGCGTTCGCGCAACTCGATGCCAGTCGCGTGGTCATGGGGCATACCTCGACAGTTACACGGCAAGTGCAACAACGTGCGAACGGGCGCACCGTGGAGATCGACACCGGCATGCTGGCGGAGCGGTACCACGGTAGCGGCAACGCGCTCATTATCGAAGGTGATCGGCTTACAGTCGTCAACGAGGATGGCAGGACCGGCCTTTCGCCGGTCGATCACCCGATCCTGGTTGGGTACGAGTCGATTCCGGTCGATGAAGATATTCTCGCTGAGTTTCTTGCCACGGGCGATGCGGTCGAGCTGGAAACGGAAGGGGAGACACGACGTCTCGTGGAAGTACGGAGCAATGGGCTTTCTGTTGTCGCGCAATTCCGAGAGAGCCCGGACAACGGTGTTGTGCCCGAAATCGCGGCTTACAGACTGGATCGTACGTTAGGGCTCGGGATGGTGCCCGTCACTACGCGCCGCGAGCTGGATGGTCAGTCGGGCACGCTGCAACTGTTTCCAGCGAATGCGGTGTCCGATGCGGAACTCGTCGGGATCAAAGATCAAATCGATGCGCCATGTGCGCTCGATAAACAGGCGGCGGCGATGCGGGTCTTCGATGCCCTGATCGACAATTCGTCGAGAACGCCGTCGACGATGCTGTATAGCCGGGACGAGGTGCTGTTGATGCTGGTCGACCACGGCACAGCATTCGGCGCCGGTGTGCCCTGGGCTGGTCATTCCCCTTATGCCGGTCTCACTATTGGAGAAGAGTGGAGGTCCGCGTTAGGCAAACTCGACGATGCGACGATACGGGCAGAACTTGGCGACGTATTGGATGACGAGCAATTGGACGGGTTAATGCAGCGAAGGGATGCGTTGCTAAAGAATTCAACCGCCGATGCGTCGCACTGAAGCAATGATCGATCGAGGCCTCATAGCGCCGATCCTGACGCCATTCAACGACGATCTGTCGATCGCATTCGACTTGTACATCACGCACGCCCGATGGTTACTGGATCAGGGATGCACCGGCATCGCGCCTTTCGGTACGACAGGCGAAGCGCTGTCCGTCGGAATCGACGAACGCATTGCGGCGATTCAGGCATTGCTGGGGGGCGGCATTGATCCGGCCCTCGTTATTCCCGGATCCGGTCTGACCAATGTCGCAGACACCGCCCGCTTGTCGCGAGCCTGCCTCGACATGGGTTGTGCTGCGGTCATGACATTGCCGCCGTTCTATTTCAAAGGCGTCAGCGGCGACGGTTTGTACGCCTATTTCGAACAACTGATTGCGTCGCTCGGTTCAGACACACGCATCGTCCTGTACCACATACCACCGATCGCAGTAGTCGGGCTTCCGCCGGCCCTCGTGCGGCGACTTCACGACGATTTTCCAGAGCAGGTGGTTGGTATCAAGGACAGTTCGGGCGACTGGGATAACACCCGGGAACTGTTGGCGATAGAAGGCTTAACTGTCTATCCGGGTTCGGAGCTGCCGTTGCTCGACGCGCTCAATCTCGGCGCGCCAGGCTGTATCTCGGCGACGGCAAACGTGAACGCCGCTGCCATTACAGGGATTATCGGCGCCTACGATCGGGGAGACCTCGCAGCGGCTCGGGAGTCACATGCTGCAGCGGCACGATTCCGTGAGATCGTACAGGACTTCGGCCCCATTCCGGCACAGAAACGCCTCCTGGCTATCGCAAGCGGAGATACTCGCTGGGCCAACGTCCGACCACCGCTGACGGCATTGTGTGAAGGCGCAGGGCAGGACCTGGCCGATCTGCTGCAACGGGAGTTCGATTTCGCTCTCAGTCTTTAGAGAGCGCGCTCCGAACCGCGTCCAGCGATGGGTTGATAAACCGTGGCTGCCCGGCAGCCGATTGCGCGCTGGCAATGTCCTTGAGCCCATTGCCGGAAACCAGGCACACGACGAGTTCGTCATTCGCGAGCTTGCGCTCCTTTACCATCCGTTTCACAGTAGCCCACGGGCTGGCTGCCGCCGGCTCGGGGAAGATTCCGCTCAACGATGCCATTTCCGGGATTGCGCCGAGAATCTCATTGTCCGGAACGGCGACCGCGCAGCCTCCTGATTCAACGATCGCGCGAACGGCAGCGAGGCCGTCACGGGGCAGGTCGACAGCGATGGAATCTGCAATCGTGTTCGCGTCCACGGCTTCGAGCCTGACTGTTGACCAGTCCACGGGCGCGCCACTTTGGACCTTTTGCACCGTGCGGGTGATTGCATCGCTCCCTGACGATTGCGCGCAGTCGATTTTCGGCAGACGGTCGATGAGCCCGACGGCCTGCAGTTCGCACCAGCCTTTCCACATGGCGCTGAGAATATTGCCATCACCAGTGGGAACGACGACGCGGTCAGGCACTCGGCCGTCGAGCGATGCCCAGATTTCCCAGGCGCAGATCTTTTTTCCTTCGCGGGTGAATGGGTTGAACCCGGTGCTGCGATTGAACCAACCGAATTCGTCCGATGCGGCAAGACACAGGTCGAATGCATCGTCGTAGTTGCCACGCACTGCTAACACGGTCGCGCCGAATGACAGCGCCTGCGTGAGCTTGGCGACCGGCGCACTCTCCGGAACAAACACGACCGCGTTGATTCCTGCGGCGGCGGCGACACAGGCCAGCGACGAGCCCGCATTGCCCGTGCTGGCAACGGCAACCGTATCCACACCCATATCGAGCGCGCGCAGCACGGCAGCGGCACTGGCCCGATCTTTGCTCGACGCACTGGGGTTCACGGTGTCGTCTTTGAGGAACAGATTTCGCAGCCCGATCGACTGGCCCAGCCGTTCGGCAGCGTATAGCGGCGTGCGCCCGATTCGCAGTGGCAGGCGGGGGGTATCGAATGGAGACTGCCCGATCTGCTCAAGAATCGTGTCGTTGTCGTTCACGACATCCAGGTTGCCGCCGCACGTGGGACACACCCAGCCGGAGAAATCGGGAGCCTGTGTTTCGTCGCAGGCAAAGCAGCGGTAACCGTTCATGTCCTTGTCCACTAAGGCACGATGTGCGTGCCGTAAATACTCTGTAGGTCAGCCCGCAGGTTTTGCGGCTGCGTGATGATGACTTCTTCTCCACCCTGTTCGAGGAACCTGAGGGCACTCTCGATCTTTGGCTGCATACTGCCTGCCGCAAAATGTCCGGCGGCCAGGTGCTTGCGACTCTCGGCAACCGTCATGCGGTCGATTTCGACTTGTTCGTCCGTCCCGAAATTCAGTGCCACTTTGTCGACGTCCGTGGAAATGATGAATACCGATGCGTCGAGCTCGCAGGCCAGCAGGCAGGAGGCGGCATCCTTGTCGATTACGGCCGGGCGGGGTCGCAATTCGCCATCTTGCCTGTAGATAACCGGGATACCACCGCCACCGGCCGCAATGACGAGCGTGCCGACGTCGAGCAAGGTGCGGATCGCTGGCAGTTCGATGATCTCGAGGGGTTCCGGCGATGGCACAAGTCGACGCCATCCGCGGCCGGCATCTTCGCCGATGACCCAGCCGTCTTCTTTTTCGCGCTGCCTGGCTTCTTCCTCACTCATGAAAGGGCCGATGGGTTTGCTTGGATGATTGAAGCTGGGGTCATACTCGTCGACGACGCACTGCGTGACGATGGCTGTAACCGCCTGCTGCACACCTTGATCCAGGAATTCGTTTTGCAGACTCTGTGCGATTTGCAGGCCGATGGATCCCTGCGTATCAGCAACGCAATTCGCGAGCGGTACCTGGTGAATGACATCGCGCGCGAGTTCAGAACGCAGCAGGATGAAGCCAACCTGCGGACCATTGCCATGCGTTACGAGAACCCGGTAGCCCTGCTTGATGAGCGGCACGATGTAGTGCGCGGTTTCGCCTGCCGCGCGGTATTGATCAAGGACGCCCATGTGTTCGGGGTCCGTTATCAGTGAATTACCGCCAATGGCGATAACGACCAGGGGTGCGTTGTCTGGAACATTCATAAGCTTCTTACATCGTCAGGGCCATGAGTGCTTTGGCCGTATGCAGCCGATTCTCGGCTTCCGGGTAAACGCGCGACTGAGGACCGTCGATAACCGCATCTGTGACTTCGTAATTGCGGTCCGCCGGCAGGCAATGCATGTAGATGGCACGTTCATTTGCGCGCGCCATCATCGTTTCGTCGCAGATCCAGTGACGGTATTGCTGCGCTACCTTCATGGCCTCTTCAGGCTGGCTAAAGAGTGACTCCACACCCCAACTCTTCGGGTACACGATGTCCGCATCCGCGAACGCATCCTCCATGTTGTCGACCACCTCAAAGTGGCCGCCGGAACGCGCCGCGTTATCGCGGGCGAGCTGCATCGGCTCGTCCATCAGTGCGTATTCGGGTGGGTGAGCCAGCGTCACATTCATGCCGAAACGCGTCATGAGCATGATCAGCCCCTGGGGCACCGACATGGGTTTTACGTAGCTGGGCGCATAAGCCCAGGAAACAGCAATTTTTAGATCTTTCAAGTTCTTACCGAACTCTTCACGAATAGTCATGAGGTCTGCAAGCGTCTGGCAAGGGTGGTCAATATCGCATTGCATGTTGATAACCGGTATCGACGCGTGCTGCGCGACGTCGCGCATGTAGGACTGACCTTCGCCGGGCACGAGATCGTGCCGGATCATGATGCCGTGGCCGTAGGTCGACAGAATCGTACCCATGTCTTTCGGGCTCTCACCGTGTGCGATCTGCGATGTTTCCGAATCGATGAAATGCGCGTGACCGCCGAGCTGGGTCATACCGGCTTCGAAGGAGTTACGCGTGCGCGTGGACTTGTCGAAGAAAATCAGGAACGCCGACTTGTGTGGCAGATGCAGGGTCGGGACACCGCTCTTGAACTCGTCTTTAAGACAATCTGCCGTGTCGAGCGCCAGCTCGATCTCTTCGTCTGACCAGTCCTGCGTCATCAGCCAGTCGCGGCCTTTCATGTGGCCGGGTATCGGTTTGGCTTCGCGGGTCATCATGTTTCTCCTGGGCTATCCCCGCGCGAACTCGTCGACGAGGGCTGAATAGAAAGCGGCACAGCACACGAGGTGCTCGATTTCCGTCTGCTCATTAGGTGCGTGTGCAAAGTGTTCGTGTCCCGGGCCGAAGCCGACGGTCGGGATATGGTGCATCCCGGCGGTGGCAACGCCATTGGTGCTGAACGTCCAGTGGCCGACTTCGGGCTCCTTGCCGAACGCCGCGCGGTACGCGGTCATCGCAGCCTGAACTTCCGGTTCATTCTCCGGCATTTCCCACGTCGGGTAATACTTGCGGGTTGGATATGTCAGCCCGGTATGGCTCGGTACGGCGTAGTCGAGCACAGTCACCGTGGCATCCGCGGCTCTGACCGAGGGCAGGGCGAGGATTTCGGCGACCGAGGTCTCTTCGGTTTCATCGATTGTCAGGCGCCGGTCCAGGTGAATCGTGCAGCCATCTGCCACCGCGCACAGACTGGGCGATGTAGAGCGAATCTCGCTAATTGTTACTGTGCCTTTGCCAAGTGGTTCACGCGGTTGGAGATTCTCGTTGAGCTTCTCGATGTCGGCAATGATGCCGGCCATTTTGTACACCGCATTGTCGCCACGCTCAGGCGCGGAGCCGTGACAGGAAACGCCGGACGTGTGGACCTCCATTTCCATCCTGCCACGGTGGCCGCGATAGATCCGCAGGCTCGTTGGCTCGGTGATGACGACGAGATCAGGCCGCAGCCCGTCCTCGTTGACGATGTACTGCCAGCAGAGTCCGTCACAGTCTTCCTCCTGGACGGTGCCGGTTACGTAGACCGTGACGTTGTCGGGTATGCCGTGCTGCTTGAGCAACGCGCCGGCATACACGCTCGACGCCACGCCGCCTTTCATGTCGCTCGTGCCGCGCCCGTAGAGAATATCGCCTTCGATATCGCCGGAGTGCGGGTCGCGATCCCACAGCTCCGGGTCGCCAACGTCGACCGTGTCGACATGGCCATCGAATGCGATAACTCGCGGACCCGAGCCAATGCGGCCAATCACATTGCCCATCGGATCGATCGTGACTTCGTCATAGCCTATGCGCAGCATTTCGTCGCGTATGCGTTCAACGACAGCGCCTTCCTCCGAACTCAACGAGGGTATGCGAATGATGTCCTGCATGAATTTTACGAGGTCCGGCTTGATAGCCACCGCCGCGTTGTAATAGGTACTGCTCATTGCTTATCTCCGCCCTCATTGAATGCATCGATCAGGCGATCCCATTCGTCGACGACATCCTGCGAGAAGATCTCGTGCCAGAAATCCGGGTCCCACAGCTCGCGCAGTTCATCGGAATTGCGTCCCTGCTGTTCGACCCAGGTGAAATACTTGAAGTTGTGCAGCGCTTTTTGCTCGGCGTAGCCCAGCTCACGAACGTGATCGGTGGTCGCGCCCTGCAGGTAGCGACCGAAATGCTGATCGGCAAGATGGCTTGTATAGGAACCGTGAGCATCCTGCATTTCCACCATTCGCGATGAGTACAATTCCATGGAGTCGGTTAACGGGGTGAAAATCACATCGCGACCGTCCATGTCGTAGTAGCGAGCCGCCTTGATACTGGCGACAAGATTGCAAATGCCCGAAATTCCGATTTGACCCAGTGCGTCGAGCGTCTCGTCGCCCACACCCTCGCGACGCAGGCAGTCCTGGCCTTCCGGCTCATTGAACAGGCGCATGAGTTGCATGGTCTGCTCGTCATCCACTGCCGCAACGAAATTCGTGTTACGCACGTTGTGTATCCAGGGAACATGCTTGTCGCCGATTCCCTCAATTCGATGTTCGCCAAATCCGAATTGCAGCAAGGTCGGGCACTGCAACGCCTCCGTTGCGACGATGCGGACGTCGGGGTGTTTGGTGCGCAGGAAATCGCCAGCGGCGATCGTACCCGCGGATCCCGTCGCGCTGACATAGCCCGACAGGCGGTGCCCATCGGCGAAGTGATTGCTGAAAATCTCGTCAATAATCGAGCCTGTCATCTGGTAGTGCCAGATGGCATTGCCAAATTCTTCAAACTGGTTGAATACAACGATGCCGTCGCCACGTTCTTCACGCAG
>JAACFG010000111.1 GCA_009937605.1 Gammaproteobacteria bacterium | reverse complement strand
TTTGCCCGCAGCGACTTTCGCGAAACTGCAATCTCTGCCACAGTTCGCCCAACCCAACCTAATCAACTCTGCTATACAGCGCAAGTGTTATAACTACAGTCATCGATTTTACATAACAAATGACAGTGACAGGACCAGACATCAACGAAATTCGTGCCTTGCGTGAGCAACTCACGGAAGAGACGATCACAACTCCGATGTTGCGCTGCGCGGCTATCGAACAGGCCGTCGGTGCAGGTACTTCGGTGCACGCGAAACTCGAGTTCCTGCAACGGACGGGCACGTTCAAGGCGCGTGGAGCGCTCGCAACGTTACATGGGCTGGATGAGAAGCAACTTGCGGCGGGTGTCACAGCTGTTAGCGCCGGCAATCATGCGATCGCGACGGCATTCGCTGCCCAGGTGTTGGGTACGACTGCCAAGGTGGTGATGACCAGTTCCGCTAATCCCTCGCGGGTGGCCGCCTGCAAATCCTTCGGCGCGGATGTCGTGCTTGCAGAAGACGTGCATGAGGCCTTTGAGGTGGCGGAGCAAATTCAAAAGGAGGAAGGTCGCTTCTTCGTCCATCCCTTCGAAGGGCCGGCGGTCGCGCTCGGTACCGGTACGGTCGGGCTGGAAATCTGCGAACAGGCGGGAGAGTTCGACACGTTGGTCGTCCCGATAGGTGGGGGAGGATTGATCGGTGGCATCGCCAATGCCGTAAAGCAGCTGCGACCCAAGTGCGAGATCATTGGCGTGGAACCCGTTGGTGCTGACTCAATGCATCGGAGCCGGGCGTCGGGTACACCGCAGAGCATTGACAAGGTTGAGACAATCGCCGATAGCCTCGGTGCGCCCTTCGCGATGCCGTATTCCTTTGCATTGACCGAGGAGAACGTTGATCGTCTTGTCCTCGTTGACGACATGCAACTGCGACACACCATGGGGTTCCTGTTCAAGCATATGAAGATCGCCGTCGAGCCGGCGTGTGTGGCGAGTACCGCCGCATTGCTCGGGCCGCTGCGCAAAGAGCTCCAGGGAAAACGTGTGGTGCTGGTTATGTGCGGTAGTAATATCGATTGGGACACGTTCGAGAGACAGGCGATTTTTCAGTGAACCAACTGCTTGAGCAACTCAAAGCCATTGTCGGCCCAAAAGGTTGGATCAGCGATTCGGATGCGCTGGAGCCACACGTGAATGAATGGCGTGGCCAGTTCATCGGCAGAACACCCCTCATGATCATGCCCGCGTCCACGAGCGAGGTCTCCCAGGTGGTCGCCGCGTGCGCAGAGGCAAGTACAGGCATTGTTCCCCAGGGCGGCAATACGAGCATGTGCGCTGGCGGCATACCAGACGAGTCCGGCACTCAAATATTGTTGTCATTGGCGCGCATGAACCGCATCCGCGCGATCGATGCAGACAATTTCTCGATAGAGGTCGATGCGGGCTGCATCTTGCAGACGATTCAGGAGGCGGCACACGATGCCGGGTGTTGTTTTCCTTTGAGCCTCGGCGCCGAAGGCAGTTGCCAAATCGGCGGCAATATCGCGACTGATGCCGGCGGGCTGAATGTCATTCGATATGGGACCGCACGTGCATTGGTGTTGGGTCTGGAGGTCGTACTTGCCGATGGCACCGTCCTGAACAGCCTGCGTTCGCTGCGCAAAGATACGGCCGGTTACGACCTGAAGCAGCTGTTCATAGGCAGCGAGGGAACGCTCGGTATCATCACGGGAGCTGCGTTACGCCTCTTCCCGGATCCTGGCCAATTGACTACTGCCCTGGTGGCTATCCCGTCATCGGGGACGTCGGTGTCACTCCTTGGGAAACTGCAGCAGCACTTTCCGGAACGTGTGCAGACCTTCGAGCTGGTGTCCGATTATGTCTTCGGTCTGGTCGATCGCTACATCCCGGACGCGGGCCTGCCTTTTGATGGCGATTACCCGTGGTATGTGCTCCTTGAGGCGGCAACAGGCGATGGGCCGGGCCATCTTGAGGAGGCTCTCATGGAAGCCGTCGAAGAAGGAATGGTCCTGGATGCCGTGATCGCGAAGAATTCGGCGGAGGTCGACAGGCTCTGGCGCCTGCGGCATTCGATTTCGGAGGCCGAACGGCAGGCTGGAAAAGCGCTCAAACACGACATTTCGGTTCCTGTATCGAGAATGCAGGAATTTCTGTCGCGGGGTGACGAATTGCTCGAGGAATTGCGCCCGGATGCGACACTGGTCGCCTTCGGACACGTCGGTGACGGGAATCTCCACTACAACGTGTCGTTGCCGCACAGTATCGATTCAGAAGAGTTTGCCAGCGAGGGTAAAAGGATTACCGGAGCGATCTACGATCTCGTTGCCGAGCTTGGCGGCAGCTTCAGCGCGGAGCACGGCGTCGGGCGGCTGAAACGCCCCTACCTGGCGGAGTATCGTGCGGGCCCGGAGTACGAGCTGATGCGAAAGCTCAAAAATACGCTGGATCCCGCCAGTATCCTCAATCCGGGCAAGGTAATTTGACGACCAGTTCCGGATTAACACTTGATAATGGCTGTAAAATTCGCCGTTAGAGATGAGTACAGAATCCGACAAAATTCGCGACAGGTTCGCCGACCAGCTCGCAAGCTTCGATGACAGGCTTGCTGATACGGCCAATGATGTCGATATGCTCGCCGATATCCAGAGTGGAATTGGCGCCTTGATGGCGTCCAATGGCAGCAGTGAGGCCGAGATTCGGCGTGTTCTACAGGAACGTTACGAAGCGGGAAGCCTGCGCAAGGAGACATTCCAGCTCGTCAAATCGATGCTCGACGGCTATTCCTCAGGAAAAGTGCCCCCTGAGCAGGCAGCGGTACCGCCAACACCGAAACCCAAGGTACCGCCGGCAACGGCCGCGGAACCCGCAGCGGCGGAACCGTCGGGTGAGGATAAATTCGGTGCGACGACGATCATTCCCGCCAATCTTGTGCCGGATTCCCCAGGCGCCGCACGCGCCCAGGTCGGTTCGGTACTCCGGGATCGCTTCCTGCTCCAGGAAAAAGTTTCGGGCGGCAGCATGGGGGAGGTCTACAAGGCCCTCGACCGTCGACTGGCCGAGGCCGGTACCGAACAAGCGAACGTCGCGATCAAGATACTCTCGCCTGAGTTGGCTGAAGACGGGCAAGCGCTGCGTGCACTGCAACAGGAAGCCGCCAAGACCCGTTGCCTCGTACATCAAAATATCGTGCGTTTCATCGACCTCGACCGGGACGATGATCTGTATTTCCTGATTCTCGAGTGGCTCGAAGGTCGAACGCTTGCCGACATTCTCGACTCTGCCGATGCGCGCAGTATCGACCTGGAAGCGGCATTCAGGATCGTGCACCAGATTGGTGATGCCCTCGACTATGCACATCGCTGCGGCATCGTTCACGCTGACATCAAGCCCGGCAACATCATGGTTTTGCCCAACGGGGATGCGAAGCTTTTCGACTTTGGTGTCGCGCGTGTGCGGCAGAGACAGGGTGGAACTGACTTCGATCCCGGTGTACTCGGGGCGCTGACGCCGGCGTACTCAAGTATGCAGGTGCTCGGGGGTGAAGAGCCTGTCGCGAGCGACGATGTATTCTCTCTCGCTTGCCTGCTGTACAGGCTTGCAGCCGGTTATCGAGTATTTGGCCCTCGCAATGCTGCGGAAGCATCACAGGAAGCGATGAAGCCGCAGCGACCGCAGAATCTCAGCAATAGCCAGTGGAAGGCGTTGAAAAAGGCTTTGTCATACTCGCGCGTTACTCGCTTTCAATCCGTTCGCGAGTTCCTTGATGAACTGGGCGTCAAAGAGGTTAGCGTTAGCGAGGACACGATCAGCTTCGAGGCGCCGGATCGATTTGCAGCAGACAATGACGGCGGCTCCCCGGGCAAGTGGATCGCGATTATCGCCGTTGCTCTCGGCCTGGTCGGAATTGGCGCGAAACAGCTCGGCTACCTGGATGCTTATATCGATCAGTTTGCTGGCATTGCCGAAGTAAAGGACATTGCGGGTCCTGAACCCATTATTGAGAACCTCGAGGTTGAACCCGAACCAGAGATGGTCACCGTGGACGACCAGCCCGCCGAAGATCCGGCCGTAAACGCTCCCCAGGTTGATGAGCCTGCCGTTGCCGAACCCGTTGCCGTGGAAGACGATCCCGCCGGAATGGAGACCGAGGCGTCTGCTGAAGATCTTGAGGTCGTTGCGGCGGAGCCCGTCGTTCAGTATGAGAACCTCGTGGACTTCTCGAAGCTCACGCCGCCAGCCACTATTGTCAGGTTTTCTGTCGACAGGGACGCGGGGAATCCTACTGAGGTTGTCCTGCGCGAGGATGCCGACCCACTGATTATCGATTTTGTCCGCGAAGGGTCGGTTGATACGCCGCTGACATTGCGCCTTGAGGAAATTGGCTTTAGTGGCAATCGCTCTCCCTGGGGCTCCGGCCAGTACGCATTATCGAATGCCGGCCTGCTGACCTTCCCACCAGGCCAGGAGCGGGCACGAATTACATTGACGGCGGCATCCGATCCACGCCGGGAGCCGGACCAGCTATCGACCCTGCGACTGCGACTTGCTGACAGTGCCGAATCCGAGTTCGCAATCGTCAACGTTAAGATAGAGGACGACGACCAGCGCTCGTTTGAAGGTAGGATGCCGGATAACACGATTGCCTTTGCGGCGACCCAGGTATCCGTGAGTGAGGCCGACCCGGCTGTGCAGATCGATATCGTGCGTTTTAATCCCGATACTACGTCTGTTGAGGTCGCGTACTCGGTGGAAGGACTGACCGCCACTGAAGGCGAAGACTATTTTGCACCGGGAAGCTATTCCATCTCATTTGGTCCGGGGCAACGCTCGGCGCGACTGCTCATCCCGCTCGTTCAGGATACGCGAGCTGAGGGTGATGAAGCTTTCGTCGTCAAGCTGGATGTTGACACGGAAACCCGTCCACCCAATCTCTCTCCCAACATCGCGATCATGATCCGCGACGACGAGTAAGAGAGCACCCAATCTCACGATGAATTATCGCGTGAATTGCTGATAGACTGCCGCTCCGGCCCTGCAGGGTATTCCGTACACACCACGGAGCAGAAAAACCATGAGTGACAAGGAACTGCGACGCTATTCGCGCGTCGTCGTTGACGGCGTTGAGCAGGCACCCAGCCGCGCAATGCTGCGCGCCGTTGGATTCACGGAGCAGGATTTCGAGCGTCCACAGATAGGCATCGCATCAACCTGGAGTATGGTGACACCCTGCAATATGCACATCGGCGGTCTTGCCGAGGAAGCGGCCAAAGGTGCGGACGAGGCGGGCGGCAAGGGTGTCGTATTCAATACGATCAGCGTCTCGGATGGTATCTCGATGGGAACTCCGGGCATGCGATATTCGCTCGTATCGCGTGAGATCATCGCCGACTCTATTGAAGCCGTTGTGGGTGCTGAGGGTTTCGATGGCGTGGTCGCCATCGGCGGCTGCGACAAGAACATGCCAGCCTGCGTAATGGCGATGGCTCGCCTCAATCGTCCATCCGTATTCGTCTACGGCGGCACGATCAAGCCGGGTGCCAAGCGACGCGATATCGTCTCGGTATTCGAGGCGGTCGGTGCCAAAGCGGGTGGCAAGATTTCAGACGAGGAACTACTCGAGGTCGAACGGACCGCAATCCCGGGTCCCGGAGCTTGTGGTGGGATGTACACGGCTAACACCATGGCGTCCGCAATCGAGGCTCTTGGCATGAGCCTGGCGAACAGCTCCGCCCAGGAGGCTGTCTCAGAACAGAAGATCAATGACTGCCACCGTGCCGGCGAAGCGGTGCTGAACCTCGTGCGGGAAGATATCAAGCCGCTCGACATCATGACGAGGGAAGCCTTTGAGAATGCCATCGCTGTCGTTATTGCCCTGGGTGGCTCGACGAACGCGGTGTTGCATCTGTTGGCGATTGCGCGAGAGGCCGAAGTGCCGCTTTCGCTCGATGATTTCACCGAAATTGGCGCGCGTGTGCCCGTCCTTGCCGACGTCAAGCCAAGCGGTAAATACCTGATGTCTGAGTTGATTGACATTGGCGGAATTCAGCCACTGATGAAGCGGATGCTGGACAAAAGACTGCTGCACGGAAGCTGCATGACCGTCACCGGGAAGACGCTTGCTGAGAATCTTGCAGAGGTCGCAGATTACCCGGACGGCCAGGACATCGTGCGAGGCTTCGATAACCCGATCAAGGAAGACAGCCACCTGGCCATTCTCTACGGCAATCTTGCGCCCGATGGCTCAGTTGCAAAGATCACGGGCAAGGAAGGTCTCCGGTTTGAAGGTTCAGCGCGCGTTTTTCATTCGGAAGAAGACGCGCTGCAGGCAATTCTGGACGATTCGATCAGGGCCGGTGACGTCCTCGTGATTCGTTACGAGGGGCCGAAAGGCGCGCCGGGAATGCGCGAAATGCTGAGCCCAACCGGTGCCATCATGGGTAAAGGCCTTGGTTCGGACGTCGCGTTGATCACGGACGGACGGTTTTCCGGTGGCAGCCACGGCTTTGTCGTGGGGCACGTGTCCCCGGAAGCGGCCGTTGGCGGTCCGATCGCCCTGGTGGAGGACGGGGATACCATCCGAATCGACGCCGGGAGCAAGGAAATCAGCGTCGGTGCCAGCGACGATGAGCTCGAGCGGCGTCGGCAGGCCTGGCAGCGGCCCGAATCGCCCGTAAAACGGGGTGTCCTGGCCAAATATCGAAACGAAGTGTCCTCAGCATCGGAGGGCGCCACGACAATTCCGCCAGAGTGGACTTGACCTTCTGGGTCAGGTCCGTTTTACTTCGACGATGAATTTTTCTGACATCCACGTGAAGTGCCAACTTATCGGCTTGCCCGATATGGAAGAATACATAAAATACATGGCGCGCCAGAGGCACGTGGGTGCGAATGGCAACTGTACCGGCTAGTAATAAAGCTCGGACATTGTCAACGAACCCGCCGGGATCTTCCTCGCGGGTTTTTTTTTGCAGTGCTCGTTCAAGGAACTGAATGATCGCGAAAGTCACAGAGGCAGAATTCGAGGAAAGCGCCGTATTGGGTGCGCCCGATGAAATAGCCGAATCCCGGTGGGTCGTCATGAAGTTCGGCGGCACCAGCGTGTCGAGCGCCGAAAATTGGCAGACCATTGCCGCGCTGCTCCGGGCAAGGCTGGACGCCGGGCTCCAACCTGTTGTAGTTCACTCCGCGCTCCAGGGTGTCTCGAACGCGCTCGAGGAGGTACTCGCGGGTGCGGTTGCCGGGGATCCGACGGATCAGCTCGAGCGTATTCGGAAACAGCACTACGACCTGGCGGACGCGCTTGGGCTCGACGGCCCGGCCATGCTCGAGGAGCGCATGCACGAACTCGAGCAACTCGTCGCAGGCGTGCGATTGGTCAAGGAAGTGAGCGTTCGCGTGCGCGTTCGGGTGATGGCGCTCGGAGAACTGATGTCCACCTTGTTGGGCGCCGCATTTCTCGAGACGCAGGGCCTGCCTGCCAACTGGCTCGATGCGCGCGACCTGCTGACCAGTTGGTCGCGACCGGGAAGCAATCCCATCACCTCCTACCTGGCGGCTACCTGCGACTACTCACCAGACTCGTCGTTAGACGCCAGGCTGGTCAAACAGGGCGGCATTATTTTCACCCAGGGGTTCATTGCGCGGAACAGTGCCGGCGAGACAGTCCTTCTCGGTCGTGGCGGCTCCGATACGTCGGCCGCCTACTTTGCGGCCCGATTGCAGGCAAGACGGCTTGAAATCTGGACGGATGTCCCCGGCATGTTTACCGCCGACCCAAGAGTGGTGCCGTCCGCGCGACTGCTCATGGGGCTCCACTACGATGAAGCACAGGAGCTCGCCTCTGCGGGCAGCTCCGTCCTGCACCCACGTTGCATCTCGCCGGTCCGCGACTATGGCATTCCGATTTTCATACGCAGTACTGCGACACCGGAGATTGCGGGCACCGTTATCTCGTCGGTCACGGAAGAAGTCGAGCCGCAGGTTAAAGGTATATGCATACGTGATGGCCTGACGCTCGTTTCCATGACAACGGTCGGGATGTGGCATGAAGTCGGGTTCCTTGCCAAGGCGTTCGCGGCATTTGCCGAAAACGGTGTATCCGTGGACCTGGTGTCGACGTCCGAGACCAATGTGACCGTTTCTATCGATACGAGCGATGGCATGCTTGCGGACGATGTAGAGGAAGCGCTGGTCTTTGACCTCGAAAAGCTGTGTCGCGTCAGCGTGATCTCCAAGTGTTCCGCCGTCAGCCTGGTCGGCCGCAAGATTCGTACGATCATGCCTCGGATGGGGCCTGCGCTGGAGGTGTTCGAGGAAGAGCGTATTCACCTGGTATCACAGGCGGCCAATGACCTGAACCTGAGTTTCGTCGTGGACAAGCAACAGGGTCCCAGGCTTGTTTCGAAGCTGCACGCATCAATCATTCGGAAGGGGCCGTCGAAGGTATTTGGCCAGAGCTGGGAACGCCTGTTCGCCGGTGACGAAGCCGCGGTACGAGCGGGCGACACGTGGTGGATGAAGAAACGCGCCGAACTCCTTGGGATCGCGGAGTCCCATGCGAATGCGTACGTGTATGACCGAGCTACCGTCATCGGTGCGGCCGAGAGGCTCACGCGACTCAAGAACGTCGACCGTATTCTCTACGCGGTCAAAGCCAACTTTAACGCTGACCTGATAAAGGCGCTGGACTCGAACGGCGTGGATTTTGAGTGTGTTTCACCCGGCGAAGTCGAGTGGCTCGAGGAAATTATTCCCGATCTCGATGAAAAGCGCATCCTGTTTACGCCGAATTTCGCAGCGCGTGACGAGTACGGCTGGGCGATCGAAAGAGGCTTGCAGGTGACGCTGGATAACCTGTATCCATTGCAGGCCTGGCCGGACCTGTTCAAGGGGCAAGCGTTGTTCGTCCGGATCGACCCGGGCCAGGGCCGGGGGCACCACGAGCACGTGAAGACTGCCGGCGTGCATGCCAAGTTCGGCATACCGCGCTTCGAGGTTGCCGAACTCAGGAACCTGGTCGCCGCAGCCGGCGCCGAGGTAGTGGGCATTCACGCACACAGTGGCAGCGGAATCCTTGACCCGAATAACTGGCGAACGGTTGCGGGTGAACTGGTCCAGATCGCAGAACAGTTCCCTGGCGTAGAGACGATTGACCTTGGTGGTGGCCTGGGCGTACCGGAAAAACCCGGCGACAAGCCGATAGATTTATCGACGGTCGATGAGACGCTGGCCGAGATCAAACAGGCGTATCCCAGGTACAAGCTCTGGCTGGAACCAGGACGCTACATTGTCGCGCAGGCCGGGGTTCTGCTGACACGCGTGACGCAAACCAAGGGCAAGGGCGAAATGCGCTACGTTGGTGTGGGCACCGGCATGAATTCGCTGATCCGGCCGGCTCTGTACGGTGCGTACCACGAGATCGTCAACTTGACGCGGGCGGACGAGGCGCCCAGTGAAACAGTAACGATCGTTGGTCCAATTTGCGAAACAGGCGATCGTCTCGGGAGCGACCGCCTGTTACCACCCACCGAAGAAGGCGATGTCATCCTGATTGCCAATGCGGGCGCTTACGGCTATGTCATGAGTTCACGCTACAACATGCGCGATGTCGCCAGGGAAATCGTCATCTAGGCTTTTGGGCGTCCACGTCCCTGAACTCAAGGCCCGGCCGCAGCAACGCCTTTCGCTACTCTGTCGTAGCCGCTTCCGTCTGCTTCTTGTTCATCGGGCACTGTGAATGGTGCTCAGCAAACTCCTCGGCAGACAAAGTGCCGTCGCCATCCAGGTCGAGATCCTCGAAGGTCGGGGCATTGCTAGCGTTTTTCATTTTACCCCCGGCTTCAGCCCTTGCGGCCATGCGCTCGGCCCGAAACGCATAGAACTCCTCAGATGTAACAGCGTCGTCAGCGTTTGCGTCCAGGTCCGAGTAACTTGGACACTGATGATGCTTCCCGTGCATGCCATGGTGCCCCTGGCCCTCGGCAAACGCCGGAGACGACAGGAGAAGGACAACGGCACAGGTGACCAGGAGGATAAGAAAGGCGCGCAGCCAATGGAATGAACTCATCAGGAGTCTCCTCTAACAATCGGATTGGCGTGACTATCCAATCGCTACGCCATGATCGCAATACGTATATCTCGTGATGAGCCTATGGGCTGTGGCGAGATTCGAGACGCAGCGCAATGTCCTCAAGGCTTAGCCCGGCATCGGCCAGCAGAACAACGAGGTGGTAGATGAGGTCCGCGGCTTCATCGATGACCTCCTGCTGATCACCCGCGGTAGCTGCCAATGCCAGTTCCACGCCTTCTTCGCCTACTTTCTGGGCGATGCGTTTGGTGCCAGCGGAGGCGAGGCGCGCCGTATAACTGGCATCGCTGCCCGTGTTGAGCCTGTCTTTGACGATCGTCTCAAGGTCTGCAATGAACTCGATGTTTGGTTTGCTCACAGGTAGCCCTCAGGGTCGTATGTCGACCTGG
>JAACFG010000110.1 GCA_009937605.1 Gammaproteobacteria bacterium | reverse complement strand
ATTTCGATGAAGTAGAACTCGCCATCCTGGTACAGGAACTCGAACGTGCCGGCACTGCGGTAGCCCATATCGAGACAGGCATTGACGCAGCGCATGCCGATTTCGTTGCGCTGTTCTTCGGTGATGCCCGGCGCAGGTGCTTCCTCGACGACCTTCTGGTGGCGACGCTGCATCGAGCAGTCGCGTTCGCCGAGGTGAATCGCGTTGCCGTGTGTGTCGGCAAGCACCTGGAATTCGATGTGCCTCGGTTTCTCGAGGAACTTCTCCATGTAGACGACATCATTGCCGAACCCGGCTCGCGCCTCAGCCTTGGTGACCGTGATCGCTGAAGTCAGCGACGCCTCGGAATGCACAACGCGCATGCCGCGGCCGCCGCCGCCAGCAGTCGCCTTGATGATAATTGGGTAGCCGATTTCTCTCGCAAGGCGATGGTTCTCATCGGGGTCGTCACCCAACGGGCCGTCCGAGCCAGGCACGCAGGGAACACCGGCGGCTTTCATCGCTCGGATAGCCGAAACCTTGTCACCCATCAGACGAATGGCGTCGGCCTTCGGTCCGACAAACGTGAATCCACTGGACTCACACCGTTCCGCAAAATCGGCGTTCTCTGAAAGGAAGCCATAGCCCGGGTGAATGCCGGTTGCGTCAGTTACCTCTGCAGCACTGATGATGGCCGGCATGTTGAGGTAGCTGTCAACGGACTGAGGTGGCCCGATACAGACTGTTTCGTCCGCTAGCAGCACGTGCTTCAGGTTGTTATCGGCGGTTGAATGAACCGCAACGGTCTTGATGCCCATCTCGCGGCAGGCTCGCAGGATGCGTAATGCGATCTCGCCGCGATTTGCAATTACAATTTTATCCAGCATGTTGACGGTCTCGCTTAGTCACCCTGACGTTGGTCGATGACGAACAACACCTGCCCAAACTCGACCGGCTCGCCATTCTGGATACGGATCGATTTCACGACGCCGGAAACGTCCGCTTCGATCTGGTTCATCATCTTCATCGCTTCAATAATGCAAAGCGTGTCGCCTTCATTGATGCGATCACCGACCTGGATGTAGGGGGCGGCGCCAGGTGACGACGAGGCGTAGAACGTGCCGACCATCGGTGCTGTTACTTCGAAGCCATCCTCCTCCGCGACCTCTGCCGGCGCGGCGGCAGGTGCAGCAGCAACTGCTGCTGGCGCAGCCGCGACGGGTGCTGCAGCGACAGGTGCGGCGACAGGCACCGCTGCCGGCGCATTCGCCGAGTAACGGCTGATTCTTACCGATTCCTCTCCCTCGGTAATTTCAATTTCTGCGATGCCAGAATCGTCCAGCAATTCAATCAGTTTTTTTACTTTTCTAATATCCATCTCTAGCCCTCGTCTAGCCCTCGGCTTTTGCGACGTATTGACTGGCGGCCTGCAACGCCAGTTCGTAGCCGTATGCCCCAAACCCAAACAGGCAGCTACTTGCGATATCGCTGAAGTAGCTGCTATGCCGAAAATCCTCCCGCGCAAACGTATTGCTCAGGTGAATCTCGATAAACGGAATCTGAACCGCGAGAAAGGCGTCACGCAGCGCAACGCTTGTGTGCGTGAACCCACCTGGATTCAGGATAATGAAGTCGACCCCATCGATCGCGGCCTGTTGGACGCGATCGATGAGCTCGTGTTCGGCGTTGCTTTGAAAGCAAAGCAATGAATGCCCGAGCGTCCTGGCGGCCTCGACGCAGCGCGCCTCAATATCGGCCAGGCGGTCCGCACCGTACACCTCGGGCTCGCGTGAGCCGAGCAGGTTCAGGTTAGGGCCGTTGATTAGCAGAAAATCGGACATTTTGTTGTTGTTCTGGCGATTTAGCCGAAGATGGCGGCAATTCTAACCCTTTTTTCCGATTTTTGTGCAAGTTTTATAACAAATCGAATGCGCCGCGGGCCTCTTCCTTGTTGATCTCGCCATTGTCGAGGAGCGTCAGGATGCGCACCACGTCGTCGAGGTGGGACTGGTGTAGTTCGCCGATGTAAGCGCCCACGTACTCGCCGTCTTTCGCCACGAACATCGTGAACGGCATGCCGATAAATTCGATGCCCGATGATTCTGCGACGGCCATGGCGTCTTGCTGGCCAAGAAGAATCGGGTAGTTGAATTGCGCTTCTTCCGCGTAGCTCGCGACCTGCTCCGGGTAATCGACCGCGATGCCGAGGACCTGGAAACCGTTCTCTTCATGTTGCGCCTGGAACTCCTTCAGGAGCGGGATTTCGCGCCGGCAGGGCGCACACCAGGTCGCCCAGAAATTCAGCATTCGGTGTTTTCCGTCCCACTCAGAGAGTTCTCTCGTCACACCGTCCATGTCGGGAAGCGTGAACGTCGGACGTGTTACGGCCTCCAGTTGCGCCGGTTGTGGCGGTGGAGGGGCCTGGACTTCGACAGGAATGCGCGCGGCATAGAACAACGCGCCTGCCATCAAGGCAAACAACGCCGTCGCAAAGATCAGCATGACTCGTGACACGGTGGAACCCTTTAGTTGTGTTGGGCTACAGTCTGGGCTGTACCAAGGGCCTGTTGCAAGTGTTCGACGAAATCTTCTGCTTTCATGTAGCCCACAACTTCGTAACCCACGCGCTGCTGGCCGTCACTACCGAAAAAGATAATGGTTGGCGGGCCGAATACGCCAAAACGATTCAGGAGTTCCTGGTCCGCCTCGTCGTTAGCCGTGACGTCCGCCTGAATCCACACTGTATTCGACAATGTGGCTTGAACTGCCTCATCTGTGAACGTGTAGGCCTCCATTTCTTTACATGAGACACACCAGTCCGCATAGAAATCGAGAAACGCTGTCTTGCCCTGGCTCGAGGCTGCAGCGAGCTCACGGTCGAGATCAGCCACCGTCTTGATCCGCTTGAACGGTAATTCGTGCTCGGCTTCGGCGACCATGGTCGAGCCGCCGCCCAGGTTCACGCTCGCGAGCGGCTTGAGAGGATTGCTGCCGCCGGTCATCGCGCCGAGCAGCAAAACGACGCCGTAAATAATGGCAAGAAATCCGAATCCTTTGCCGAGCTTTTGCGCTGCGGATGATTCACTCGTCAGTGTCGTCAGGCCGCCCATGAACACGCCGGTCATGAAGATTAGTATTGCCCACAGCAACATGGTGACTTCGCCAGGCAAGATGCGTGACAGCATCCAGATGGCGAGGCCCAGCATCATGAAGCCGAAAGCATTCCTGACAGCGACCATCCAGGGCCCGGCCTTCGGCAGGAACTTGCCTTGTGCCGCGCCGACCAGCAGCAAGGGGGCGCCCATGCCAAGGCTCATTGCGAACAGTGCGCTGCCGCTGCGAAGCATGTCGCCCGTTTGCGCCATCACGGTCAGCGCCGCGATCAATGCCGGCGCGACGCAGGCTGTCACGATGAGTGCCGAAAGCGCACCCATAATGAATGCACCCACTGTCGTGCCGCTCTTCTGGTTGCCGCTTATGCCGGAGAGTTTCGTCTGAAGGCCGCTCGGCATCTGTAACTCGTATACGCCAAACATGCCGAGTGCCAGCACGACAAACAGACCCGAGAACAGGATAAGGATCCACGGCTGGTTGAATGTCGCTTGCAACTGCATGCCAGCGGCAGCCGCCGCGATACCTGCGCCTGTGTAAACAAGTGCCATGCCCATGACGTAGCTAAACGCCAGGGTGAAGCCGCGCATCGGCGTAACGTCTTCTCCTTCACCGGCGATGATGCCGGACAGAATAGGAACCATTGGCAGGACGCAGGGTGTGAACGCGAGGCCAAGCCCGGCAAGAAAGAACAGGCCGGCCGCAACCCATACACTCGAACCCGTGATGATGTTCGCGAGCCGAGCCTGTTCGCTGACCGGAGCATCGGGTGTCACCGTCAAAGCACCTACGGTTGTCGCAGTGGGCAAGCTGACCTTGAGCACCCTGGTCTGCGGCATGTAACAAAGACCGCCTTCAGCGCAGCCCTGGTAGCCAAATTCGATCTCGAGCTCCATGGCATCGGGTGTCGCACGGGCGATGGCCAGAGGGGCGATGAAACTGTCGAGGTAAACCTCCATATCGCCGAAGTACTCGTCGTTCTTCATCTTGCCCTTGGGCAGGTCCCAACGACCCGTCTGAGCATCTTCGTTCAGCGACCGGACAGATAGTTTGTCTTTGTAGATGTAGAAGCCCGGGACGATGCGGATTCCGATTTCAACAGCGTTGCCGTCGACCGCGAAAATTTCCGGGAAGAACACCTCGTCAACCGGGGGGAATTCACTGTTGGCGCCGAGATTGCCAAACTTCAATTCAGCCTTGCCACTGGACGCTGTTACGTCTCGCAGCTCGACCGACTCGGTCCAGGTCTGCGGCGGGTAGCAGATGCCAATGTTGTCGTCGCAGCCCTGGCTCTTGATAATGAGATCCGCTGTTGCGGGTCGGTCGCCGTCCACGGTGTATGGAATCGTGACAAAAAAGAAATCCCGGTAGATGTCCTGCTTGCCGAAGAATTCATCCTCATGGGGAATCCCCTCCGGCAATTGCGGTTCGCCGAGAACGACGCCCGCGGTGCCGCTCTCAAAGGACAGCTTATTCTTGTATAGATAGGCGTGTTTGTAGATCGCCCAGTCAATCTCGAACGCGTCGCCCGTGTCGGACACGACGTATTTATAGGCCTCGGTGGCCGGCAACAGCTCGTCTTGCGCAATCGCGGGCGTGCCCAGCGACGATGCCAGGGCGAGGGCTAACAGTAGTTTAAGAGTCTTGATCATAGGGTGGCTCAGGTATTTGGACCCCAACGGGATGCCGATTGTTACGCCTCCGGCGCTCGATGTCATCGGTCTGAGTCTGATTTCTTCGAAATTCCCTCACAATCGCCCTTGAAATTTGGCGCCTCATGCCTATCATTAGCACTCCTTGCGGCCGAGTGCTAACAATACGCGGTCCGAAAGCCGACATAATATGGTTTTAAATCAATAGTTTATAGGAGAAATGTACCATGAAGATGCGTCCGCTTCATGACCGGGTCATTGTTAAGCGCACTGAAGAAGAGCGCACATCGCCTGGCGGAATCGTTATCCCTGACGCTGCGACCGAAAAGCCGATCAAAGGCGAAATCGTAGCTGCCGGTAACGGCAAAATCCTCGAGAACGGCGAAGTCCGCGCTCTCGATGTAAAAGTTGGTGACCAGGTCCTGTTCGGCAAATACGCCGGCACCGAGGTCAAAGTTGAAGGCGAAGAACTGCTCGTGATGAAGGAAGACGACATCATGGCAGTCATCGAAAGTTAAAGAGGATATATAGAAATGGCTGCTAAAGAAGTACGTTTTGGCGACGACGCCCGTCAGAAAATGATGGCTGGTGTTACCGTTCTCGCTAATGCGGTTAAGGTGACCCTGGGTCCCAAAGGCCGCAATGTTGTGCTCGACAAGAGCTTTGGTGCTCCGACTGTCACGAAAGACGGTGTATCGGTTGCCAAGGAAATCGAGCTCGAAGACAAATTTGAAAACATGGGTGCGCAGATGGTCAAGGAAGTTGCTTCCCAGACATCTGACGTTGCTGGTGATGGCACCACGACCGCCACGGTTCTCGCCCAGGCAATCCTGCGCGAAGGCTTGAAGTCGGTTGCTGCTGGCATGAACCCGATGGATCTGAAGCGCGGTATCGACAAGGCATCAGCTGCCATCGTCGCTGAGCTGCAGGATCTGTCGGAGCCTTGTGAAGATCACAATGCAATCGCCCAGGTCGGCAGCATCTCGGCTAACGCTGACGAGGAAATCGGCGAGATCATCTCCGATGCCATGCAGAAGGTCGGCAAGGAAGGTGTTATTACGGTTGAGGAAGGATCGGGTCTTGCCAACGAACTGGACGTTGTCGAAGGCATGCAGTTCGATCGTGGTTACCTCTCACCGTACTTCATCAACGACGCAAACAGTCAGCAGGTCGAGCACGACAACCCGTTGATTCTCCTGTACGACAAGAAGGTCTCGAACATCCGTGACCTGCTTCCAATCCTCGAGGGCGTTGCCAAAGCCGGCCGTCCACTGATGATCATTGCAGAAGATGTTGAAGGCGAAGCGCTGGCTACGCTGGTTGTTAACAACATCCGCGGTATCGTCAAGGTCGTCGCTGTGAAAGCTCCGGGCTTCGGTGATCGTCGCAAAGCCATGCTGCAGGACATCGCGGTCCTGACGGGTGGCCAGGTTATCTCCGAAGAAGTTGGTCTGTCGCTTGAGAAGGCTACGATCGACGATCTCGGCGATGCCAAGAAGATCCAGATCACGAAGGAAGCTACGACGATCATCGATGGCGCCGGCCAGGCCGCTGACATCAAGGGTCGGGTTGATCAGATCAACGCAGAGATTGCAGAGTCTTCGTCGGACTACGACAAAGAGAAGCTGCAGGAGCGTGTTGCCAAGCTGTCTGGCGGTGTTGCCGTCATCAAGGTTGGTGCTGCGACCGAAGTTGAGATGAAGGAAAAGAAAGCACGCGTTGAAGACGCGCTGCACGCCACGCGCGCCGCTGTAGAGGAAGGCGTTGTTCCTGGCGGTGGAGTTGCGCTGATTCGTGCCGTAACGGCTATTGCCAAGCTGGTCGGCGATAACGACGACCAGAACGTTGGTATTAGTATCCTGAAACGTGCGATTGAAGAGCCGCTGCGCCAGATCGTGCGCAACGCTGGTGGCGACGCAAGTGTCGTACTCAACGCTGTTGCTGAAGGCAAGGGTAACTACGGTTACAACGCTGCGACGGGCGAGTACGGTGACATGATCGAAGCTGGCATCCTGGATCCGACCAAGGTGACGCGTTACGCATTGCAGAACGCTGCCTCGGTATCGGGCCTGTTGCTCACGACCGAAGCAATGGTCGCTGACGCACCGCAGGATGATGCCGGTGGACCGCCGATGCCTGACATGGGCGGAATGGGCGGCATGGGTGGTATGGGCGGAATGATGTAAGCCCATCCTCTTGTAGGAGCGGCCATGGCCGCGACAAGATCTGAAGCCCGACCTCGTGTCGGGCTTCTTTTTTTTTGGGAGTACGGAAATGAACTGGAACGAAATCGCGTCGGTCGCGGTAACGCTATTCTTTATCATGGACCCGCTCGGAAACGTGCCGGTCTTTAATGCCATCCTGTCAAAGTTCGACAGTACGAGGCGTAGGAGAATTATGGCGAGGGAGCTGGTCCTCGCGCTGCTGATCCTGTTTCTGTTCCTGTTTACGGGAAACGCGATTCTCGGTTTTCTCGGCCTGGGTCAGCCGTCCCTGAGTATTGCGGGCGGTGTCCTGCTGTTCATCATTTCGTTGCGCATGATCTTCCCGAGAACGGCTTCGCACGACGAGATCGAAGGCGCCGAGGACCCGTTTCTTGTGCCGTTGGCCGTGCCAATGATCGCAGGCCCGTCGACAATTGCTATCCTGTTGCTGCTTAGCTCGAGCCAGCCCGATCGAATGATGGAATGGAGTATTTCACTGGGGCTGGCGTGGCTCGTGACCACGGTCCTGCTCGTCGCATCACCATTCCTGATGCGTGTTCTCGGTACGCGCGGTGCCCGCGCGCTCGAACGTCTGATGGGCATGATCCTGATCATTCTCGCGACGCAAATGCTGCTGAACGGGATCAGGGACTTCGTCGTCAGTCTGCCCGCTTAAGAATAGCTACAATAGATGCCAGAGGAGGGCGTCATGCAGGTTTTTGTTGTTGCGGTTTCGGTGGCACTCATCGTGTCTTTTATGTGCTCGATCTTCGAGTCCGTGCTGTTGTCTCTTAGTCGGGGACAGGTCGAGGTCCTGGCGCAGTCGGGCAGGCGGTCCGGCCGGATTTTGAAGTCGTTCAAGGATCGAATCGACATTCCCATATCGGCGATCCTGATCACGAATACGGCAGCGCATACCATTGGCACGGCAGTGGCCGGCGCGAGTTATTCGGAAGCGTTCAGTTCGGACTCGCTTTGGGTATTCACGGTCGTGTTCACGATTGCTGTACTACTTTTTACAGAAATCGTACCGAAGACACTGGGCGTGGCTTACGCACAGAGTTTGGCGAAACCCGTTGCGCTCGGAATCCGCGCACTGACGATTGTCCTGAGGCCGTTTGTGCTCGCCAGCGAGTGGGTGTCCCGCTCTATTCGCGGCAGCAAGTCCAGTCCGGTTACATCGCTTGATGAGATCCGCTTACTCGCCGCCATCGGCCACAGTGAGGGCGTCGTGGGTGAGCAAACCGCGCAGATGATTGTCGGGGCTTCGGAACTCAAGAAGCTCGCCGCTATCAATGTCATGGTGCCGCGCAAGGAGGTCGTGTGTCTCTCCCATGGCGACAGTCGGAGTGATGTACTCAGCACGATCGCTACCTCCGGCTTCAGTCGCTTCCCGTATTCGTTGACGGGTGATCTCGATGAGGTTGTCGGCGTGGTCTTTGCCAAGGAGGTTCTGTCGCAGCTGGTCGGATCAACACAGGAGGAGATTCACTGGCAACCGCTCGTCCACGAGGCGATTATCGTGCCGGAGTCGGTCGCGCTTGACTCCTTGTTGCGAACGTTTCGCCAGACACGCAGACACATGGCGCTAATCGTCGACGAATACGGCGATTTTCAGGGCATCGTGACGCTCGAGGACGTCATCGAGGAAGTTATCGGGGATATTTTTGATGAGTCGGATCTGCCGAGCGAGGACTTGTGGCAACGACCCGATGGCACCGTCAGGGCATTCGGCACTGCCGAGCTGCACCGTGTCTGCCGCATGCTGGGCGAAGACATGCCCGAAGATAGCGACGTTGCGACGGTCGGTGGCCTGCTGTCCGAGTCGTTGGGACGCATTCCGACAGAAGGCGACACGATCGAGTGGCGCGGTTACCAGCTGACAGTACTATCTGCCGGCAACCGCGGCGCGGATCTCGTGACTATTGTCAAGAACGACTAGTTAAGAAAGACTAGCCTCTCTGGAGTGCCTCGACTCTCTCCTGGATTGGCGGATGGCTCATAAACAGCTTCTTGAAGCCGTCGGCGCGACCGCCTGAAATACCGAAGGCAGCAAGTTGCTCGGGTAGCTTTGCGGGCTGCCCACGTCCGAGACGCTCGAGCGCCCGAATCATCGGCTGGTTGCCATTCAGCTCTGCGGAACCCGCATCGGCGCGGAACTCACGCTTGCGCGATACCCACATAACGATCGTGCTCGCCAGGATGCCGAGGACAATCTGGGCAACGATAACGGTCACGAAATAGCCGATGCCATGTCCTGATTCGTTTTTCAGGATAACCCGGTCGACGAAATAGCCAACCACGCGCGACAGGAAGATCACGAAAGTATTAACGACACCCTGGACGAGGGTGAGCGTCACCATGTCACCGTTGGCAACATGCGAGATCTCGTGCGCCAGAACCGCCTCGACCTCGTCTTTCGGCATGCTCTGCAGGAGGCCGGTGCTGACAGCAACCAGCGCGGCATTGCGGCGCGCACCCGTAGCGAAAGCGTTCATGTCCGGTGACGGATAGATAGCCACCTCAGGCATTTCGATTCCCGCCTGGCGGGCCTGGCGTTCTACGACATTAAGGAGCCACGATTCGGTCTCGTTACGCGCCTGGGTAATGACCTGGGCACCGGTCGAACGTTTGGCCATCCACTTGGATATGGCAAGCGAGATAAATGAGCCACCAAAGCCGAACACAGCCGAGAAGATCAGCAAGGCCTCGACGTTCAGGCTCGAGCCTTGCTCCGCCAGGTAGGATTCAACGCCAAACAGGCGCAGAGCGATACTCAGCACCAGGATAACGGCCACGTTCGTGGCCAGGAACAACGTAATGCGTTTAAACATTCAAAAAAGCTCCTGAAAGCAGTTGTGCGAATTTAGACTGATGATTTGCGTCCGGGTTGATCATTTTCAACCCTTGTACGCCCTCCAGAAATCCCGAGAATCCACAATTCGTGTCAATGCGAGGATGCCCGAATTGTCAGATTCCATGATCAGAGTATAAATGATGTGCTGGCGCAAATTCGCCAGTGTTGTACGGGAAGGAGGTGAGTCATATGTCAATCCTGCGCAAAATCGAGCCCGATAAAAGGGCGATTGATGTAAGACGGACTGCGCCTCTCACCCACAGCATGGAGGAGTTCTTCGAGGACTTCCCACCACGCCGCTGGATGGAGACGTTTGAGCCCCTCGGTTGGAAGTGGCCGGTCGGTATCGACTATGAACGGGCATTCCGTTTGGATATCGTCGACCGCGACAAGGAGCTCATAGTCCGTGCGGAACTACCCGGCGTCGAGAAAGATGACGTTGAGGTGACGATCTCAGGCGACCGCCTGATGATTGAAGCCGAAAGGGAGTTCGAGGAAGAAGACGAAAAGGAAGACTTCTACCGGCATGAGATGGGCTACGGGAAACTGTCGAGAACGGTTGCCCTGCCTGTTGAAGTGGACTCTGAAAAGATCCACGCCGAACTGAAGGAAGGAATCCTGAAAGTCACGCTTCCGAAGATCCGGGTGGCGGAAAAACACACAGTGAAAGTTGCCTGACGAAGTAACTGTGTTGTGAGTACCGGGGCGACTAGCCATGGCCGCCCCGGTTTTTTATTTGG
>JAACFG010000232.1 GCA_009937605.1 Gammaproteobacteria bacterium | reverse complement strand
CGTGGTGTGTTACACAGCCTTTGGCGCCCTGGTTGTCGCGAGCTGGTTCTGGGTACGGCCGCGTTCTTTCCGCGCTTGAAATGAACGCTGCCCGAAGGCGGCATTCCAGCGCCTGCACGATGCGGCGGCTGAGGGTAGTTCAGGTTGAGGGCAGAGCGGAAGCGCTTACTTCCGCTATCCGCTCAGAAGCAGAACTTAGCTTGGCTGACCCGCTGACTTCCGTGAACGACCCGAAACGGCTATTGTCTCTAAGGAATCTGACAAGGTTTGACAGGTCAGACGTTGCGGAAAGATTCAAGAACTCTTGTGGCCTATTTTATAAGGCAAGACCTACATACATTCTGTCAATGATCTCCTTGTACTTGACATTGATGATGTTTCGCTTGACCTTCAAGGTCGGCGTTAGCTCATCTCCTTCGACGCTCAGCATGTGCGGGAGCACCTCGAATTTCTTTATCGTTTGGTAACGGGCCACCCTCCTGTTGCAGTCCGACTCGACTCGATTAGCCAAGAAGCTGCGGACCTTCTCGTTACTCGCGATTTCGGCCAGAGGCGCGACCGGCACGCCGGCAGCCTTGCACAGGTAGGGGAGCGCCTCTTCTTCGAGCGCCAAGATCGCGCAAAGATAAGGCTGACGATCGCCAACCACGACGGCTTGACCGACTCCCGGAATCCCCTGGAGGTGGTTTTCCATCTCCGCGGGTGCGACGTTCTCGCCCCCCGCGGTAATCAATAGGTCCTTCTTGCGCCCAGTGATGCTGAGAAACCCATCTTTGTCGACGGCTCCAAGGTCGCCTGTGCGTATCCAGCCGTCGTCCGCATTTAGCGCCGCACTCTCGTCCGGCATGTACAGGTAGCCAGAAACCATTGTGGGCCCACGGAGAAGGATTTCGCCGTCATCCGCGATGCGAACTTCCACGCCGGGAAGCGCCTGCCCAACACTTCCAAACCGCGGCATCCCTAACGGTTGCGCCGTGGCCAGGCCGGTGGCCTCGGTCATGCCGTAGTCCTCATGGATGAGGATGCCGATCGAAGCGAAGAACTCGAGCGTCGAAAGCGCTGTCGGTGCTGCGCCCGAAGCGGCGGCAATGAGATCGTCGAGGCCGATGGCGTGCTTGATCTTCGAAATGACGAGCGTGTTCGCGATCCGGCGTTTGAATGTGTTGACTCCTTTACCTGTCTCCATCGATTGCTTAGCTGCGTCGAGCTCGACTCGCCTCGCCCACGTCGTAAGCTTTTCTTTGAGCCCGGTCGCTGCCGAAAGATTTGCGCTGAGCGCGGCCTCGAACTTCTCCCACACACGCGGCACGGCGAAGAAGAAATGCGGGCGTGCAGCAACCAGGTAGTCTTTGATTTTCGCTAGGTCAGGACAGAAGTAAGTTTCGCTGGCCGCACGCAATCCCGTGAAGTTGGTAGCTGTCTGCTCAGCGGCGTGGCACAGTGGCAGATAACTGACATAGCGGCTCGGCTCTATTTCGAGCATTTGCGGAAGGATCTCGATGAAAGCCTGTCCCATTGCGTCGATCCCGCGGTGAGTGAATTTGGCGCCCTTGGGGACACCGGTCGTGCCGGACGTGTAAACGAGGAGCGCGAGGTCATCAGGCTCGACTGCGGCCATGCGCCGATCGAGCTCGTCATCGAGCTCCAAACTACCGTTAGTGATTATGTCGGCAAGTGAGGTCACCATCGCGTGCTCGCAGTCGAGAGCATCCATTGTGATGATGTGCTCGAGTTCGATCAGACCACGGTCGAGCGCCGAGAGGTATTTGTGGAGCTGCTCTTGATTGTCGCAAATCGCGATCTTGGCGCGGCAGTGATTTACGATGTACGCCATTTGATCAACGGTGCTGGTCACGTAGATCGGTGCGGGGACGCCTGTTGCGGCGCTGATGCCCATCTGCGAGATCACCCAGTCGCGGCGGTTGTTACCGACGAGCGCGACGCCATCGCCGGACTGCATGCCGAGCGAGATCAGACCTTTCGCGAGGTCTCGTACGGTCTGCCAGTACTCGCCCCAACTGGTCGAAATCCAGCCACCATCCGGATCCATCTCGACGAGCGCCTTGCGATCAGGCCGCTCAGTTGCTAGTCGTGCAATCTGTCCTGGCAAAGTCCATGTCTCGTTCATGACCGCCTCCACGCAGAGTTCTGACCTTACTCCGATTTGCCCAGGCTGTCTCCAGCAGCCTGCCCATTGCATCGTGACCCTGGTTAGAAATTGTTGGGGGTTTTTACATTGCTCGGATAGCTGTTCCTGGCCGACTCCGGTTATAAGCGACGCTGAAATTTACACCTATCGTATGGTCGCTTTGTGGGCAACATCCTCCTCCCTCATGTTAGAGGTTAGGTGTTGCATCGACCGATTGAGTTCACAACCCAAAGTCGAACTTGTTGGCAACTCATGAGTGACCACCGCTAACGGCCAAAAGCGTTTATCTAGCTTTCCATGGTGATTACGATTTTTCCTTTGTGGCATCCTTCTCCGAAGTAACGCAACGCTTCGGGCACTTCGCTCAATTGATAGGTTCTGTCGACAATGGGAACGAGCTTGCCGACTTCGATAAGATCCTTCAGATCTGCCAGACCTTTGTTTGGTCCCTCCGCCACCAAACGTAATTTCCTGCTCTCACGGGTGAGC
>JAACFG010000016.1 GCA_009937605.1 Gammaproteobacteria bacterium | reverse complement strand
CCTATGGCAGAGACCTGCAAGGGCATGATGGAGAAACCTGGTTCCGGTTTGTGGATGATGATTCCTGGAATCCTGTTTATCGCACTCGGCGTGTTCATTATTCTCTATCCACAGATACTGGCCTGGCTCATAGCAATCGCCCTCATCGTTATAGGAATTGCTATGCTGATGATGATCAATTTCATGCGCGGTATCAGAAAGCGGTTCCAGTAAACGTCCGATCGCGCCTTGAATGGAATCGAGCGTCTGCTTTTGGCGGCGATTTCAGACGGTCGCCACTTCCCTGAACGAGGTGATTGAGCGGCCGCTTTCGAGATAAGCGGACATTCAGCGTTTAAGTCTGAACAAGAAACCACGCGATCCCAAATGACAAAAACATGAGGTCTTCTGACCAGACCCTGAAGGGGTGGTCCGGCATCGTATGGGTAACACGATACCGGACCTGTCTTTCCGGCCCTAAAAGGAGACCATCATGGCTACACGCAAGACTATTGGCGGCAAACCGATACTCTACTGGGTCACGCTCGTCGCGATCATCGGCGGTCTGGCACTCGCAGCTACGTCTGGTGCTTCCTCGATTGCCAACAGTGAGCAGCCGTCATACAACACGCAGTTAGTTCCAGATCCGCTTCCACCAGGGGTCCCGGCCTGACTCAGGCTGTACACCACCGGCAAACGGTATCTTCCCGCGTATCTCGTCGACATCCCAGCCCGTGAGGTTGGCAAGCTGCTGAGCTTCGCGTTCCTGCCGTTCGCGCACGCTGGCCTCGTACTCCGAGATGTCGCAACTGGCCTCACCTTTCCAGGCGCGCTGAATGACATAGCGACCCTGGTAGTTGGTACGGTCGCCGGTTTCCTGGAACATCAGGTCCTCCGGAAAGTGCTCAGCGTCGTAACTGACATGCAGTCTCGTAACAAAAACATTCTGTGCTTGCGGCTGCGACATGCGTTTGCCTTCCTTGCCGTTACTGCCGAGCCAGAAGACGCCGAGCTGCCGAAGTTCCTTCGCGCTTAGAGGGTCGGCAGCGCAAGGGTCACACCAACCCATGTCCCAGGCATACTCGAGAAATACCGCGCGCTCGTCTTCCTTCAGTGTTTGCTTCTCAAACATGGCCCGATAGAAGTCCCCGAACTCGCCATCAACAAATTCCGGCACGTTGACATTGCTCGGCAATTTCACGGTACGGTAGTTCGTCGTCTCAACGCGGCCGGTTCGTGTCAGCGCATAGACGTACAGCTCCTGCTTACCCCGGGCGTTCAGTGTGCCGAGCCGTATCGGCAGCATGAACTTGTTGCTCTCATACGCAACCTGAATCGGGCGCAGGTATTTGTAACCGAGCTTGGACTGTTCTTCGACATTCACCTTGGCAACGAAGAAGCGCATGTCCTGTTTCAGGTAGCTGTCGACGACTCTCTCTGCCCCCTGGGGGATCTTGTAGTCGTTGTCGTTGAGCCAGCGAATCAACCCGTCACTCTGAGTGGCGGACAAGATCAGGATGTCGTACTCGCCAACGGTGTACTGGGCTTCGATCGTAACGCCGCGCGAGCGCGCAGAACTTCTCATCTGCTTGTTAGCGGCAGCGGGAAAATCGGAGTCGCGCCCCAGCATCTCGTAGACTTCATGGCGAGCGCAGGGGTCGGGATCGTGGTATTCGACGAGGCGTGGCGACGTGTAGGCATCCAGATGCTGAATGACGGCGCGATCGCCAACATTGATCTGTTCACGCTCGATCATTGTGGGGACCGGGATGACGACAGCAAAGTCTTCGACTTCTCCTTCAAAGTCGTTGGCCATCGTGATGACCGTCCGGTCATCGTCTCGAACCAACACAACCTGGGAGGCGCGATTAAACAAGCTGGTATCGGCGCGCGCGACATAGAAGCCGCAGAATGCCTGCGCTGTCGTGGTCACAGTGAAGGTCACTAGTGCCGTGACGAGGGTAATCATCAATCTCATTATTGAACTCCTTTGAGAGAGGCGCTCGCTCGAGCGCCGGGCTTTTCCCACCGGTAATGCGATCCTTGCAAAACTGCGTCGATGAGCGGCACCAGCGGTGCAGACAGAATCAGCGCGAGAATCGGGCCATTGGGTTGATAAAAAATGAACTGGATCGTGAACGCGATTGCGGCCACGAGGGTTGCGAACAGTGTCCTGCCCACGGCCGTGTTTGGCGTGGTCTTCGGATCCGAGATCATGAAGAACGCGAAGATGAGGAGGGCGCCGTTCTGCAATTGGTGCATCGGAATCGACATCGGATCGCCAAGCCAGACGGCGCGACCAAACAGCAATGCACCGTAGACGCACAGGAATGCAATCGTCGTCTCCGCACGCTTGGCGCGTGTCAGGACAAGAAACCCCAGGCAGGCGAGACCAAATGCGCCGAGCGCGGCGCTTCCCCATTGCCCGGAGGAAACCCACGCGTGATCGCTGAGCAGCATGAGCGTAACGAGTGCCACGTTGGCCGGGTTGAAGACGTGCTTGCCATGCACCCGAATCAGGAACTTGCTGCCTATCGCGATGCCGGCGGCGGCAGCCGCCAGCCCGATTAACTCGGTCCGGAGCAGCAGCGTCAGCGACAGCGAGGTGATCAACGCACTTAGAGGATCGAACCTTGGAAGACCCGCAAGGCGGGTTCCCAGGAACTGGGTTGCCTGCGCCGTCATCATGATCGTCACGGCGTTCTGCCAATGGATACCGAAGTCCAGGACGACGATGCCGATGGTCAACAAAGTCGTCAGGACGACGATCTGGTAGTAGCGCGGGTCGCGCAATGTGGATAGCAGTTTCATGCCCGTTGTTAACGGGCGCGCGGGCGTTTTGGGTCTATCTATCTTCGATGTGCTATAGTTACTTCAATAAAAACAATGAGTTAAAATCTTGCATCCAAACGTCCAACGGCGTGCATCTAACGGGTGAAAGCAAGATCAACTGGACTTTAGGGAGTTACCAACGTGGTTGAAGAAATGATTCCGATCGTGATGTTCATCAGCATAGCCGTCGTATTTATCGCGGCATTCTGGTTCCGCCAACGTGGCCGTGATGCGATGCAGCAGACGATTCGGCTAGCACTTGATAAAGGGCACGAGCTCACACCAGAGATCGTCGACAGACTGGGTCACCCGAAGGCGAGCAAGTTCAAGGATTTGCGCCTTGGCATGATCTGGATGTCGCTGGCGTTTGGCCTCATGCTCTGCGGTTTTGCAGTTCCGGACACGTCCGGCGATGCTCTGCGTGGTTGCCTGGCTGGCGCCGCCTTCCCATTTGCGATTGGCGTGGCATACCTGCTGCTGTATCGCTTTACCGGCAAAGAGGCCTAGGCGAGTCGTACCTTGACCACGTGTGAAGATAGTCAACTCGTCGCCAGGGTCGTATCCACTCAGGATACGGATGCCTTCGGCGAGTTGATTCGCCGCCACCAGTCGCACGTAAGGAATTTCCTGCGCAAGCTGACCGGTGACTTCACAACGGCGGATGATCTGGCGCAGGATTGTTTCATCCACGCGTGGGACAAGTTGCTGACATTCTCGGGTCGTGGTTCGTTTATTGGCTGGTTGCTGAAGATCGCCTATACGACCTTCCTGCAATCAAAAAGGAAATCGAAGCGCTACGGGGAGATCCTGGACCAGGTCGGGCATGCGAATGAAGTGAATGATCGCAGTTACACGGTAGAGTCCGACGAGGTAGGTGACCTGGATCGCTTTCTGGCTGTACTGACCGATGAGGAGCGCGCCATCATGGTTATGTCTTATGCCTGCGGCCTGTCGCACAGGGAGATTGGCGAATCGATGGCAATGCCGGTCGGAACAGTGAAATCAGTGATATTTCGTGGTAAAGAGAAGATCAGGACGAGTTTTGACATCAAAGATCATCAACATGGCTGAGCGAATCAAAGACGAACAGGACCGCTTACTCGAGTCGATGTTTGAGTCGGCGCCGATAGCGGATAACGGGTTCAGCACACAGATTGTGAGGCGCATCCGGCGCAAGCTCTGGATTCGCCGCATAACGCTGCCTGCAGCGGCAATCCTGGGTGGCCTGATAGCATTTCAGCCCGTTGTGGGCTTCCTCAAGAGCATTTTCCAGCTGCTGTCGAGTTTGCCGGTTGAGGTAGTGCCATCGCTGGAAAGCAGCCTGCCATCGCTGCAGCTCATAGTGACGGGTGCGCTGATTCTGTTTGTCCTCATGTTTTCATTGAGCATGCTCGAAGACTAATCCGTTTTCGTTGTCATGCCCGGGGCGCTCGGTTACATTGCGCCCATGACTCTTCGCGATAAAGTCGAGGCTCGATTGCCGAACTGGGACCGCTGGTACCCCAGTCTGTTCGATGCCGCCAGTGATCTTGGCATCATCAAGGCCGAGGTTTGCGATCCCAATAGCCTTTTGCTGACGCGCCGTCACCAGAAAGTGAGGCAGCAGGCAGAAGATGCGCACCGCGAGAAGTGGGGCGGCAAAGAGCAGGACTGACACATGCCATTTGATCTCGAAGCCGTCCGGGCGCAGTTTCCGGCCCTGGCGATTACTGACGACGGCCAGCGTCGTATCTATTTCGACAACCCGGCGGGGACCCAGGTACCCGCGTCGGTTGCCGCCGCAGTTTCCGATTGCCTGCTAACCAGCAGCGCCAACCTGGGTGGCAACTTCCCGACATCACAGAGAGCCGATGACATTGTTGCGTCCGCGCGCAGCGCAATGGCCGATTTTCTCAACGCGCCGTCGCACGATGAGATCGTGTTTGGCCAGAATATGACGACCATCACGCTGCACCTGTCGCGTTCTATTGGTCGGCTGTTTCAGCCTGGTGACGAAATCATTCTTTCGCGTATGGACCACGACGCAAACGTGTGGCCGTGGGTATTGCTCGCGCGCGACCTGGAATTGGAAGTCAAATGGCTGGAGTTCGACGCAGCGACGTTTGAGTTCGATCTGGCCACGCTCGATGAATTGATCACGGACCGCACGCGCCTCATTTGCGTTGGCGGTGCAAGTAATCTCACGGGCACTCTTAATGACGTGACGACGATTTGCGAGAAGGCCAGGGCCGCCGGCGCACTGTCTTATATCGACGCTGTGCAGTCCGTGCCGCATGTCGAGACGGACGTTCAGGCCATCGGTTGCGATTTCCTCGTGTGTTCGCCGTACAAGTTCTTCGGGCCACACCAGGGCGTTCTCTGGGGTCGACGCGAGGTCCTCGAACAATTGGAGCCTTACAAGGTTCGGCCAGCCTATTCGAGCATTCCGTGGTGTTTTGAAACCGGCACGCAGAGCCACGAAGGACTCGCGGGAATCACCGCTGCTATCGACTACTTCGCATGGATTGGTCAGTCGATGGGTGGCAAGCAAGCGCGCCCGGAAGCGCTGCGCGCGGCGATGGCACTGATGTTCGAGTACGAAAAGGCGTTAGCCAGTCACCTGATATCGGGTTTGCAGGCGACCGGCGGTGTGGTCGTGCAGGGAATCACAGCGCCGGACGCTCTGGATCGCCGTGTGCCTACCGTCTCGTTCACGCACAGCACGCTTGCGCCGGATGCCATTGCGGAGTCACTGGTCGAGGAAAATATCTACGTTTGGAGCGGCCACAACTACGCGGTCGAGGTCGCCCGGACCCTGGGGGTTCTCGAGACGGGTGGTGTCGTGCGGGTCGGTCCCGTGCATTACAACAGCATTGCCGAAATCGACGAATTCCTTGAGGCCCTGGGGCGGATAGTCGCTGTCTGATACAAAGAAAGCCGCATTGCTGCGGCCCTCGTAAACAAAGAAAGCCGCATTGCTGCGGCTTTCCGTGGAATGATGTAATCGAAAGGGAAGGTCAGCGAGATGCGTAGCGGTGCTCCATGATTCGCGTCAGACCATCAGGTTTTTCGAATACCCTTGCTATCCCACGAGACATGAATCACCTCCTTTTATTTGTTAGCCCGAGGTGAGTATCTCTTGGAAATCAACAAATTCCAAGCGGAAATTTAAGTAATAAATATGCCTTCAAATCGACGCATTTTGTAGGTTATTATTGTCGGCCGGCCTCAGGATGCAGCCCGGCATCAATTATAAGAGAGAAAATAATGGCAATTGCAGATCTCAATTACGTACTCAAACTTTTCGGCGGCTCGGAATTAAGCCCGGATCACGAGAACGACCTGTTCCAGGAAGTTATGCTTATGACGCTGGCGAGAGCTGCAAATGCCGACGTGAGTATTCATAACCTGGAAGTCGAGCGGATCCAGGAGATACTCAAGGAGCATACCGGCACAGAGTTCAGTGCTGCGGACGTGCGTGTTGCTGCGCGTGAAGAGTTGTATGCGGAAGCAACGCTCGTCAAATACCTGCGCGGCGCGCAGAAAAAGCTGACTGACAATCACTGCATGCAGATTGTGCAGGCACTGACGGCTGTGTTCCGCAGTGACGAGACCGTCAGCGCGCTCGAAGTTGACTTCTTCAACAACGTGGTTGACGCATTGAATGTAACGCCGGCACAGATAGCCGGACTCGTTGCCGGCGACGTCTAGTCAGCAAGAATCAAGATTCAGGAAGACGGGCCGACAGGCCCGTTTTTTTTGCCTCACCGCGATACACGACGAACAAGCCGGACGCGACGATGATGATTGCGCCAAGTACGACACGGCCGCCCGGGACCTCGTCCCAGATCAGGTAACCGGCAATTGCTCCAGCCACAAGCGCCGCGTATTCGAGTGGCGCTACGGCGGCTGGCGAAACGGATCGATAGCCGTTAACGAGACCGACCCACGCGCCAATCGAACATACGGCCGCGCCCACAATCAGAATCCATCCAGTCAAATCCGGTGTCAGCCAGTCTCCACGATCGGCAAAAAGCACTGCGACGATCATTGGTGCAACCACGACGTAGAAGGACAATGACAGCGTTGATTCGGTGTCCCCCAGTTTGCGGGCCGTGATCGCCTGGCAGGCATAGCAGAATGCCGCAATGAGTACTGCGATCGCCGCAAAGGAAAGCTCGCCGCTGCCAGGTCGCAACATGATTAGTACGCCGACGAAGCCGATTATCACAGAGGTCCACCGCCGCCAGCCAACCGGCTCACCCAGAAGAACCGCTGCCAATGCAGTCACCATTAATGGTGCCGTGTAGCCGAGCGTCAATGCGTTGACCAGCGGCATGTTTGCGACTCCGTAGAAGAAACCGAACATGGCGCCCACTGCCAGAAAGGAGCGGAGGACATGCCACCAGATCCGTTGTGTCCTGAGTGCGTCGTAGCCACCGAAGCGCGGCGCCACCGCAAGCAATAATGCCACGGCAATTGCACTGCGCAGCAGGACGAACTGGTTTAGTGAATAGGTCTCGAGGATCTCCTTCGCACACAGGTCCAGGGCGAGCCCGGAGCTTACGCCGAACATCATCCAGGCAGCCGCCCGCAGTATGTTTTCGTGTTCGATCGAACTGGTCATGTGCTTCAGGAGGGGTCTGGATGAACGAAGGCTGAACATGGTCTCACGCTTATCTGCCAATGCCTACCGGGTTCAGCATTGATTCAGCGTTCCAGGTGCTAAATGGAACCGTAAGCAAGGAGAGGACACTGTTATGAAATATGCAAACCGAACATTGGCACTCGTCGCCATGTTGTTCCTGGCGACGGCGAGTATGGCCCAGGCCAACGATGAACCCAGGCAAAGTCTGACGTCCCAGGGCAGCGAGATTACCCGTGGCAGCGTCGGGGACGGCAAAACGTCCTATGACGAATTCGAAACGCTTAACATCGACGGCGCGCGCGACAAAAAGGAGGCGCGCTCAGCACAGCAAAAGATGGGTGCAATCTCGTCACAGGCTGCGGATCTGAACTTCTGGTTCTACGATGTCGACGTCCAGCTGTTTTCGGACTTCGATCACGACGGCTACTACTTCGGAATCGACCTGCTGTTCGATGCGGATACCAACTATTCGTCCGTCGATGTCTATGCGGTTCTTTACCTGAGCTTCGACTACGGTCCCTGGAATGAATACGCCGAGACAGAAGATTTCACGCTGTTCGGTACAGCCAGCAGCGATGACTACGTCGTGGAAACCGAGCTCGTCTCCGGCTACCCGACCGGTGATTATGACATTCTGATCGAACTATTCGACGCGTACGACGGAACGTATCTTGCGAGTTTCGGTCCCGAAGACACGTCGGAACTGGCGCTGCTGCCGCTCGAGGACTCGACGCGTGACACGCCGCCAGGTGGTCAAACTCAGGTTGTGGTCAATTCGGGCGGCGGTGGTTCGACGGGCTTGCTCTTCCTGCTTGGGCTCCTGGCCGTTCGCATGACCTTGCGACCCCAGGCGGCAAGGCTGTCAAAGTAGATGTACAGGGCCGGCACAACGAGCAGTGAAACCACTGTTGAGAATGCCAGGCCGCCAATAATCGCCCTCGCCATCGGGTAGTACGGAGGACCATCTCCGCCAACCTGCGTAGTACCCATGGCGAGCGGTGTTAGCCCGACAATCGTCGTAGCAACCGTCATGAGAATCGGTCGCAGGCGGTCCCGGCCGGCGATGACAATAGCCCTGTTCCTGGGCGTGCCTTCCTGGCGCAAATTATTGATGTGATCGACAAGCACAATGCCATTGTTCACAACGACGCCAATCAGGATCATGATGCCGATCATGGCCATGAACGAGAACGTAGTGCCGGTCGCGGCAAAGAACAGGAACACGCCGAAAATCGAAAATACGATCGACCCAAGGATGATCGAGAACGGCAGTAGCAAGGATTCGAACAATGCTGCCATGACGAGGAAGATGCACGCGATGCCAAGCAATATGTTGGTGGCCATCATGTCAGCCGTCTCATCCTGGCGCTCGAATCCACGGCCTTCCTTCCAGCTGTAGCCCGGAGGTAACTCGATCTGATTCATCAGGCTATTGACGCGCGGGCGTATGTCATCGGAAGTGACGTCTTCTTCGAGATTGGCATTGATGATGACAGCTGTTTGCCGATCGGTGCGCTGAATCGTGTCGGGTGACTTGCCTATATGCATGGTGGCAACGCTGCCAAGCGTAATGCGCCGGCCGTCGTGGGTGTACAGAGGCAGTTCGGCCAGTTGCTCAACGCTCTGCTTGTCGTCCTCGCGAAACGCGAGACGAACCTGGACTTCGCCGGTACTACCGCGAAATTCACGCAGGCTCAGGCCGCGCATGGCGATCGCGATAGATTCCGCAATTTCTGCTGTTGTCAAACCCGCATTTGCGGCGCGTGTCCGGTCAATACTCACACGTATCTCCCGATCGCCCGACTCCGCATCGCCCTGCACATCCTTGAGACCCTCGATGCTCTCCAGCGCGCGAATGATATCCACACTGAGTGTATTTAGAATTTCGGTTGAGTCGCCGCTAACCTGGATCGAAAACCCGTCGCCACCACCCTGTTGATCGAACTGGAAGCTCGGCTCACCAATTGCGATTTCGGGCATGTCCTTCTCAATGAGTTCGATGATCTCTTTCGTCGAAAGCGTCGCATCATCTTCATCCGTCAAGAGAATGGTGGACTCGGCGCGACCCTGTTCGTAATAGCTGTAGACGGAACGGATATTGAATTCCTCGGCTCGCGAATAGAGATAGTCCTCTATCGTGTCGACGTTCTTCTCAACCTGCTCCAGAGAATGCTGTCCCTCGACATGATAGGGCATGAACAGGCGGCGCCCGACGTCCTGCGGGAACATGTCGAACTTAACGAGATCCAGGGCCATGGGCAGGATGCCAATCACGCAGATCAGGACGATACCAAGGCCGGACCACCAGCGGTGGCCGATAATCCACTCGAGGCCGCGTGTGTATCGTCGGGTCAGCCGCGACATGAGGCCGCCTTCCTCCGGCAACGGCGGTACCTTGACCCGTGCCGCAAGCATCGGCACAAGCGTCTGTGCGATCAGCAGGGAAGCCAGGAGGGCAACAATGATCGTTACAGCAACATGCGTAAGAAATATGGTGATATCGGTTTGTGCGCCAAAAATAATTGGCGCGAAAACAATAATTGTAGTGAAGGTGCCTGCGATGACCGCCAGCCCCACTTCCTTGACGCCCTTGATTGTTGCCGCGAAGGGTCGGTCAGGATGCTCGGATCGGTAGCGGAAAACGCTCTCAGTGATGACGACTGCATTATCGACTAGCATGCCGACCGCAAGCATCAGGCCCATCATCGACAGGATGTTCAATGTCAGTCCCGCGAAATACAGCGCGCCCAGGGTGATGAGCAAACTAAACGGCACTGAGGCTGTGACAATTAGCGTCGTCGTGACTTGCCGGAGGAACAGGTACAGGACGAATATCGCCAGCAAGCCACCAAGCGCACCGGCGGTGAGCAGGTCCGCCAGCGACTCCCGTACCGCATCGCCCTGGTTGTCGAGCGCAAAGATAGTGATGCCCTGCATCTGCGGTAACTTGCCGATCTTTTCGACTTCGGCGATGACGCGATCGGTGACGTCGACAAGATTGGCGCCTGTCGCCTTGTTGATTGCAACGCCGATGGCGTAATCCTGGTCCAGGTGTCGCCCGTAGTTTCGATCCGGCGTTCGCAACTCTACGTCGGCGACATCGCTGAGACGCAGCCCAGCTGGGTTGATGTTGAGGCTGCGAATTTCATCAATTGACGAAAACTCGCCAGTTGGTCTCACGCTGAAACGCTCACCACCCGCCGTGATCTTGCCGGCACTCACGGCGAAGTTGCTGTTCTCCAGCAAAATGCGAATGGTCGCAATATCGATACCGTACGCAGCGAGCAGATCCGGCTTCAGGAGAATCCGAATTTCGCGTTGGTCGACCCCGTGCAGATCGACCCGCGATACACCCTCGAGCCGTTCGAGGCGACGCTTCAGAACCCTGTCGAGCAGGTCGTAGCTGTCGGACAGATCGCGCTCGCTCGAAATTCGTAGCTGCAGAACAGGCTGGTCTCCCAAAGAACCTGTGAATACGAAGACGCGCCGAACATCGGCTGGAAGCTGGTGCCGAATGCCGTCGACCTTGGCACGAGCCTCGATGCCCTTGGCGCCCATGCTCTGGTCCCAACCGAACTGCAGGAATACTTGCGATTGGCCCTCGTCGGACCTCGAGAACATCTGCTCAACACCAGACAACGTCGCAAGCGCTTCCTCAACGGGGCGTGTAATCAGGCGCTCAACTTCTTCAGGCGTCGACCCTTCGTAGGGAATCTGTATGAATATCCCGGGAAACTCGATGTCGGGAAATTTTTCGAGTGGCAGCAGACGCGACGCGATAAGGCCCACCAGCGCCAGCGCGACGAATACAACGACCGTGGTTACGGGTCGGCGCAGAGCGACTTCGGTGTGTCTCATTGCGCTGCCGTCGCGGGTTCGTCAGCCGTCACAGGCCACCGCTTGCGATCCATCAGCGAGTACACGACCGGAATGACAAGCAGCGTCAACAGCGTGGACACAACGAGTCCCCCGATGACCGTGATCGCCATTGGGGTACGAACCTCGGAACCTTCACCAAAGCCCATGGCCATGGGCAGCAATCCGAGTGCCGTCGTCAACGAGGTCATGAGGATGGGCCGCAATCGGGCACGGCCAGCCTCCATAATGGCTTCGATTCGTTCGACGCCTTGCGCACGAAGTTGATTAATCAGGTCGACGAGCACGATGGCGTTGTTCACAACAATACCCGCGAGCATTATGACGCCAATCAATGCAACGATATTGATCGTGGTGCCAGTAATAAACAGGGCCAGTACTGCGCCGACGAGCGCGAGCGGTATCGTGAACAAGATAACGAACGGGTGAATGAGTGACTCGAATTGCGAAGCCATCACAAGGTAGACAAGGAAAACAGCAAGTAACAGGGCGAACTGCATGGATTTGAATGAATCTTCCATTTCCTCGCTCTGTCCCGACACCAGTGCCGAAATGCCCTCTGGCATCGGTATCCGGCTCACGATCACGCCGGCCTCAGCAGCGGCGGCGCCAAGATCGCCGTAGGCCAGGTTGGCCGTAATAATCGCGACACGTTCCTGGGCGACCCGGCGAATTTCTGCGGGGCCTTGCGATACTCTGACTTCCGCGACCGCGTCCAGCGTGACGGGTCGATCCGATGTCGGATTGACAATCAGGCGCCGGATCTCATCGATGCTCGAGCGCCGTGTGTCTACGCTGCGAACGAGGACATCGATTTTCTTGTCGCGCCAGGTATAACGCGTTGCGAGTTCCCCGCGCACATTTGCGACAACGCGATTTGCGATGTCACGCACAGCAAGTCCGAGTTTTGCCGCACGCTCCTGGTCGAACACGATCTGGATTTCCGGGTTACCGCGTTCGACCGTCGTCTTGATATCCGTAAATCGCCCTGACGCCGACATCTCAGCGACGACCGCGCTGCTGACACGGGCCAATGCATCGAGGTCGAAGCCCGATACTTCAACCTGAAGCGGGCTCGCGAACGACAACAGGGCGGGGCGGCTGAACTCGTACTGTACGCCGGGCAAGCGGGCCAGTTCGTCACGCATCGCCGTCATCGCCCTGTTCTCGGCATCACGGCCAGCGCCAGGTGCCAACTGCACACTGAGTGTTCCTGTATTGTCGCCCGCGTCCACCGGGTTGGCGTCAAGCCGATTGCCGGTTCCGGCCACGGAGTAGTCTAGTTCGACAGCATCGATGGCAGCTGCTGCGCGTTGAGCGGACTGGATTGCTCGGTCCGTTTCCGCGAGTGGCGCGCCCGGCGATAATCGGAGGTCTACGTCGAACTCACCCTGCGAGAACTGCGGGATCAACTCGGTGCCAAGGCGCGGCACAAGTGACATCGTCCCGGCGAATATGAGAACCGCGGCGATAACAACAGACAGGCGATGATTGAGTGACCAGCGCAAGAGGCCCGGGTAAACAGCTGCCACTGCGCCGTAAAGTCTCTGCAGAATCCAGGTCGGCACCCATAGCAGCGCCCAAAACAGTTTGCCGATTACGGCGAAGACAAAGCCAAATAGCCGCACGATAAATGCGACGATCCGGGTAAACCACCCGGCTGGTTCTCCGTCACCGCCGTCATCGTATCGGCTGCGCGCGCCCAGCGAGGCGAGCATTGGAATCAAGGTTAGCGCGACGATCAATGAGAAGATCAGGGCGAACGTAACTGTCAGAGCCTGATCGCGAAATAGCTGGCCGGCTACGCCGCTGATAAAGACCATCGGAAAGAACACGGCAATTGTCGTGAGCGTCGCTGCTACGACAGCCGACCCGACTTCAGCCGTGCCATTTTGGGCAGCCTCTACGATGCCTTCGCCTTGTTCTTTCTTGCGAACGATGTTCTCAAGGACAACGATCGAATTGTCGACCAACATACCGACAGCGAGGGCGATTCCGCCGAGCGACATGATGTTCAGCGAAATGTCATTGGTGTACATCAGCAGGAATGTGCCAATGACCGATACGGGAATCGCGATGCCGACGATTGTCGTGGCGCGCGAATCACGCAGGAAGCCATACAGCACCAATATTGCGATCAGGCCGCCGAGGATGGCGGCGAGGCGAACATCGTTTACAGCCGATGAGATGAATGTCGACTGATCATAGATCGTCACGAGTTCCATACCGTCAGGAAGCTCTTCGAGTAACGCGTCGACACGTTGCTCGATACGCTTAGCCACCTGAACTGTATTTGCGTCGCCTTCCTTGTAAACGGCAAGTTCGACCGACTCCTGCCCGCGGACGCGCGTTATCGCCTCGCGTTCCTTGTAACCACGTTCGACTGTCGCTACATCACGAAGATAGACCGGCCGATCAGAAACATAAGCGACGATTGCGTCGCGAAACTCGTCGACGCTCTGGAATTCATTCAGCGTCCGGACGAGGAATCGCTGGTTGCCTTCTTCGAGTCGGCCACCGGACAGGTTGACGTTTTCGGCGCGGATGCGAGCGGCTATCTGATCGATACTGATGCCGAGTTGGGACAGCTTCTGCTGGTCTACCCGTATCTGGATCTCGTCCTCGAGACCGCCGCTGACTTTAACGGCAGCCGTGCCTTCCTGCGCCTCCAGGTCGGTCTTGATACGGTCCTCTGCAAGCCGTCTCAGGGCCTTGAGACGCGCTTCGCCCGACTCCCCGCCCTGGTCGGCGGATTCCGTGTACAACAGGCCCAGGCGGACGATGGGTTCGGACGATGGGTCAAACCGCAGTAACAATGGCCGACTGGCCTCAAGTGGCAGGAACAGCACATCCAGCTTTTCGCGAACGTCGACACCCGCAATGTCCATGTCCGTGCCCCACAGGAATTCGACGGTGACGTCCGATTGTCCTGAGCGCGAAACAGAACGCACGAGGCGCACATTCCGGACGACGCCGACGGCTTCTTCGATCGGCTTCGTCAAAAGATTTTCGACTTCTACCGGCGCGGCTCCGGTTAATTCCGTGCGTACTGTAACTGTTGGATAAGAAATATCCGGCAGCAAATTCAACTTAAGGCGTGACAGCGACACCATGCCGAACAGGACGATTGCCACCATGAACATCACGATCGTGACGCGGCGCTCCGTGGCGATCTCTATCAGGCGGCGCATCAGTCAGCGTCCTCAGCCACCGCCTCGGGTGCCGGCGGTGCATTGATGATCGTTACTGTCGCGTCGGGCTTGATACCGATCTGGCCAACCGTGATCACATTGTCGGTTTCCTCGAGACCCTCGGTGATCTCGATCATGCCGTTTTCGCCGTAGCCGGTCTTTACGATGCGTCGGATGGCCTTGTTGTCTTCGACAACGAATACGCTTTCAACGCCCAGCTCTTCAACTACTGCGCTGCGTGGAACCTGGAGAACGTTTTCATGCCGATCGTAGACAATGCTCATTCGTCCGAACATCCCGGGCTTGATACGCCGCGATTCGTCGCGAATTTCGATTGTAATCTTGAAGGTACCTGTCGCCGGGTCGACGATCGGGCTAACCCGCGTCACGGTCGCCAGGATTTCTGCGTCACCCAGGGCGTCAATATCGATGGCAACCGGCTGATCCGCCGCGATCTGTTGATACTCGCGTTCCGGGACGTGCAGATAGGCAACCAGTGGATCGAAGCTGGTGACCCGGTACAGCGGATCACCGACACGAATGGTGTTGCCGAGTTTGATATAGCGTTCCGAAACGATGCCGGTAATCGGAGCGCGAATTTGAGTGTAGTCGAGCTCGAGGCTCGCCAGGTTGTAGGACGCCTGCAGTGACTCGAGATCGTACTGGAGTTTTTCGTAGTCACCCTCGGAGAGCAGGCCTTGCTCGCGCAGGTCCTTGTTGCGTTCGAAGTCGCGTTGCATCTTCCGCAGGCGGGCGCTGGATTCATTGAGTTCGAGACGAAGACGGTCGCCATCGAGGCGGGCAAGTACCTGGCCCTCCTCTACCTCATCGCCTTCCTCGACGAGGACCTCGCGGATCTCGCCCTCCACCTTGGCGATCACGTCGGCTTCAGCGAAAGCCTCGATCGGAGCGGTGCCGGAATAGACAGCCAGGACGTCCCCGCGCACAGGTGTTCCGGTCTCGACCGGAACAGGTGGAACCTCTTCCTTTTCTTCTTCTGCCGTTGAGTCGCCTTGTTGACAGGCGCTAAGTAATAGCACGCAGGCGAACGCCGTCGAGCTAATGCGATATAGCTTCATGAATCCTCCCTTAGGCGATCGCGTCGTCTCTGCGACGTGACAATCGCGAGCTGCGTCAGCCGGTGAAGCTGTGCAGAGTATCTGTGCTGGCGAGAACCTTGCTGCCATTCCTGAGGCCCGAGTGCCCGACAACCACTACTGTTTCGTCTTCGCTGAGTCCGCCGAGGATTTCGACGTTACCTTCGGCCAGAATCCCGACGTCCACCGTGCGGCGTACAACTTCGCCATTGCTCACGACGTAGACGGTGTTTACGTCGTCTTCATCGAGAATCGCGACTGCAGGAATAACCAATGCGTTTGTGTGCTGTTCGTACGCGATAGTGAAGCGTCCGAACATTCCGGGGGCCAGATCACCCTTTTGGTTATCGATAACTGCCGTGGCACGGAACGTGCCGTTGCGCGTGTCAATCGTCGGGCTAACCCGCGCGATCGTGGCTGGAAATGCTGTGCCTGGCATCGAGGCAACTCGGATGCTGGCTGTGTCGCCGGGGGCAAACTTCGATAGCTCGGACTGCGGAATCTGCAGGTAGGCAATCAGCTCGCTGGTTTCCGTGATCCGGAACGCGACATCGTTCAGGTCGAGGTGCTGTCCGGGTTTTACTTCTCGTGCAGCAACAACTCCCGCGATGGGTGCGCGGATGCTCGAGTAGTCGTAGGTGAGTTTCTTGAGCTCATAGGTCGCCTCGAGCGCCTCAAGTTCGAACTGCAGGCTATCGAACATCGATGCACTGATCAGTCCGCGAGCATGCAGGTCGACATTTCGCTCGTACTCGGTGCGTGCCTGCTTGAGGTTCGCTTTTGCAGCCAGCATTTCGAGCCGCGAACGTTCACCGTCAAGTCGTGCCAGGACCTGGCCTTGAACTACCCGGTCGCCTTCCTCGACGAGCAGCTCAACTATTTCGCCGGCCACGCGAGCCACGGCCGGCGCATCCGCATCCGAGCTTATTGTCGCGGTCGCTTCGTACGTAGCGTAAATATTCGTGCGGTATGCCTGCGCAACCTCCACTGGAACCGGCGTCGCCGCCTGAACGCTTGCCTCGTCAGAAACGCTGGCTTCTCCAACACCACAGCCCGTAAGCAGGGCGGATCCCGTAAGTGCCAGTGCTGCAATGATCAGTTTTGTTGTCTTCATGTTACCCAGACCATACTCATATAGTGTTGTAGTGAAGTATAACACTAGTTCGGTATAACGCAACCCGGGAGTTCGCAGTTTTGGGACTTTTTAATGTCCCACCGGAAATCAAGGAGTTACGATCCCCGTGGCCGCCCAACGCAACCACTCGACTATTAGATGCGCGAGACAGGGGTTTGGATTGGTCTCCGGCGAGAAAGTCCTTCGAGACGGGGTTGCCGGCCCTGTGCGGGCCGGCCAGGATCAGGTGATCGCTGTCTCCGCCGGCGTCGTGGACTGCCGCTCTTTCCAGCGTTGCATCAGGTTCGCCTGGATCATTAGAAGGCTGGGGGTCAACAGCAGCGTCAATATTGTTGCGAAAGCGAGTCCACCGGCAACCGACGAAGCCAATTGGGTCCACCACTGGGAACTTGGTGCGCCGATCGAGACTTCTCGCTCGATCAGGTTGACGTTGACACCGAGGACCATCGGCATGAGGCCGACGATCGTCGTCACCGTCGTCAACAACACGGGCCGTAAGCGAATCGCACAGGTACGCAGCACCGCATCGAACGGCTGCTCACCACGGTTTCGCAATACGTTGTAGGTATCGATGAAGACGATATTGTTGTTTACAACAATACCGGCCAGGGTAATGACGCCGACACTCGACATGATTATGCCGAAGGGCTTGCCCATCAGCAGGTGGCCGAGTAGCACGCCACCTGTCGAGAAGAGAACCGCCGTGAGTATCAGGCCCGCCTGGTAAATACTATTGAACTGCGTTACCAGGATAATTGCCATGATCGCGAGCGCCATCATCATGGCGCGAGCGAGGAACTCCATGTCTTCCTGCTGGTCTTCGGTGCTACCGCGGAATGACCAGCTGACACGCGGGTCTATGTCGAGATCCGGGACTTCGACCTTGAGTTGACGAACGACATCGTCGACCAGCACGCCCGCGGCGACATCCGCGTCGATAGAAAGCGTGCGTCGCATATCTGTTCGCTTAATTGTGCCAACCTTTTGCGCCGGAACTCGCTCGATGAACGTGCTGATTGGCACCAGGCCTTGTTCGGTCGGGATGCGCAGCTCATCGATCTGCGAAAGGCTGCGGCTTCCTTCCGGGTAGCGCACGCGAATGTCGATTTCGTCGTCGCTGTCGTCAGGGCGATATTCCCCGATCTTGATACCGTTGGTTACGAGCTGCACCATCGCACCGACGAGCGAAATGTCAGCCCCAAATCGCGCGGCCTCGGCGCGATCGACCTGGATTTGCCATTCGATTCCAGGCAATGGCCGGCTGTCCTCGACATTCACGATCGAGTCGTTCATGGCCATGTGCTCGCGTACCCGCTCCACGGCAGCATAAAGCTCATCCGGGAAACGCGACGAGAATTCGATACTGATCGGTTTACCCATCGGCGGGCCGGCGTCCGGCTTGCGAGTTTCGATGCGGATGCCGACGAGGTCGTTCGTGCGTTCCCGAACCTCGGCAAGAATGTCGTCCGCGCGCCGGCGCTTGTCCCAGTCAATGTAGTTCAGCGTCAGCGACCCGATCAGATCCTCAGCGCCCTGGTCGCTGGCACCCGTCTTCGCGTAGAGGAATTCCACCTCCGGCATACCCAACACGCGGTTTTCAACCTGGCGGACCAGGAAGTCGCGCTCGTTGGTCGACAGGTCACCGCGGGCACGAATGTCCACCATGCCAAATGGTGCCTCGACATCCGGAAAATACTCGATGCCTTTGCCGAATACGAAGAATGCGGCATAGACGGCGACCAGCAGGCTGGAAACTCCGGCGACGCCGCGCCACGGGTGGCGGAGTGTCTTCTTAAGAAACTGTATGTACTTGCCGGTCAGGCCGGATACCTCATCGAGGTTACCCGTCTCCGCGGCAGCGAGATTGCGCCGTGCCTCCTCTGTATTAGCGCCGGTCCGCCCGAAGATCGAGCCGAGTGTAGGCACAAAAATCAGGGCCATAAACAGGGACGCCGCCAACACGGCGATCAACGTGATCGGCAGGTATTTCATGAACTCGCCGGACGTGCCCGGCCAGAGCGCGAGCGGCACGAAGGCCGCCAGCGTCGTGCAGGTCGATGCAATGATCGGCCACGACATGCGGATGGCCGCGCGCGAGTAGGCATCGTGGCGTGCATCGCCTTCCGCCATGCGGCGGTCCGCCATTTCGGTGACGACGATCGCGCCGTCGACCAGCATGCCCACGGCCATAATCAGCGCGAACAGGACCATCATGTTGATGGTGACGCCGAACGAACCAATCAGCAGGATGCCCATCAGGAAGCTGCCCGGAATTGCCACGCCCACGAGCAGTGCCGACCGGATTCCGAGAATACCGATAATGACAATAAAGACGAGCAACACGGCCGCGAGTACGTTGTTCTGCAGTTCGGACAGCATGTCGTTCACGTCTTCGGATTTATCCCGAGACGCAACGATTTCGATTCCTGGCGGCCAGTAGGCGCGTTCTTCGTCGATAATCGCGTTGACCTCGGCAATCGTGTCGATAATGTTGGCGCGCGATCGCTGGATCACTTCGATGGCCATTGCCGGTTTGCCATCGAGCCGGGCCACGCTTTCCGCATCCTTGTACGTACGGCGCACCTGGGCGATATCCTTGAAGTGCACGACGCGTTCGCCGACCGCCTTGATCGGCATGTCCAGTACATCCTCTGCGCTCTCGAATACACCGGGGACCTTGACGGGGAATCGTCCCTCGTCGGCGTGCAGCGCGCCAGCCGCGACGAGCCTGTTGTTGCGGTTAACGAAATTAATAATCTGCGCCTGGTCGAGACCGTAGCTCTCCATCGAGAGCGGATCGACCACGACCTCCATCAGTTCTTCGCGAGTGCCGATCAGGTTGACTTCCAGGACGCCGGACAAGGCCTCGAGTTTTTCCTCGAGATCCTTCGCGATCGTCGTCAGGGTGCGTTCCGGCACATCACCGGCCAGGTTTAACACGAGCATCGGGTCGAAACGGGACATCTTGACTTCGTTGACCGTGGGCTCCTCGGTCTCGCCGGGCAATTTGGCCTGCGCAAGATCGACTTTCTCTCGCACATCCTGGAGTGCCTGCTTGGTGTCGATGCCAGCATCAAATTCGAGCTGGACGTTCGCGCCGCCTTCGTAGGCGTTGGCGGTCATCTCCTTGACGCCCTCGATAGACCGCAGCTCCTGCTCCATCGGCCGAACGAGCAGGCGCTCGGAGTCCTCGGGCGAGATACCGTCGTGCTCGATGCTCACGTAGACAATGGGGATTTCTATGTCTGGCTCGGCTTCCTTGGGAATCGTCGCGTAGGCAACGATGCCGCCGATCAGGATGACCAGCAACGACAGCACAACGGTCCGCGACCGCAGCATTGCCAGTTCAATAACCTGCATTAGTCGGCTTCCTCGTCACCCTTGACGGCAACTGCCGTCTCGACATCCTGTTCAGGAACCGAGTCGACTACGGCGCCATCGGAAACATAGCCCTGGCCGACCGTGATGATCGTTGTGACTTCCGGCAAACCGGCCAGCCAGATGCCGTCATTCGACGACAAAGCGATATCGGCGACGACAAACTCGACCTCGCCCTGGCCATTGATGATCTTCACGCCGACGTTGCCGGCATCGTCGAGTGTCAGTAGCGACGGAGAGATCCGGTGAGCGAAGACCTGCTCGGCAGGAATGCGCAGCTCCGCTGTGCCACCGGCGCGTAGCTTGCCGTTATCGTTGCTGACTTCGAGTTCGACGAGAAATGTTCGCGTGGCTTCGTCGGCGACCGGGGCAACGTAACGAATTCGTCCCCACACAGTTTCGCCAGTGGCGAGGTGGGCTTCTGCCATGTCATCGACATCGACAAATCGCGCGTCGAACTCAGACAGGTTGGCGCTGACGATGATCGTGCGGTTGTCGACGAACGTCGCGATCGGGTCACCGCGTTTGACGAAGTCACCGATTTCAACCATGCGCTCCTGCAGCGCTCCGGCGAAGGGCGCGCGTACCGACATGTATTCAAGGTCAAGCTTTGCGCGGGTCAGTTCAGCCCGGGCAGCTTCGAGCAATGCGAGGCCCTCCTGGAGTTGCGCGTCCGACACGTAGCTCTCGGACTTCAGGCGCTCCCTTGCTTCGTACTCAACTTCACGTTGCCTGACGCTTGCCTCAGCCTGCGCAAGTCGCGCGGTGCGATCACGTTCGTCCATGCGAACGATCAGCTTGCCACGTTCCAGGCTGGCGCCACGTTCTGCGCCGATATACTCGATTCGTCCGTCCGTTTCAGCGGAGAGCTGTGCAATACGCGCGGGTGCAGTCTTGCCGTTGACCACGATCGTCCGCATGACCTCTTCGGCCGACTGCGTGCGCACCCGAACAGCGTTCTTCGCAGGTCCCGCGACGACGGCGTCGGTCGCGACAGCTTTGTCCTCGGAGTTGCCGAGCGAACCCGACATTACCCACAAGGTCACGGCGACCACGATTCCGGCCGAGACGAACCAGGATTTGTAACGTTTGATTGTGTCCTGTTGCATCGCTCAGTTTCCTTATTGACCCGTCGCTACTTTTGCGGATGGTTCATCCGCCAACAGGTGACGATTCTCATTGATATAGGTCTGCATAGTGCCCGCGATGGCTTTGCCGAATCCGAGCACGAATTTCATGCCCTCGGGCCAGTCGCACATCTCTTCACTTTCAAACTGCCGGAACATTTCCTGGTATCGGGCAATGTCCTCGAGGCGATTGTTGATCACGGTCTGAATGTCCTCCGGGCGCATCAGGTGAGCGAAGCACATCGTCGCGAGGAACTCCGATCGAACCTTGTGACAGGGACTCGGGTTTTCGAGGGCCTTTAGCAGGAATTGCCGACCTTCGTCGGTGATCTCGTAGACCTTGCGGTCCGGCTTGCCTTCCTGTGGCACTTCTTCGCACTCGACGAGGCCGCTGGCGGACAGCGACGACAATGCCGGGTAGATCGACCCATAGCCGGCAGCAAAGAAATGGGCGAAAGAGGATTCGAACTGCTTCTTGAGGTCATACCCGGACGCGGGCCCATCGGTCAGCATTCCGAGGCAAACGGTTTTGACATCCATGCGTTTCACTCACGGCAGCAAGAGCTGCCCATATATCGGGGCGATGCATAATATCAATTCGATATATAAAGTCCAGCGAAATGCGTAACAAAACGTATCAATAGCCCGTTTTCTGCGGTTTCGGGCCCCGGCCTAGCTGAAGTACTGCGCAAGAAACGGATTCAGGAGCCGCCCCTGCGGATCCAGTTGCTGCCGAATCTTGCGAAACAGTTCGAGCCGGTTCCCGTAGACCTGGTGGCCGTATTCCGCCCGCATGGATCGCGATTGGTTGAACAGCGGCGTACCTCCCCAGTTTTCGGCAAACTGGGCGAAATCGATGACGTAATCTTCCCAGCCCTTTTCCTGGGTCGAAGAAACCTGCAGCGCGATAAGCGGTTCGTCAAACGACGGCGACAACAATGCCGATGTATCATTGCCGATGCGAAATCCGGCGGCCGGCAGGTCGGTTCGATAGCCTGAATCCTCAAGCGTATTCCGACAAAATTCCCGGTATGCCTTGATGACAACCGAGAAATCCGACGCCGGGAAACACCAGGTAGATTGCACCCGATTGCGCGGTTTCCGTTTGCGCCCGGCCGACGTGTTGTTATTGCCGTTCTTTACAAGGCGCGTATTAACGAGATCGTGCGTCGCTGCGCCGATGCTATCCATGAGGCGGTACCTGACCGACTGGATGGGCATGACACGGTTAAGCGATTTGAACACGTGCGGCAATACCGTGCTTTCGCCCCAGTCCTTGATCTTCCATGGTGGGGCATAGCTGTTGCCGGCGGACGCCTCGTAGCGACGGAGGTCGAGATACACTCTGTCCAGGTAGGGCATGACGTAGAATTTCAGGCCGACATTTCGAGAGGCCAGACGATTAATGACGTCAGCGAACGTGTCTATCGTCATGCGGCGGTGACTGGCGGAAAATGTCGCGCTTGGGCGGACCCGCAATGTGACTTCATAGATGGCGCCGAGCATGCCGTAACTCAGGCGGAATGCGCTCAGCAGGTGCTGCTGCTGATTCGACACTTTCATGAGTTTTCCGACCGGCGTAACAACCTTCATGCTGACAACCTGCGTCGAGAGAAACGCCGCGTTGTTGCCAATGCCAGGCCCCATGCAGGGTGATGCAACTGCGCCACCAACCGTGCGCTGCAACTGGTCGTGATTGCCGACAAGTTCGAGCTCAAGTTCAGCGAGTGCCGCGACGAGCGACCCAAGTCGGACGCCGGCTTCCACTGTCACGGTGTGGTTGTAGCTGTCGATGCCTATGATGCGATCGAGGCCCGTCGTATCAACCACAGTTCCCGACATACAGTCGTTGCAGTCGGTCGATGCGCTGCCGGAACCGCGTACACGGATCGGCGTCGGTGCCTTGTTGGCGGGATCGAAACATCGCATCAGGTCTGCGAGGTTGGCGGGCCTGAAACTCTTGGTGGGTGCCTGGCGCCGCACGAAGCGGCCGGTGTCGCGAAATCTCGGGGAAGCCATCCTTGTCTCCAGCGAAAAAAAACCTTGCCAAAGACACACAGCCTGCATCGCACGAGCGAATGCGGATTCGCTTTGGTAACCCCGCTGTCATAGGAATTCCCTTAGACCGGAAGCTTTGCGACGCTGTCTTTCGACAGGTGTGCCTTTGTCATTCGAAGAATGATCCTTGCACATCAACTGGTGCGCTGCAACAAACCAGTTCCGGGCTTCCCATTCTGTCAAATAGATCCGACACATATGGTCGCCGATGGCATATCTGGACTTCGTTGACAGGCACTGGGCAGCCACCCATTATTGCCGTCCAATGGGAATGTTCTCGACACTGGTGGGCAGCCGCCTGCCGCCCAAGTACCAGCGCTTTTTCAAGCTCCCTGAGCGCGTTGAATCCTGGAAACCGACGGACACCGACGGCACTGAGCTGGGGCGCGCTGTACACCACTGGCGTGGCACGCGAGGGCAGGCCGCAGGCCTCTATCGACTTGACTCAGGCCTGGATGCGCTAAGCGCTCGCGTTGGGTTGATCGAGCGCGCCGAGGAGTCGATCGATATCCAGAGCTACCTGATCAAGGACGACATCAGCGGAAATCTGATTGCTCTGCATCTCGCCGAGGCGGCAGATCGGGGAGTCCGGGTTCGCCTGCTTATGGATGATGCGTTAACCGACGAAGTGGATTCGGGCCTGTTGTCGCTCGACGAACACGACAATATTGAAGTTCGGGTATTCAACCCGTTTCCAAGGCGCCGCTCGCGATTCGTCAGCCTGCTCGCGAACTTCAACATTCTTAATCGCCGGATGCACAACAAGTCGTTCACCGTGGATAACCAGGTGACGATCGTCGGCGGCCGAAATATTGCCGATGAATACTATCGAACCGGTGGGGCGACCGAGTTTATTGATGAGGACTTGCTGGCTATTGGTCCGCCCGTCGACGACGTATCTGACAGCTTCGATGAGTACTGGAATTCACCCGAAGCAATCCCGATGGCTGCTTTCGACAGGATGGTGGCTCACAGTGCTGTCACGGAGTCGGTAGAAGAGGCGCGCAAGTACGTCGACCTCCACAGTGACACGGCCTTTCTCAAGGGCGTGGACGGCCGGTTGATCGGCGACCTGATCGAAGGAAAGCTGGAACTGGTCGCGGCGGATGCCGAGGTCGTTCAGGATCGCCCTGAAAAAGTCCGGAATCTTATTCGGCGCGAAGCGAGCGTGACCAGTATCTACCTGCAACAGCTGGTAGCGGCCGCCGTCGAGGAAGTCATCGTTATCTCTCCCTATTTCGTGCCGCAACAACAGGGTGTCGGTTTCTTTGGTGCACTGGTCAAGAAAGGTGTTCGGGTCGTCATTATCACCAACTCCCTGGCGTCGACCAATCATTCCAGTGTCCATGCTGTGTATGCGCGGTACCGGAAACCTCTACTGCAGCACGGGGTCGAATTGTATGAACTGCGCCCCAGGTCCGAGGCTATGGAGACCGAGACGAAACTCACACTGCACTCAAAAGTTGCGACGGTCGACAGAAACAGGTTGTTCGTCGGGTCGTTCAACCTTGACCCCCGGTCTTTTTACCTGAACACGGAAATGGGTATGGCGGTTTCATCACCAACCCTGGCAGCAAGAATGGCTAGCAGTATCCTCGATTCCCTGCCCGACTCTTCTTACAAATTGCGACTGTCAAAAAAAGGCAAGTTGCAATGGCTGCTCCAAACTGCAGGCGTTGAGGAAGTTATCACGACAGAGCCTCAGTCCGGATTATGGCGACGCTTCCTGACCAAGCTGATGAGTTTCTTGCCCATCGAAGGGCAAATGTAATCAAGCGCTCATTGTGACTTATCTCGCCCGATACTCTGTTGTCATCTTCATGCTCACTTGTGCGGCAGCGGCCCCCGCGGCCGAGTTGACCTATGCAATAGAAGGCATTGCCGATCCACTGAAAGCGAATGTCCTCAGTTATGTGGATGCCCTGCAAATCGGCCGGCAGGAATTGCGGACGGAGAAAGATTATGCCGAGCATATTGCCATTTCCGAAAAGCGGGCACGGGCTGCACTGCGACCTTATGGATACTATGATCCTGTAGTCAAAGGGCGCATCAGGAAAAGCGGTGACGACGCGCTACTGGTCACACTCGATATCCAGGTAGGGCCACCTATCATCATCGATGTCTTGCAGATAGACGTTGTTGGAGAGGGCGCGCGCAATGCAGCGCTTCGAGATTGGCGTAAGAAATGGTCGTTGAACGCCGGCGCGGTACTCAACCAGGCCACTTGGGAAGAACACAAAAAGAACGCACTTGAAATAGCCGCTGCCCGAGGCTTCCTGAGCGCCGCTTATTCAAAGCATGTTTTGGAACTCGACCTTGAGCGCAATATGGCAACGCTGGAACTCGTGCTGGACACCGGGCAGCAGTTCATGTTCGGCGAAATCGACTTCGGCGAACACGTGCTCAAGCCGGGTGTGCTCGAACAAATACCCAGGTTCCGGCCAGGCGAACCTTACAGTTCGCGCCTGCTCGACGAGTTTCGCCTGGATTTGTGGAAGACCGGCTATTTCACCAGCGTCGATGTTGTCGAGATTCAGCGCACTGAAAGTTCGCCGCCGGTTGTGGATTTGCGCGTCGATTTGGAGACCAGTTTCAAGAACACTTACCAGGGTTCCCTGGGGGTCGGCTCCGATACGGGACTTCGCGTGCAGGCGCTTTGGACGCGTAATCCGGTGTCTCGAAACGGTGACCGATTGGATCTCGGCTTCGGTTGGCAGGAACAGGACGACGAGTTTTCGATACATGTCAACTATCGAATGCCGCGTCGAAGTCGAAATCGGGAGTACTGGACTCTTGAGCTCATTCAGAGGTTTGAGAACGTCGACCTGGAGGTGAAGCAGGAACCCGAAGACGAGGACTTTATCAAGATCGCTAACGGCGACATTAACGAAGTCAACCTGCGTGCCGGCCGGCTGAGAATTCGCAACCGCAAATCGGGAACGCAGCAGCTGTTCACAACTCCGTTTGTGCAATACCTCAACAGTTCGCGGGAGTTCGTGCCGCTATTTTCGTTTCCGCCCGTGCCAGAAGAGTCAGGAAATGAACACTTCCTCGTTGGCACAGATAAAGCCTTGTCGATCGGTGTCGACGTCGACCTTGTCGAGGTCCAGGGTCGGTCGTGGGAGACAAGTGGGCACCGGGACCGGATGTGGTTTTTTGCCGGCGACAACGCAATTGCTGAGGATCACGAGTTCGCACAGTTCTATATCAATACTCGACGCATCTACAGCATGGGGCAGCGTTGGAAGTTCCTGCTGCGCGCAGAGCTGGGCTACAGCAAGGCGGAGGTGGATACGCTTGAGCTCAATACGACGGAAGGAGACGTCGAATTGTCAATTACGCGCCTGCCGAACTTCTATCGCTTCAAAGCCGGCGGAAGCCAGAGTGTTCGCGGCTACGGTTTCGAGTCACTAAGCGATAACGACATCGGCTCCAACAATATCCTGACGGCGAGCGCGGAAGTCGAATTTCAGGTACTTACCAATTGGTCAGCTGCAGCATTCTTCGACATCGGCAACGCGTTTAACGATTGGGACCAGGTTGAGCTTCGCAAAGGCGTCGGCGTCGGCATTCGGTGGTACTCCATCGCTGGGCCCATTCGAGTGGATGTTGCGAAAGCGCTCGATATTGAAGGGAAGCCTTGGCGTCTGCATTTCACGATAGGCACACCCTTGCTATGAGTTGGCTGCGTGGATTGCTTTTGCTTGTCGTCGCCGTATTCGCGAGCGCTGCGACAGCATGGTACTGGGTGCTGCATACGAATCCGGGTGCTGTATGGATCGTCGAGCAGGCTGAGTCACTGACCGAGATGGCTCTCAGTACCGGGGCAATTGACGGCGACCTGGCAAACGGGGTCCGCATTAAGGACGTCGCGTACAACACGGGTGACGTGGTGGTGTCCGTCGAATCCGCAGGTTTGATGGTTGACGTTGATTTGCTGCCACTGTCCGTCGAGATCGTGTCGGCCCGTCTTGAAGCGGCGCATGTGTCTGTGAGTGAATCGACTGATTCGCAGGCGACGACAGCTGATGTCCCGGCGATGCTGAGGAAGCTGCAACTGCCGTTTCCACTCTACGCGTCCGATCTTGTCGTTTCAGGACTGGCACTTGAGTTGCCGACATTCGAACACAGAATTTCTCTACTCGAACTTTCTGCCGAATGGCACGATTCGATTGCGATTGAGCGACTGCGGGTCGACGGCGAAGGGATTTATATCGAAGGTGCCGGGTCCTTCGATCTCGCGAGCGACCTTGTCCACATCGGCGATATTAGTGTGCGACTGGATCCGGCTGTGACCGGGCATCCTGAGTCGATCGAGATCGACGTGCACAGCGAGGGTAATCCCGATCGCCTCGGTTTACATGTTGGTGTGGGAGACTTCGCCATCGAAGCAAATGGCGAGATTCAGCACCTGTTCGAACAGCCAGTGTGGGACGTTGAGTTTTCGGTGCCTCACTACCAGTGGCCATTGGAGGACAGTGACGAAGCCATCGAGTTCCGAGATGTGGCCGTTCGATCTACCGGGAGCCTCGATGGCTGGTCGGTGGACGTAACTGGCGGTGTCCATGCGCCGGGAATGCAGTGGCTGTCAGTTGCTATTGCGGGTGACGGCGATAGGGAAAGCTTCACCGCGAAAGCGCTGCGCGCACAGGGGGCGGACCTGGACGCATCCGGTACGGCAAGGGTCGCATGGGTACAAGGCCTTGATTTGGAAACGAATCTCACGGTTGTTCACGCTGATCCGCGGCTCCTGTTGTCCGATTGGCCCGATGGGTATCCCGTGCAAGGCACAGTCCATGCCAGGTTGGATGACTCACGGATCTTGATTGAGGATTCGCGGCTGATCGAGCCACGAACGGGCGCCGAACTGCGGCTGGATGCCGACATTAATCGCGAGAGCGGCAACGTACAGGGCGCTTTGCGCTGGAAGAATCTGCGTTGGCCCATGGAAGGCGATGATGGCGATACTTTCGATATCAAGAGCGATCAGGCGGACATACAGGTACACGGCAGTCTCGACGCCTGGGCCATTGCCGGGACGATTCAAGTTGGCACCAGGGATCTGCCGGAAGGGTCGTTCCGCATTGACGGCAGCGGCAACCGGGATGCAACGCGCATTAGCGTTCTCGAGGCAACGATGCTGGGCGGCACGCTCGACGGCGAACTTGAGTATTCATGGCGTGGTGAGAAGGCCTGGCAGGGCCAGGTCAACGTATCGACGATAGATGCAGGGGCATTGTTTCCTGAGTGGCCCGGCCGGGTTTCAGGTCGTATCAGAGCAGACGGTCAGACCAGACCGTTGGCGATTTCGGCCGAGTTCGCCGAAGTCAATGGAATGCTCCGTGGCGAAGCCCTGGAGGCGAGCGGCAGCGTTGTATTCACCGACGAGATGTTTGTCGTCAATGAGTTTTCCGCTACACACGGCGCCTCGATAATTAAGGCGGACGGCGGGCTGAACGAATTAACCGGCTTGGCCTTCGACATCGAGATAGCGGACGCAGGAGGCTATGTCGCCGGTACGACGGGGAACGTGAAGGCCAGTGGCGCGCTTCGCCTGGCACAGGAGCAGCCTTTTCTTTCTTTGGCGCTTGACGCAGGAGAAATCAGCTACGGCAACGTCGTGATAGGCGACCTGAGTGTCGAAGATGTACGGCAACAAGGACAGATAGCAGGCATGCAGGTCACCGTGGAAGATATCCAGGTCGGTGACCGCAAGTTTGGCGGCGTAACGGCGCTGCTGGAGGCAACGAAGGACAGCCAGTCGCTGGCTATTACGGGGACGTACCGGGACAGCGTATTGTCATTGTCCATGGAGGGTGCCCTGGCGGACTGGAGTGCTCCCATTACAGCCGGGTGGCACGGCATGCTGAAAACCCTGGAGGTCACTCCGGACAAGCAACACGTGGCGAGGCTGCTGTCACCGGCAGAGATCTTCGTTTCTTCCGGGCGGGTCGAGGTAGCCGAGGCCTGTATCGGGCCCAATGCGGATGAAGCTGTCTGTGCAGCTGTGAACTGGTATGCGACGGGCGCCTACGACGTATCAGCACGTTTCAGCAGGGTACCGCTGGATCTGGTCAGCCTTGTTGCCGATACCGACCTTTCCTTTGACCAGGTCATCAATGGTGAGGCCCAGTGGACGGTCGATCCAGCCGTGGGCCCCAGCGGATTTGGTCGTTTGTCGATGACACCCGGCCGCATTTCCAGCATCGAGAGGCCGCAGCTTACGCTCGCCACAGGGGAAGGTGTGCTCAGTTTCAGGGTTGCGGACAACACGCTGTTGAACGCGACGTTTGGCTTGCCGTTACCGGAAAATGGTGAAATCAACGGCAGTTTCAGGCTGCATGACCTTGAGCGATTCGAGGACAATGGCGTGAGTGGTGGCATCGTTGCCAACGTCACGGAAATCGCCATCCTGTCTCCCCTGATACCAGGCATCGACCGGGCGAGCGGACGACTGCGGGTGGACATCAGTCTGACAGGTTCGATTGGGGCGCCGCTGCTCAGGGGAGATCTGGCGATTGACGATGGTAGCGTGGCTTTCGACCCGCTCGGACTGGTGCTTGAGGATATTGATCTGACAGCAAGAATGACGGAGAACTATCGCGTCGACCTCGACGGAGATTTCCGCTCCGGCGACGGCCTTGGAAAGCTCAAAGCGACAGCTGACTACCGCAACATAGAGGAGCCCTACCTGAGTGTTGGTTTTGAGGGTGAGCGTCTGGCATTGGTGAATGTTGAAGACGTTCGCGCGGTTGCCAATCCGGACTTCGACATTACGCTGACGTCGGAAACACTATCGATTAATGGAAGCATTCATATCCCGGAGGCCCTTTTGACCCCGGTCAACCTGACGGTGCCAAAGGTTAATGAAAGCCCGGATGTCGTCATCATCGCGGGGGAATTACCTGACCTGCCCGAGCCAGACCCGGTTGATGGCCTGCAGTATTCGGGTTCTCTGGATATTTCGCTTGGCGACAATGTTGTTGTCGATCTCGATGTGGCGCGTGCGTCAGTCGAGGGGAAGGTTACGTTCGACTGGCGCGGCGACTCGGTACCTTACGCTAATGGTCGCTACAACATTGTCGGGACGGTCAGCGCATTCGGGCAAGTGCTCGATATTTCCAGCGGCTCCGTACGCTTTCCGGACGTGACAGCCGACAGTCCCGTTATCAGGGTGCGCGCAGAGCGAGAAATCTACGGCAATACCCAGGTCAAACGCGCGGGCCTGCTTGTCGACGGGCCAGTGACGCGCCCCAATGTCGACGCCTATACGCAGCCGGCCACAAATGAAGAGCGAGCTCTGGCGCTGCTTGTGACGGGAAGCGATTTTGATTTCGAGCAGGGGGTTGGTGCCATCGACTTCGGTACCTACATCGCTCCTCGCGTATTTGTCAGCTATGGTATTGGCGTGTTCGAGCGCGACAATATAGTCAGTGCGCGTTTCGATTTGACCAGGGCATTGGGTATCAAGGCATCGTCCGGCGACAAGGAGACCGGTGTCGACCTCAACTATCGATTCGAGAACTAGACCAAGAGATGGAAAGTCGACAGCGAATAATTGAGGAAACCGCCGCCAGGACCCGGCAAGCTGCCGAGCGTATGGCCGATCTCATCGTGCGGACGCCACTCCGCAGGTCCGCGCCATTCAGCGATGATCTTGGGGCCGA
>JAACFG010000109.1 GCA_009937605.1 Gammaproteobacteria bacterium | reverse complement strand
GATTGGTAGCTTCGAGCAGGTCATGCCGCTCGATGTCCTGCCAACTCCACTCCTGAAAGCCATCCTGGTCCGTGACACGGACGGTGCGCGTGACCTGGGTTGCCTTGAACTTGACGAGGAAGACCTCGCCCTTTGTTCCTTCGTTTGTAACGGCAAGTACGAATATGGACCGCACCTGCGCAAGACCCTGCACGAAATCGAGGTGAACGGCTGATGAAAAAACTACGCTCGTTCCTCGACAGTCTCGATCCCCTGTTTACCAAGGGCGGTCGATTTGAGAATTTCCATGCGCTGTGGGAAGCAATAGATACGTTCTTATTCTCGCCTGCGGATCTCGCCCGCGGCTCGCCGCACGTCCGGGACGCTATCGACCTGAAACGGGTCATGATCATCGTCGTGATTGCCGCCACACCGGCCGCGTTGTTCGGCATGTGGAATACCGGCTATCAAGCGAACATGGCACTGCAGAGCCTGGGCCTTGTGACAATCGAAGGCTGGCGAGGTGCATTACTGCCGCTGTTAGGTGCCGGGTACGATCCTGCCAGCATCTATGACTGCCTCCTGCACGGCGTGCTGTATTTCCTGCCGATCTACATTACGACCATGGTCGTCGGCCTCGGCTGGGAAGTCCTGTTTGCCGGCGTCCGCAACCACGAGGTGAACGAAGGCTTCTTCGTGACCGGGTGGCTGTTCGCACTGATCGTCCCTGCGACGATCCCGCTGTGGCAGGTCGCCGTCGGTATCAGCTTTGGTGTCATTCTCGGTAAAGAGGTCTTTGGGGGCACGGGCAAGAACTTCCTGAACCCGGCGCTGCTGGGACGTGCTTTCCTGTACTTTGCTTACCCGGCACAGATTTCCGGTGACGCAGTCTGGACCCCGGTTGACGGGTTCAGTGGCGCTACGGCACTCGGTGTCAGTGCTATCGAAGGCATGCAGGGGATCGCTGCTATGGGCCTCACCTGGACGCAGTCTTTCGTCGGCACGATGCAAGGTTCAATCGGTGAAACATCCGCCCTCGCCTGCCTGATCGGCGCAGCAATACTGATCTTCACCCGCATTGCCTCGTGGCGCATTATCGTCGCCGTGTTCGCGGGACTCATTATTCCGACGCTGATTTTCGGCAACGCCGACAGCAGCAACCCGATGATGTCGATACCCTGGTACTGGCACGTAACTCTCGGCGGCTTCGCGTTCGGCGCGATCTTCATGGCAACCGACCCTGTCAGCGCGGCTCAGACAAACACCGGCAAATGGGTATTCGGATTCCTGATTGGTTTCATGACCTGGCTGATACGCGTCGTAAACCCGGCATTCCCGGAGGGCATCATGCTCGCCATCCTGTTTGCCAATGTTTTCGCACCTGTGATTGACCATTTCGTCGTGCAGGCCAACGTCAAGCGGAGGCTGAAACGCAATGTCTGATAAGAAACAATTCGACCGGGACAGCATCTCCAATACGCTGATCGTCGCGATCGGACTAAGCCTGGTCTGCTCGATTATCGTCTCCAGTGCGGCCATCGTACTTAAGCCAGTGCAGATCAAGAACGAAGACTTGTTCCGCAAGCAGATCATCCTGGACGTCGCCGGGCTCATGGAACCCGGCGGCGATATCGACACGTTGTTCGGCTCCATCGACACACGCACGGTGGATCTCGCATCCGGCACCTATACCAGTGACGCCGATATGGAAGCGACGGTCGATATCCCCGACGAACTGGACATTGCCGGTATTTCGCAACGCGCCGAGTTTGTTGACGTGTACCTGGTCACAGACAACGGACGCGTCGAGCAGGTCATCCTGCCCGTCTATGGCAAGGGCCTGTGGTCAACCATGCTCGGCTACCTTGCGGTTGCCCCGGATGGCAACACGATCAAGGGACTGCGGTTCTACGCGCATGGCGAGACGCCCGGACTCGGCGACCAGATGGACAAGGAATCCTGGCGCGCACAGGTTGCCGGCAAGAAGATTTACGGCGACGGTGACGAACCGGTGATCCGCGTCATCAAGGGCCCGGTGCAGGAAGGCGCCGCGGGTAGCGAACACATGTTTGACGGCATGGCGGGTGCCACACTCACCGGCAACGGAATTACCGGGCTGGTGCAGTACTGGACCGGGTCGCACGGCTTCGGCCCTTATTTAAAGAATTTCCGCGAGGGAGAGCCTGCGCATGAGTGAAGCAAGAAAAGTCCTGATCGACCCTCTTGTCGACAATAACCCGGTGACTCTGCAGATGCTCGGCATCTGCTCGGCACTGGCCGTTACCACGTCGCTGCTACCTGCCCTGCTCATGTGTGTGGCATTGACAAGTGTCGCAGCACTCGCTGGCGCCGCAATCAGCGCACTTCGTCACCGGATCCCGAATAACATTCGCATTATCGTCCACATGACGATCATCGCGTCGCTCGTGATCCTCGTTGATCAGTTACTGAAAGCTTACGCGTTCGAAACCAGCAAACAGCTGTCAGTTTTCGTAGGCCTGATCATCACGAACTGCATCGTCCTCGGTCGCGCAGAAGCCTTCGCCATGAAAAATGGCGTGGTCATGAGCTTCATCGACGGCCTGGGCAATGGCCTCGGTTACAGCATCATACTGATCGCCGTCGCCACGCTACGCGAACTGTTCGGTGCGGGCACCCTGCTTGGCTACCCGATCTTCGAACTAACGTCGAATGGCGGCTGGTACGAGGCCAATGGCCTGATGCTGCTGCCGCCAAGTGCCTTCTTCATTATCGGCCTGCTGATCTGGGGAATTCGCGTCTGGCGCAAGCAACAGGTTGAGAAACCCGATTACCAGATCCATGAAGTTCACCGGACGGAGGTCTACTGATGGAAGCCTATGTCAGCCTCTTTGTTAAAGCCGCGTTCGTCGAAAACCTCGCGCTCGCGTTCTTCCTGGGAATGTGTACCTTCCTCGCGGTTTCCAAACGCGTAGAAACGGCAATTGGACTCGGGATCGCCGTAATCGCGATCCAGGTCATTACGGTTCCTGTTAATTACCTGATCTACAACTTCTTGCTCGCCGACGGTGCGCTGGCCTGGGCCGGCCTGCCCGAGGTTGACCTGAGCTTCCTTGGCCTAGTCAGCTATATCGGTGTGATCGCGGCGCTTGTACAAATCCTCGAGATGACCCTCGACCGGTTCTTCCCGAAACTGTACAACGCGCTCGGCATCTTCCTGCCACTCATCACCGTGAATTGCGCCATCCTGGGTGGCACGTTGTTCATGGTTGAGCGCCAGTACAACATGCCTGAGTCCATCGTATTCGGCCTCGGCAGTGGCGTGGGCTGGGCGATCGCTTTGATCGCGCTCGCCGGTATTCGCGAAAAACTCAAGTACTCGGACGTTCCGGATGGACTCCAGGGACTCGGTATCGCATTCATCATCGTTGGACTCATGTCGCTTAGCTTCATGGGCTTCTCGGGTATATAACAGTGAACATCGACTCCGCCGTACTTCAGGAAGTACTGCTTGGCGTCGGCCTCTTCACGGCCGTCGTCCTGATTCTCGTTTTCGTTATTCTGGCTGCGCGCTCCAAGCTGGTTTCGACGGGCAACGTCAAGGTCATCGTCAATGACGAGCTTGAGTTAGCGATTCCCGTCGGCGGCAAGCTCATGCAGAGCCTTGCCGACAATGACCTGTTCGTGCCATCCGCCTGTGGCGGTGGTGGCACCTGCGCCCAGTGTCGTGTGCGCGTTCTCTCTGGAGGAGGCGCCATTCTCCCCACGGAAACCTCGGTCATTAATAAGCGCGATGCGGCCGATCACTACCGTCTCGCCTGCCAGGTTGCTGTTAAACAGGACATGACCGTCCAGGTCGCCGACGAGGTATTTGGCGTCAAACGCTACGACTGTGAAGTCATCTCGAATCGAAACGTGTCGAGCTTCATCAAGGAACTGGTTGTCGCGTTGCCGGAAGGCGAAGAACTCGAGTTCCGCGCCGGTGGCTATATCCAGATCGAGTGCCCGCCGCACGACCTCAAGTACTCGGACTTTGACATCGATGAGAAATTCCGTGACGAATGGGACAAGTACGATTTGTGGCGTTACGAATCGCACGTCAAGAAAACCGAGATGCGAGCCTACTCGATGGCAAGCTATCCCGAGGAAAAGACTGTCATCAAGCTGAATGTCCGTATTGCGACGCCCCCGCCAGGTGCTGACGATTCGATACCACCAGGCATCATGTCGTCCTACATCTTCAATCTAAAACCTGGCGACCACACAACCATCTCCGGGCCGTACGGCGAGTTCTTCGCGAAAGAAACAGACAACGAGATGTGCTTTATCGGTGGTGGTGCGGGAATGGCGCCGATGCGCGCGCATATCTTCGACCAGCTCAAACGCAGGCATAGCACGCGCAAGATGTCATTCTGGTACGGCGCACGCAGCCTCAAGGAGATGTTCTACGCCGAAGAATTCGACGAACTGGCCGAAAAGAACGACAACTTCGATTGGCATTTGGCGTTGTCGGAGCCACAGCCGGAAGATAACTGGGATGGCCTGACCGGGTTTATTCACCAGGTGTTGCTTGACGAGTACCTGTCGAAACACCCGGCGCCCGAAGACTGCGAGTTCTACCTCTGCGGTCCACCCATGATGAATACAGCCGTCATCAAGATGCTGGATAGCCTGGGCGTACAAAAAGAGAACATCCTGCTGGATGACTTTGGCGGGTAGTTGATGCGACTTCGCCGAATCCTCCTGTTGCTACTGGCACTGGCCCTTGGTGCCTGTGGCGATAATCGCTCGCTGGAACTCACCGGCCAGGCGATGGGCACGACATTCAATGTTGTGCTGGTGGAGCCGCCGGAATCGATCGCAACGGATGAACTCGAGACCGAGCTAATTGCCGTGCTGCAATCAGTTGACCAATTGGCCTCGACATGGCGGGACGACTCCGAACTGACCGCGTTTAACCTCGATCTGTCCATCGACTGGATTCCTGTATCGAAGGACTTCTGCGCGTTGCTCGAGAGCGCGCTGGAGGTCAGCACGATGACTGGTGGAGCCTTCGATCTCACGATAGGCCCTTTGACCAACCTGTGGGGCTTCGGGCCCGACGGGCAGATTACCGGTCCACCGTCGGACGACGAAATTGCCGCTGCGAAGCACCGCGTCGGGTTTGATTTGTTAGAAGCCGATTGTGCAGAACGCCTCGTGCGCAAGGATGTTCCAGACCTGTACGTGGACCTGTCGGGTTGGGCCAAGGGTTACGCTGTCGATCAACTCGCTGAGCTGCTCGATGCACGCGGTATCGAGAACTATCTCGTGGAGATAGGCGGTGAGCTTCGGGTCAGGGGGAAGAACCGGGATAATGACAAGTGGGCCATCGGCATCGAAGCGCCATCAACATCGGCACGCGTTCCCCATGCAATACTGCGCGTGACCGACAACAGCGTTGCTACTTCCGGCGACTACCGTAATTATTTTGAACATGACGGGCAGCGTTTCTCGCACACTATTGATGCGAGAACCGGTCGCCCGGTTACCCATAATCTCGCAGCCGTTACGGTTGTGAATCCATCGACCGCCTACGCGGACGCAATGGCGACCGCCCTCCTCGTACTGGGACCTGAAGACGGCCCTCAGTTGGCTCGCGAGCTCGGCATTGCCGGCTATTTCCTGGTACGCAATCAAACCGGCGTTAACGAAATTACGACGCCCGATTTCGATACACTGAGTGCACTATGAACATGATCATTACCACCCTGATGTTTAGCTTCATCATCATTTTGCTCGTAATCACGGGCATGAGTGTTGGTGTCATGAACGGTCGTAAAGCGATCAGCGGCAGTTGCGGGGGCCTCAACGGTGGCGGCTGTGAGTTGTGCAGCGGCAATGGCAAGTGCCGAAACAAGCGCAAAGACGCGGACGGAGAAGCAACATGAACCTGAAATCCTGTGTCGTAAAAGACTACATGGCGCGGACAGTCGTGACGTTCAAGCCGGATACGCCCGTGCTGGATGCCGTACACACACTTGTCAAAAATCGAATCGCAGGTGCGCCTGTTGTCGATGACGAGGGCAACCTGGTCGGCATGCTGTCGGAACTCGACTGCATGAAAGTTGCATTGCAGGCAGGATACTACGGCGACTATGGCGGCCCCGTGAGCGACTATATGTCGGAGGGAGTAAAAACCGTCAATATTGAAATGAGTATTGTCGACCTGGCCCAGGTATTTATCGACGAGGGTTTTCGCCGATTCCCGGTCACCGACAACAATCGACTCGTCGGCCAAATCAGTCGTCGCGACGTATTGCGAGCCCTGGAAGTTATCTCCAAGGGTTAGGCGACCGTTTGATAATAGCCATAATCAGACGGGGCGCGGACTTATCTTAAGAGCTTGGTCGAAAAGACCGGCGCGATACTGAAGGTGATCTGCCAATCGGGACCGAGTCGGTCCGGGCTTACGATGTATTTCTGAATATCGAAGGCAAGCTTCATCGGCATGCGACCCAGTCTGATCGTTTTGGATACGCCCACTCCGATCGGGATGGTCCACTCGTGGTCGTCCAGCGCTTCCCAATCGTAGAGAATGATCGGATTCGATTCTATCTGCCAACCGTTCCCCATCGCATAGGCAAAGAAGATCTCTGCGGTTGTCTCACTGGTGTCCCAGAGAAAGCCGTCGTCATACTCGTTTCCTCCTTCGCCAATTCCCTCCAGGTGCTTGAGCTTCGCACCGTACAGCCCCCAACTTGCGACCTTCCCGAAGACAAATTCAGGACCCAGTAAGTATTGACCTCTTTTCGCGGTGCCGTCCTCGGACGTTGGGAAGACGATCGCAAGTCCCAGCTTTCGGATAGAACCGGATTCGCTAACGCCGCCATAACCAACATCAATACCGATGTCGGCCATGTGATCGTGACCGCGGGCCAGATAGCCGTCATCCAGGCGAATATCCTCTCTTTGGCGAAGGCGCCATTCAGCGCTATGGTCCCACCACGCAAGTTCCCATAGCGGCTGATCGGAGAAGTGCGGAATAGTCGCGCTCAGCAGGAGATTTTTGCCGTTCTTCAACTTGAACGGCCACGAGAACGTAAATATGTTCTTCATGGCCGACTTGTCGTCGGCATCGGGCAGGTTTCCCTGGAAAGTGGTGCCTTCAATATCCCAGGTCAGGCTGCGTAGCCCGGTCACCGGGTTGCTGAGTTCCATCGCGATTTCGTCAATCGGAATAATCGACCGCGTGGTCAATGACAGCTCATCTGAAGCTGCTGCGGCCAGGCTCAATCCGGGCAGGCCGAGAACGACTGCAAGCATTGATCTGCTGACAAGAATGGCGGCTGACAGTCGGTTTTCTCCACCGAAACACGCCTTTATGCGATTCTTGTCTAGTTTTCGTTGTTGCGCTTGCATCCGATTTCTAACTGCCTTATATATGTGCCCGGCTTGGTAACCACCAGGTTCCACCAGTGCTTGTTCTTCCCAAATGCGAGGGCACCCATCCCTGAATCAGGAGATGTGCACTCACGCATTGAGTCGGAGTTATTCCATCGGGCGGCGGTGCGAAAAAACTACACGATCGAACAGTTTTGGAAACCGTGAATGCACGCACCGATGACAATCAGGATATTTAAACGAATCGCAATACTTGCGCTTTGTTACCTGGCCGTATTATTGGCATCCCGGTTACTACTTGTCGGCATTTACTGGGATCGTGTTTCGCCTACAGACGGACTAGGCATAATACTGTTACAGGGCTTTCGATTCGACCTCATTTTGGTCGGCATGATCTTCGGGCCGGTGTGCATTGTCAAGCCCTGGTTTCATACCGCCGCGATCCTGAGAAGGATCGGGGGATGGCTACTGCCGGTCTACCTGGGCGTGTTCACAGCACTGGCTTTTTTCGTCGAAGCCTCAACGTCGTCATTTATCGCGGAGTTCGACACTCGACCGAATTACGTGTTCGTGGAATACCTGACACATCCCGCTGAAGTTCTTGCCACGGTGTTCGGCACACAACCGTTGGAATTTATTGCTTTTACGGTTATCGCAGTCCTGCTGGTAGTAGCAGTGATCAGGTACCTGCGCAATGATCCCCAATTGGACCAACCCCTGTCGATCGTTTCGTGTGTAGTGGCAACGCCATTAATCGCGATAATTAGCGTAGGAATGGTTCGATCGACGCTCGATCATCGACCCGTAAACGCCAGTGTTGCGGCGTTTTCCCATGACTCCATGGTAAACAAGCTGCCGCTTAACTCCCCCTACACATTGATCTACGCGATCTATGAGAAGAACAGAGACGCGGACCGCGAGAAGATTCGTTATGGCACGATGCATGATGATGAAGTACTGGACATCATCCTGGCGGAAGCCGGAATAGAAGCAACCGCAACAACTAACCCGGCTGCGCCGACCCTGCATCATCAAACCGCGTCGCTCGAACGCGAGCAACCTTTGAACCTGGTCATCATTCTCGAAGAGAGCATCGGCGCCGGGTTTGTCGGCCACCTTGGCGGCAAAGACCTTACTCCTGAACTCGATAAACTGTCGAATGAGGGAATAGTGTTCGAGGAACTATACGCAACCGGGCTCCGGTCGGTCAGGGGTATCGAGGCCGTGCTTACCGGTTTTACACCGAGGCCACAGCTGAGTGTCGTCAAACTGAACCGGACGCAAACCAATTTCTTCACGCTAGCCAGTCTGCTTGAAAGAAACGGTTACCAGACGAGCTTTATCTACGGCGGAGAATCTCATTTCGACAACATGAAGCGATTCTTCATGAACAATGGATTCCAGACCGTTGTCGATGAAAAGGACTATGATGACCCCGTGTTCGTGGGCTCCTGGGGGGTGTCGGATGAAGACCTGTTCGACCGGGCGCATGAGACATTTAGCCAGGCCGGGGAGCAACCATTTTTCAGCCTGGTCTTCACGTCGAGTAACCACTCACCCTTTGATATACCAGAAGGCCGCGTAAGCGAAAGTGCGTACGGGCCATTGGAAACGGCAATCAGCTATGCGGACTATGCACTCGGCCGCTATGTCGAAATGGCCCGTGAGTCCAGCTATTGGGAAAATACGATCTTTCTTGTTGTCGCCGATCACAGCGTCAGGGTTATCGGGGGCACACTTGTACCTGTGGAGCGGTTCAGGATACCTGGCGTAATTCTCGGCGGTACGGTCGAGCCCAGGAGAATTTCCGGGATTAGTAGCCAGATCGATCTGTTGCCAACGCTGCTGTCCCTGATTGGGCTCAGTACCGAGCATCCCGGCATCGGGCGCGACCTGACACTGCCTGAATATGCGGATGGCGCCGGCCGGGCCATGATGCAATTTGGTGATCTGCAGGCGTACATTGAAGACGATAGAGTCGTTGTGCTTCAGACTGACCTTGAGCCACTGACGTTTGAGAAGGCTGCAGACGAGGAACTCGTGCCGGTTCCGGGCGGCGATCCCGGCCTGGAACGAAAAGCGCTGGCGTACGCCTTGTGGGGACCGATGATGATCAGGACGAAAGCCTATTTCAATTATGCTGACACACGGTAGTAGGATTGATCTTCAACGAGGAGTAGATCTATGCCCGAAATGACACCGCTTGGCTGGTTCCACACAGCCGTTGCCATACTTGCCCTGCTTTCCGGCTTCTACACGCTCGTGGTTTACAAGGTAATCACACCCGCGCAGAAGACAGGACAGCTCTACTTGCTGTGCACATTTGTTGCGGCAACGACCGCCTTGATGATTTACAAGCACGGCGGCTTCGGGCCCGGCCACGCGCTGGCTGTACTTACGCTCCTGGCCCTGGCGGCAGGTTTCATGGTCACGAAGATTTCACTTTTTGCAAAGATAGCCACGCCCTTTCAGGCGCTGTGTTTCTCGGCAACCCTGCTGTTCCACATGATTCCGGCGATTACGGATGGCTTACTGCGACTGCCCATTGGAGACCCGGTACTCACCGACCCGCAGGATCCCCTGCTGAAGAAGTTCTACCTGGCGTTTGTTGTCGTCTTCCTGGTGGGATACGCCCTGCAGTTTCGGTGGATTAGAAAGCAGAAACCGGCCTAGGAAGCCTCAGAAGGCGTGTCTGCACGTTTTAGAAGTGGGCCGACGAGCAATAATGCCGTGCCGACAAGGGCCAGGGAAACGAAGAGAGTCGCCGGCTGACCGTGAGGAAAATCCTCCAGGAACAATTTGATGCCGACCAGTACCAGTACCGGGTAAACAAGCCAGCGAGCCTCCGGCCAGCGCCAGTATCGGCTCGACAGAGCCAGGGTTACTGCCGCAGCCGACAATACCGCTGTTCGCAGTGAGGCAAGCGCCGCGCGGTTGATCTCCGCGCCGTCCCCACTTGCAAGGAAAATTGATCCGTAGGCGACAACCAGCCCGCCAACTTCCCAGACGGATAACGCCAGCACCACCAGTTGCGGCAATTCGGCGAGGACACCCCAGCGCTCCGACTTTTGCGCCACTGGAATGAACAAACACGCTACCGTGGCCACGGCGACGCCGACGTGCGAATACATCAAGACTGGCCAGCCGCTACTCGGATCCCCGGCCAGCGCCCTCAGCGCCGTGAGCAGCAGGCCGGATCCGACTCCCGCGGCAAGCAGTAGAAAAGTGCATTGCAAACTCAGGCTGACCCAGCCGGTTCGACCGCTAAACCAGGCCATGATCACAGCCATAGCGGCCCAAATAAGGGCCGACCAGACTGGCGGAAAAAGTAATCCCGTGCCGGCCACCACGAACACGAGGCCGAGCGTCGAGTAGTAAAAGAAATTTCGATAC
>JAACFG010000108.1 GCA_009937605.1 Gammaproteobacteria bacterium | reverse complement strand
CGCTCCATGAAGAACGACTTCAAGGCTGCAACGTCCGCAGCGCTGGAGCCCGCAGGCTCGGTCACTTCAAGCCAGCCATCGATGTAGTGCTCAGGCGCATACGCGTGTCCGTAACCCAGCGGCACACTTTCGGCCAGCATGTTGTCAACGCCGAGCTGCAATGCGGTCACGATTGGGTACCATCGCAACTTTGGCGAAACATCGGGTCCGCGAGGCATGGCGAACCAGGCCGGCTTCTGGAAGAACATCGATGGCTCGAAGAAAGTAATCGGGTCGCTCGCGTACTGCAGGTAGACAATTCGCAACGGGCCCCAGCGAGCGTCAGGTATGTTCAACGCATTGCGCTGACTGGTGAACCTCACGATCGAGCCGTTGCCGAAACGAGGTAACCACGGAGGAGACCCGGGCTCGCGATCGTTGGTCACGTGGCGCCAAAATGTGCTTGCGAATGGCGGGCCGGCCCAGAGCGCGCCTTGTGGTGGATCAGCTAGCAGATCATAGAACTGAGCAGATCGCTCGGAGCTCAGTGCACCGAGGCTCAACCCGAACAGATACAGTCGAGGTCGGCTTTGCCGCGGCAGCGTGGACCAATACTCGTGCACTGCTGTAAACAGCTCTCGTGATGCCTCGACGCCGTATCCGGGTTCAACGAGCAAAGACAGCCAGCTCGCCAAATACGAATACTGAATAGCAACAGTCGCAACATCGCCACGGTGCAAGTAGTCGAGTGTGTCGAATGCATTGCGATCCATCCAGCCCGTGCCCGTCGGCGTTGCGATAACCAGCACTGACCGCTCGAATGCGCCGACACGAACCATCTCCTCCAGCGCAAGGCTGGCACGAGCTCTGGCATCGTCTGCCGATCTCAGGCCCACATACACTCGCAGAGGATCAACCGCTTGCGTTCCCAGCACGCTGGCGATGTCCTCACGCGTAGGCGCCGAAGCAATGAACTCTCGGCCCCGCCTCCCCATGCTCGTCCAGTCGATCAGTGAAGCATCACTACCCGTCTTCCAGTCTTCTCCTGGCTGCTCGAGATTGACGTCTTCTAACGCATCAAGAGCCTCGTAAGTCGAATCGGCGATTCGCAGCCCTTGACGGAACAGGACTCCTTCGATCGCGGACCAAAAAATCACTACCCCAAGAAATACGCCAAGCGCATTGGCAATGCGCCGCGGAATTCTCGACGCCAACCGCCGGGAAAAAAACCGAAATATGACCTGAAACGCTCGCCCTAAAATTATCAGCGCCAGAAACACAAGCAAGGCAAGCGAGCCCACTGTGAAAGGCTGCCGTCCATCCAACGGCTCCATTTCCATGAGTTCTCGAATGGAATTCTGCCAAGCCATGGCCTGTAAAAGAAAGTAGCCGGCAACGAGCAGACAAACAGTCACTGCAATGTTTCTGACTTTCCGGGCGTGTCTTGGCCAGGGATACGGAAGCTCCAGATAACGCCAAAGCCAGCAACCAAGTACGCCAACCAAATATCCAATGGCCAAGGTTAGGCCGGATAACGCGCCCTGCAACTCGGCAGCCCGTGGCACGAGTGAAGGACTCAAGGATGCACTGAAGAACAACGTGCCGACCAAGAGACCGACAATAGAGAACGACTTCCAAAAATCGTGGACCCAATGCAATCTGGCAGTTAAGACATCGATGCTCATCATTCCTTTGTTCCCATTTGCCCGGATGCGGCGACGGTCGCCAATGTCCGGACTCCGGGCAATAGCGGCGGCGATATCAAAGCAAATGCAAAGCTACTGGAATTTCCAGCACGCGTCATTATCAAACTGCTTCGGGTTATTGATACTCGTTAATCAGTCTAGCAGCTGGGCAGCACCGAGAATCCACCGGGAACTTATGAAGTTCGGGATCGAGGTTTCCGACACGATCGTATCGAACGCGCCTCTCTCTCCGTCCATACTCCCGACCACCATGGGCCTATTGACCTGTGGGTTTGGGGTATATTTAGGGGCACGAACAATGACCGCGGCTTCCGGTGGAGGGGATTAAATTCAATGAGACAAGACGAAATCGACGACCAGGTATTTGAGCTCTATGACGAGTATTGCCACGGCCACATCGATCGCCGCCAGTTCTTTGAGCGTGTTGCACAGCTGACGGTTGTCGGCGTATCGGCTATGGCCATGGCCGAAGCGTTGCTGCCGAACTACGCCGACGCTCAGGAAGTCCTGTTCACTGACGAACGCATCAAGGCCAATTGGGTGACTTATCCATCGCCAGGCGGCACTTCCGGTGAGATGCGCGGTTACCTGGTTGTGCCTGATGGTGAGGGGCCGTTCCCGGCCGTGCTGGTCATGCACGAAAATCGCGGATTGAATCCTTATGTGCAGGATGTCGCACGGCGTTTTGCTGTCGCGGGATTCCTCGCGTTAGCGCCAGATGGCTTAGCGCCGATTGGCGGATATCCGGGCAACGATGATGACGGCCGTGCCATGCAGCGCACGCTCGATCAGGCCGAGTTGCGGCAGGACATGGTCAACAGCGCTCGTTTCGTCAAGAACCACGAGCTATCAAACGGCAATGTGGGAGCGACTGGATTCTGCTGGGGCGGTGGCACGACGAATTTCCTTGCGACGGAGCTGGGCGATGAACTCAACGCCGGGGCGCCGTTTTACGGCAGTGCCGCTGCGACGGACAAAGTTGGCCAGATCAAAGCCGCGGTGCAAGTACACTACGCCGAAAACGACGAACGCGTGAACGCGATGCGCCCGGAATATGAAGAGGCACTAAAGGCCAATGGCGTGACCTACGAAATGCACACCTACCCAGGCACGCGCCACGGTTTCCACAACTATTCGACGCCTCGTTACGATGCTGAGGCCGCACAGCTGGCGTGGGAGCGCATGGTTGCCTTTTTCTATGAGCATTTGAATCAGTAGGAAGATCTTATGATTTCGCGAAGAGATTGTTTGAAATATTCTGCGCTTGCAGGGCTGGCCAGCGTCCTACCGGCGGGCCTGCTTCATGCGGCCCAACATGAAGGGCTAATCACACGCGCCATCCCAAAGACTGGTGAAAAACTGCCGATCGTTGGCCTCGGCAGTTCTGCGTCGTTTCGCAAGATAGCCGCGAGCGATGACACGAGTCAGCTCAGCAACGTCATCAAAACGCTGCTGGATAACGGCGGTACAGTTTTCGACACCGCGCCGAGCTACGGTGAATCAGAACGGGTAGCTGGTGAAATCGTGCAAAACTTGGGTGCGACCGAGAATATCTTCTGGGCCACCAAGGTGAACGTTTTGCCGCGTGGGGGCTCGACGGCAGATGCGGATGCCGCACGCGCGCAAATCGAACGCTCGTTCGACTATATCGGCAAGGATCCGATTGACCTCATCCAGGTCCACAATCTGCGAGACATACCAACGCAGATGGGTATCCTTAAGGAACTCAAGGAAGAAGGCAGGGTGCGATACATTGGCACGACCTACACGGGTCAGTCCCGCTTTCCCGATCTCGCCGATGTCATGCGCAACGAACCTATCGATTTTATCGGCGTGAATTACGCTGTCGATGACCGCAACGCTGCCGACCAGATTTTCCCTGTAGCCGAAGAGCACGGCGTCGCAGTCCTTGTCTACGTACCATTTGGCAGGAGTCGTTTGTGGCAGCGCGTCGCCGGGCGTGACCTTCCGGAATGGGCGGCCGAAATTGGCGTCGAGTCGTGGGGGCAGTTCTTCATCAAGTTCGCCGCGGCCCATCCAGCCGTCACCTGCGTGACGCCCGCCACGAGCAAGCCCCATCATATGCTGGACAATCTGGGCGCAGCTGTTGGCGAACTACCCGATGCCGCGATGCAACAGCGAATGGCGTCCTACATCGATGGCCTGCCGTCGGCCTGACCAGGCTTGATGAGCCGCTTCCGGTTCGAAGCCTTGTTAGTTGGTCGTCGTCGTGACTACCGGTACATCCGTAAAAGGACGAATGCCGAAGGAGGGGTAGATTTCGCTCGGAAAATAGACGATGCCGTCCGAGACCACCATGCTGATACGTCTCAGCTGCAACAGATCTTCAGTAGGATCGCCCGGAACCAGGAAGAAGTCAGCGTATTTTCCCTTTTCAATAGAGCCGAGGTCCTCGGCCTGTCCGAGATAAGCGGCCATGTCGTACGTGGCCCTGCGTAACACCTCAGCAGGAGTCAGACCGAACTTCTCGAACAATTCCAGCTCGCGGTGGTAAGCGAAGGACCCTCCCATATCCGTGCCTGGTAGCAGCAAGACGCCTTCCTCGTTCAACCGCCGCATCGTTTCCATGATTACGTCGAAAGCTGCAACGTACTCGGCGCGCTCTTCGGGCGTGTCGGCCCCGAACATGGCCGACTTGTACGAACGCTGCTCATTGGTGGGCAGGTGATCGATAATGTTGCGAGCCATGGGCGCGATTTCGCCATTACTAACAGTCAGGCCGTGCTCGTGAATTGCGATCGTCGGATCGTGTGCGACGTCGCGTCGCGACATTTGGCCAATCGTAAATTGAACATCTTCGCCGTCGAGGTCCATCGCAGGAAAGCGCTTCATCGCCGTGAACCGGAATAGCGTGCGAGTGTCCTCGTCATCGTCGAGGACCCAGCCGAGCATGAGCTGATTTGCGTGAGTGATCTCGTCGAAGCCGGCATCGATCATGTCATTCGCGGTCGAGAATGCCGGCACATGTCCGGCGACCCGCATGTCGAGCGAGTGTGCTTCATCAACCAGCTGTTCTGCCCATTCCCCGCGCATGGAATTGTAGAATTTCACCTGGTAGAAATCGCGAGCACCACACCAACGCACCATATCGAGCGCCTCTTCCAGCGTGGCGACAGTCTCTCCGGTCGCCGCGGAGAAATCGCTTTTGCCCTCGATAAAACAGGAGCGAGTAATACGTGGACCGGCTATTTCACCGCTGTTGATGCGGCCAACCAGGCTTTCAAGGACGTCGTTCTCATTGCCCATGTCGCGTACCGAGGTCACTCCGGCTGCGATATTCAGGAGCGCATTTCCCTGGCCAAGGTGTCCGTGCATTTCGTACATACCAGGAATGAGCGTACCGCCATTGCCGTCGATCGTTACCTCGCCGTCAGTCGACGGGCTATTGGCCGGCTGGACACTTGCGATTCGATTGCCGTAAATAACGACGTCCTTGAATTCGGTGAGGCCGAGGGCCTCAGGGTCAAAGACACGGACGTTGCGAATGCGAACTGGCGTGGCGTAGTCATGAGCCACTTCGGCCTGGATCTCAACAAAGCGCTCCGTAGAGAGTTCTTCGGAGTAATGCCGCAATTGCTCGTCCGCGTCCTGGTAGCCTTCCCGAATAATGCTGAATCGGGGGCTCGCGATAGCGAAGAACTGGCCTGCCTGATCAAGGAATACCAGCGACGGGTTGAGTGACAGGCCCAGTATCTCGTAGGCCGTTACTTCCAACTGCCCGGCAGTCCCCTCGAACGGCATTGTCGAGCGAGTTCGAATGCTGACTTCCCCGGACGGATAGACGTTCATACGCCCATCGGGCTCGTTCAGTAATGCGCGGGCAAGCATCGCAAGTGAGTAGGCACTGCCGTTCTGATCAACGTAAAACAATGGCGCGTCATCGATGTGTGCCTCGCCCGTGCCCGTGGTGTCCTGCCAGCGTGCCGTTTCGGCGTCGACGCGAAAGTACTCATCGACCAGGTTTCCGAATGAGGTTCTGCCCGTGATCGTCCAGTCGGTGGGGTATCCGCGCGAATCGACCGAGATCTCTTCGGCAATCGTCGGCCCGCGGCCGTTTTGCTTGAAGTCGAAGTCAATTGCGAGCTGATCTTCTCCATGATTGACGACCAGGTGGCCGGTATCGCTGCCACCGACGAGTACGCGGTAGGTAATTGTCTCTGCTGCAAGTGGCAGGGACGTAAAGATCAGGAACAAGGCCAGGCTGAGTTTCATTATTGTTGTCTCGTTAGTGACTGATCGGGCGATCATACCGGAACCGTGGCGCGGTGTATGATGGCCTCAATATTTCGCCAAGCAGGTCATCCTGTCACTCTTCGGGGGCATATGGAGCGCTTATACGCTGCCGAAGCGTAACTCTTTGTATCCACGCGATGATCTTCCATCTCCCCAAGGTAACCTTGTTCACGTGAATCTCACAGGTGTGATCATGGACAAATCGAACGAACAACCGAAGCCCCTTGTTTCGGTGCCAACCACAGATGGCAATCCGGACGGCAAGGGTGCTCATGGTTTCCTGGATGATTGGCGCATTACGCAGCCGAGTGGTGTCGTTGCGAAACCACAGCGCCAGGTGCTTGCTGCTTTGTTCACGTCGATGTTGGTCCTGTCCTCGTCGTTCAAATATCGGCCGATCCGGGGACGTTCGAATTATCTTTACTGGATCGACGGGCAGTGGTCTCTCAGCCTTATTGCACCCCATGAATGGTCGCCCAGGAGACGCCGTGGATTTGCCGGTACGTGCACACTGCAAAGTGACATGACCTGGACGATTGTTCCGTCCGTACGATTGGTCGACGATAGCCCAGTGTCCGCTGCTATTCGCCGGTTTTTCACGGCCTTCGCCGAATTGCTGAATACCGACCTCACTTTCGAAGAGATACTGCCGTTCTACGTCGGCAAACTTCCCTATTACCAGCGACTTTATGCCAGTGCATTGAGTCGGTCGCTGAGTGCGGCAGTAACGCTCGGTAGTCAAGCTTCAATCAGCTGCCAGCAGTGGCGCAAGCAACTCCTCAATAGCGAAAATGCACTGCTGGTCTCTTGCGGCCAAGGTCTGTTGTCGAGGGAATAGCATGTCAGCTTCCCTGCTGCTTATTGGAGGACTACTGATGACTCTCTCTGCTCCGCCGGCTACTGCCCATGATCCGCAAGCCGATGGCGGGCTGTTGCTCACGGACTTCACCCTCGACCCTGGCGACCTCGACTGGTTTGTCGTGAACGACAACGTTATGGGCGGCCGTAGCGAGGGCACCTTCAATATAGAGCAGGGGGTGCTGCACTTCGCCGGAAGCACAAACACGCGCGGTGGCGGTTTTAGTTCGATCCGCACAAATCCCGCTAAGCTCGACCTGTCGGAATTCGCGGGGATTCGCTTACAGGTAAGAGGTGACGGCCGCCGTTACACCTGGCGACTGGCCACCAACGCGCGCTGGCGGGGCAGACAAATCAGCTATTGGGCTGACTTTGACACACAAGATGGTGCCTGGACCACAGTCGATATACCCTTCTCGCGATTCATTCCCCGATACAGGGGAGCAACCCTCGATGGGCCGGCGCTCGAACCCGGGCAGATCACGGACATGGGGCTGATGATCTACGACAAGCTGGACGGCCCTTTCGAGCTGCGCCTGACCAGCGTGCACGCGTATTAAGAAGCGTGTAACTCTTTGTTTCAATCCGTCATTCGTAATTGTGGCGAGATAGAATCCCGGCCTGTTAGACCCGTGTTCAAAGGAGTAACGAATGTCCATCGAGTTTCCAGATCTTCCTTACGCAACTGACGCGCTGGAGCCCCATCTTTCCGCAAAAACCCTCGAGTTTCATCATGGGAAGCATCACAAGAGTTACGTCGACAAACTGAATTCCGCGATCCAGGGCACGGCCTATGAAGACCAGTCGCTCGAGACGATCATGACCGGTGCGCACGAAGCGAGCGAAACTGCTGTTTTCAATAATGCGGCGCAGGCCTGGAATCATTCTTTTCTCTGGCACAGCATGTCCCCGGATGGCGGCGGTAAACCGACGGGGGCGCTCGCTGATGCGATCAACGCGCGCTTTGGCAACCTTGAAAAATTCCAGGCGGAGTTCAAGGCAGCTGCGCTCGGGCGGTTCGGCAGCGGTTGGGCGTGGCTCGTCCGCACGGCAGACGGTCTCGACATCGTCAGCACGGGCAATGCCGACACACCTCTTATCGATGGTGCCACGCCGCTACTGACGCTCGATGTCTGGGAGCACGCGTATTACCTGGACTACCAGAACAAGCGTCGTGCGTACATCGATGCCTACCTGAGCGAGCTCATCAACTGGGATTTTGCCGCACAGAACTATGAGGCCAAGCGAGCTGTTGCCTGAACTGCTACGAGCATCGCGAGGTCCATTAATGTCTGCTTCGACTCGGGTCACCGTGTGGTACGACAGCGACTGCCCGCTGTGTGTCCGCGAAATTCGCCTGATGCGCCGGCTGGATCGCCGCCAGGCCATCAACTTCGTCAGCATTCAAGGCGCTACCGGCTGCCCGATCAGCACGGACGAGCTGATGGCGCGTTTCCATGCGCAGGAGCGCGGCGAACCAATCGTCTCCGGCGCTGCCGCTTTTGCCGCCATGTGGCGGGCTATTCCTGTTCTGAGACCACTTGGCCATCTGGCCAGGTTTCGGCCAGTCCTGTGGACGCTTGAGAGGATGTACCGGGGGTTCCTCGCAGTCCGGCCATCGCTGCAGCGTCGCGTGCGACGAATAGTGGAAACCTGACGAGTCCCCGGGCGCCCAGAAACATACAAGTACAATCTGGAACAGGACTGAAACCAACCGCAGATCGTCGGTCGTTAACATTCAAGGCAAGAAAAATGACAGGTTCGGTACGCGATGCATGCCGTTCCGACCTATTGGAGTAAACAAATGAAGAAACTGCTCGGAGTACTTATTCTCATGGCCACCACGCCAACGATTGCCAACGAAAGCGCTCTGCTTGATCAGGATTTCCGGCGACTTGCCTCGGATGATGTCGTTAACCTTCAGGAAAGCTACGCGGGTCAGGTGATACTTGTTGTCAACACGGCCTCCAAGTGCGGCAACACGCCGCAGTACGAGGGCCTGGAACAGTTGTACCAGGAGTACCAGGATGAGGGTCTGGTAGTCCTGGGATTCCCGTCCAATGATTTTCTCGGACAAGAGCCCGGCACAGAAGAGCAAATCCAGGAGTTCTGCCGCCTGACCTACAGCATCAAGTTCCCGATGTTCGAGAAGGTCACGGTGAAGAAGGGCGACGCACACCCGTTCTTCGATGAGCTGGCTGATGCTTCCGGTACGTATCCGACCTGGAATTTTCACAAGTTCCTGATTGGCCGTGATGGAGAGCTTATTGCCGAGTTCAGTCCTCGCACTCAGCCCTACGACGAGCAATTGCTGGCGACGATCAAGTCTGAGCTCAAGAACTGACCAGCCGTCAGGCCCCTATGAGCTTAACGTCGTCCTTGCGCCCGGACTCGAACGTCGCCGTCATTGGCGCGAGCGGCGGCATCGGTGCTGCGTTCGTCGAGCTATTGGCAAGCGATGCCCGCGTCCGCCGAGTGCATGCCTTTTGCCGGGTGCCCGGTGAATGGGAGCAAGACAAGGTGGTTTCTCATCGCCTCGACCTTACCGATGAAGAGTCGATTGAGGCGGCGGCTGCAGCCGCGTCCAGCGATGCGCCGCTCGATCTTGTAATTGTTGCTACGGGCATTCTGCATCGCGGCGAGTGCATCAGGCCGGAAAAGGCAATGCGTGAGATTCGCGCCGAGACGCTGGCTGAAGTCCTGGCCGTGAATGCGGTCGGGCCGTCACTGGTGGCCAAGCACTTCCTTCCCAAGCTGCGGCGAGACTGTAAAGCTGTGTTTGCCGCGCTGTCGGCTCGAGTTGGCAGTATTGGCGACAATCGTCTGGGTGGTTGGACAGCCTATCGAATGTCGAAGGCTGCGCTCAACATGCTGGTGCGAACGATGGCGATCGAGCAGGCTCGAACTGCGCCGGAGTCGGTCGTGGTCGCATTGCATCCAGGAACCGTCAGCACGGAGTTGTCCCGGCCATTCACAGCGCGCGTGCCGCCAGCAAAGCTGTTCAGGCCGCGCATGGCAGCGACCAGGCTTCTTGGAGTTCTCGACGCACTGTGGCCGGATCAGACCGGTGGGTTCTTTGCCTACGATGGGACCAGGATAGACTATTGATCGCCCGGTTGAGCCTCGCGGCCTTTGAGCCGACGCTAGCCTGACGCCGTTCCAAACGTCGCGTTGTCTTGGATAGTGACGCCGTGAGCCAGGGTCTTGTGTACTGGGCATCGCGACGCGATCTGCGCAAGCCGCTTTTGCTGCGATGCGTCGAAGTCGCCCTCGATGTGAACATTGCTCGTGATCTGCTCAATGAAGCCCCTGTCGGGAACGTCACAGTCCTCGCAGTCCTCGGCATGGACCCGTGAGAATTCGTAACTGGTGCTTACCGATTGCAGCGTAAGGCCCTTGTGATTGCAGTACCAGGCGATGGTCGCGCAAGTGCAGGCAGCGAGCGAGCCCAGCAACAATTCGTAAGGGCTTGGTCCCGTATCCGTGCCACCGGCACTCAGTGGTTCGTCAGCGGTCCATTCGTGTCGCCCGTTGGACAAGGAAACGACCATTCCGTCGGTCAGGGTTGCGGTGATTTGCGTCATGTCATTCTCCCTTTCGCTCCGATTGTAATCTCCCAGAATGAAGATTAGCCAACAAGCAAACACGCCAGCGAGATGTCGCGAAAAGCGTCAAATAGGCGCACAATATTTGGTTGAGTCTCGCAGTCGGCTGTGAGTCGCAACTGATCGATTTTATCGAATAGTATGATCGAAACATTCCATTTTATTTCTTGATCGGCCTGCGATCTACTTGACTGTGCGCTCTCGTTTCATACCCGAAGGGGATACACACAATGATTAGAAATAAACTGACTTTGATTGCCGCTCTCGCGGTAGCGGTGTCGCCACTGGCGGCATCCGGTCCTGCTCTCGCGCAGGACGAAACGCGGACCAACCAGTTCTGGTGGCCCGGACTCCTGAACCTCGAGCAACTTCGTGCACATGATGCCAGGTCGAATCCCTACGGTGACGATTTCGATTACGC
>JAACFG010000107.1 GCA_009937605.1 Gammaproteobacteria bacterium | reverse complement strand
GCCTCGCGGTCACCACCGATACCAATCATGCGAATGGCCTCTTCCTGTAACTCGCCCTGCGAGTCGCTCGCGTAGGCGACCAGGCGGGCCTGCGATTCCGGTGTATCCATCTGGCTCAGGATAAACAGAGCACGTTCCTTGAGTTCTGTACTGCTGTCGCTGGCCAGGACCTTGTCGACAATTGGCAGGGCACGCTCCGCCGGGGCAGTGATGAGCGCTTCCAGTGCGGCCATTCTGAGGCTGTCCTCGTCCTCGGTGTCACTCGATTGGGCGAGTGCAGTCGTGGAAAAGAGGATGAGCACAAAGGCAGTTGCAAGTTTCGAAATGTTCTTCATGGGTGTTCCTTGAATCATGTGGTTAGTGAATCATCTGATGATTCAGCCGCAAGTTTGGTTAGCACGACGTTCAATTCGAACGCGAGCTGGGAGAGAAGCGCTTCGGCATCTTCCGGCGATAGGTCGTCCGCGGCGAGTTGCAGGAGTGTCGGCTCGAACGCACGCAGGACGCGGGCGAGCCTTGGTGAGTCACTGTTCTTCGCGGCACTCGCAAACAGGCGGTTCTGTTCGATGATGTGCAGTACCAACAGGGTCCGGTCAGCTGTGTCGGACAAGCCGAGGAGCTGCTCTCGGCTGTCACGGAAATGCACCTGTAAACCCCGTGACAGGGGTGCCGGGACTCCGCTGGCGGGTGTCTGTGTCGTTGCCACCAGGGCGCCCGGTACGAAGTCATCTGACCCATCTTCCGCCAGGAAGTAGCCGATGCCGATACCGAGGGCCAGCGTTGCAGCGATAGCCATACCGAGAAAAACCGAAGCCGGGTGCCAGGACGATGCAGGCGATTGTTGCCTGCCTCGCTCGATGGCGGCGGCACTGTCGATAGCATCGTGCCATTGCTGTTTCATGTGTGCTGGCGCCGGGTGTGTATCGTCCCGGTGGGCCGCAACAAGGTCGTCGATTTTGTCGTTCATAGCGACTGTCTCTTCATGTGGTTCATATCAACTCGTAATTTCTTTACTGCGCGAAAGACGGCTTGCTTCACGCGCCCTTCGTTAATGCCCAACTCCTCGGCGATTTCCCGCGCCCGCCATTGCTCCAGGTGCTTGAGCACGAAGCAGATACGCTCGACCTCGGTCAGGCGTGCGAGCGCCTCGGCAAGATGGCTCTCAAGTTCATGGTCCAGCAACGACTGGTCAGGACCGCTGTCGAGATCTTCCACGTCGTTCTCAAGCGCCTCGAAGACGCCCGGTCGGGATTTCCGGAGCAGGTTTAACGCGGCATTGATGGCGATGCGGTGAATCCATGTATCCAGGCGGGATGTGCTGCGAAACTGATCCCGCTTGTTCCATGCATTTAGCAACGCGTCCTGTACCGCGTCAGCAGCCAGGTCGGGGTTTCGCGTTATCTTCAGGCACGCCGAATACCATCGGTCCGAACGATCAGTGATCGCGCGATGAAAGTCCGCCTGCGACGGTATGCCGCCAAAGTTCAAAACTGCCGCCATGTGGTATTGGATGCGGCGTCGTCCGAAAACGTTAGCATGTCAGAGCGCACTGCCGGCCGCGTGGCCTGACGACCAGGCCCACTGGAAGTTGAAGCCACCGAGATGGCCCGTCACATCGACCACCTCGCCAATAAAATACAAGCCCGGCTGTTTGTGGCTTTCCATGGTTTTCGACGACAATTCGTTGGTGTCGACCCCGCCAAGCGTCACCTCCGCGGTGCGATAACCTTCAGTCGCTGCGGGCCGTAGGGTCCAGCCATTGAGTTCTGCGGCAATACCCGAAAGGGCGCCGTTGCCGATCTCCGCCAACGGGATATCCCCGAATTCCGGCCAGACAAGCTCCTGGAGTTCCGCAACGAGGGCGCGTGGTAGTGATCTTGCGAGGATCGTACGTAGCAGGGCCTGCGGTTGTTCTTTCTTTGCCGTGACGAGCAACGCGTCAGCATCTTGCCCCGGCAGCAAGTCAATCTCGATTGCATCGCCTGGATTCCAGAGGCTGGATGCCTGCAACACTGCGGGACCGCTCAGGCCACGGTGCGTGAACAGCATGTCCTCTGTAAATTCGGTGCCGTTTGCCGTCACGGTTACACGCGTACTCACACCGGAGAGCCGCTCCATGAGGGAGTGCAGGGCGCCCGTGAAGGTAAACGGCACGAGACCGGCACGTGTATCGAATACGTTGAGGCCGAACTGTCTTGCGATGCCGTAGCCAAAACCTGACGCACCCATCTTCGGGATCGAAAGCCCGCCACTCGCTATAACAAGAGCGGACGATGTATACGTTGCGCCCTCTGTTTCGACAACAAACCGATCGCCAAAGGAAACGTTTCCGATCGCGCAATCGGTCAATACGCGCACGCCGGCGTCATCGCACTCCTGCAGTAGCATAGCGACGATATCCTTCGACGATCGGTCGCAAAATAACTGACCAGCGGCTTTCTCGTGATACGGGATCCCGTGTTTCTCGACGAGCGCGATGAAGTCATGTTGCGTGTACCGCGATAACGCGGACTTGCAGAAATGCGGATTGTGCGACACGAAGTTGGACGGCTCACACCAGAGGTTAGTGAAGTTGCAGCGCCCGCCGCCCGACATGAGTATCTTCTTGCCGACCTTGTTGGAGCCTTCGAGTACCAGGACATCGCGGCCTCGATTGGCGGCCGTTATCGCACACATCAGACCAGCGGCACCGCCGCCGATTACGAGGACATCGGCATTTGTCATGCCGGCAGGATAACAGGGAGGCCAGATGCTAACGAGACCGACTGAGGACGCGAGACAGTAATCGCCGGGATGCTGGACCGCACGCGGGAATGGTTGCATTATCCTGACATAACGCCGAAAACGGACTTTTTACCGATATTATGTGAAGAAGCGACAACCCCGGCGCCTTTGTTTACGTCATATCTTACGTAACTAAAAAATTATGTCGTGGGGAAACGATAAATGACTACTCTTATGAAACGCTCCGGTCTTGGACTGGTATGCATCCTTACGTTTGCTCTGGCCGCCTGCGGCGGATCGGGCAGCGGAATTGACAATAGAATCGACGATCAGACGCCGCCACCTTCGGGTGATACGGGCGGTACGGGCGATACGGGCACTACGGGCTTTTTGAACCTGAGCATCAGTGATGCGCCGATCAAAGACGCCGTGAAGGTCTGTGTCCGCTTCGACGGCATCGAACTGAAACATGCCGACAGTGACGATAGAGAAACGATCGACTTCGACCAGCCGGAAGTCGTCAACCTGCTCGCCAACCAGGGAGCGAATTCGCACCCGATCGTGACGGGCGCAGAGGTGCCGGCCGGCGAATACGAGTGGATTCGGCTCAAGGTGCAGGCGGAGCGTGGCCTTGGTGGCGGCGCAAACGATAGCGACCCGACCAGCGAGCTTTGCGATGATGCGACGGAGAACTCTTACCTCGTCAGAGAGTCAGGCGGGGTGTTCAATCTGTTCATCCCCAGCGGCTCCCAGCGCGGCCTGCAGCTCATCAAGGACATCATTATCCCGGTCAATCGCTCCGGCGATTACACCGCCGAGTGGGACCTCGGTAAGTCATTCAATGGGCCGCCAGGACAGCTGCCGGACGTCATGATGAAGCCCGTCGTCAAGCTTGTCGCAAACAATGAGGTTGGCACACTCGTCGGCCAGGTTGCCGACGAACTGGTCGGATCGGAATCCTGTGACGCGGAGTTCGCACCGTCGGTTTACGTGTTCGACGATGGTGTCGAGCCAAATCCGTTCGACGACCCGTTTGCTGAAGACGATGCGGTCGCAACCGCGCTCGTAGAGGAGCAGACGCAGGAAGACGGGTCGACACAGTTGCGTTACTCGATCGGCTTCCTCCTGGCCGGCAACTACGAGGCCGCATTCACCTGCACTGGTAACGATTTCGTGCCACTCGCTGGCAAGCCGGCTGAGATCTTCGTCGATGAAGTGACGACCGTCGATTTTCTTGCCGAAGACGCGCCTGGCACGCTCGTCGGCCAGGTCGACAGTGCGTTCTTCGACCCTGAGGCGCCCGAATCCGGGTTCTGTGACGCGGATTTCACTGCGGCGGTTTACGTATTTGAAGCGGGTGTGGAACCCAATTTCGACATCGCCCCTGTCTCAGCAGGCGAAGTGGTCCTTGATACGTCGACCGGACAATACGGCTATTCGATCCCGCTCCAGGCCGCCAACTACAACGCAGCGTTCATCTGCAGCGGGACTGACTTCATTCCAGCGGCCGGCAAACCCGCCGAGATTCTGCCAGGGGCTGCGACAATGGTTGACTTCCTCGCTGCGGATGCGCCGCCACCGGTCGGTTCACTGTCCGGAGAGGTTGCCGTCGAACTGGCACTCGCCGATTCCTGCGTAGCGGATTTCACTTCGGCGGTATACGTGTTTGAGGAAGGCACTACGCCGAATGACACCGACGAGCCCATTGCGACCGGCCCGGTAGCTCAGGACTCGACCGAGGCGTACGTTTACCTGATCGAAGACCTTGTGGCCGACACATACACAGCAGCGTTTACCTGCACAGGTACAACTTTCGCGCCGGTCGATGGCAAAGAGGCCGTGATAGCAATTGGCGAGGACACACCGCTCCCCTTTGTTGCGGAAGATGCGCCCTGAGTATGAGGTAGGACAAGTTCGGCGAGGGCCCGTGTGGGCCCCGTACGAAATACCCAGCGGCCCCGCAAGGGGCCGCTTTTTGTTTGCCTGGATTTTGGCGGTTAACGCACGATCCTGGTGAATGGACGGGGTCGTCCGAATCAGCGCTTCGATTCCTCATTCAAAACAAGGCGGACCTCTTCACCCTTCTGAGAAAATACCGCGTAGTCCGGTCCGGCATCCATAACTGTCCAACCGTCGAGGTCGTCTTGCGCCTGGACACTTCGAGTGGTTTTGGCGTGACGCTCGCTGAGTATCACCACGTCGGCGCCATCGACTGTCGCAATACCACTCAGGCGCCATTTCTGCCGGAGGGCTTCGGCCGCATCCACACTCACCGGCTTGTCCGGCAACACGGCCTCAACTGGGGCAGCCGGTACCGATTGGACGCTTGCCGTCGCGATAAGGGGCTCAGCCGAAGCGACAGACTCCACATCTTGTTGAGCCTTCCACGACCATAGCGATACAGCCAGCAGCGACGCTGCCGCTGCCGCTGGAATGAATATCGCCGCACGCAGTTTTCTCCGATTTGTCCGCGGGGCAGTATCTGCCGGGCGCAGATAATCGCGGGGTGTAAGTGGCGTTGTCAGCCGGTCTTCCAACCACTCGGTTACCGCATTCCACTGCAACAAATCCTTGTTCACACGGGAAGGCTGCATCTCGTGAATGCAGAGGCCGCCGCTCGCAGCCCGCGTGTAATTCTGACTGTCTCGAAGAGTACCGATGACGGCTATAGATAGTCGATTCAGAAAACTTGTCAACTGCCGGTAGGCAACGGTGCGCTCATTGACTCGGTTGGCGACTATACCCAACCGTCCATTACGCCGGCTGACCTGGGCTACCAGCAGAAGATCCGAAATCAAGCGGGATGCCGCATGTACATCGAGATCTGAAGGCAACACCGGGATGAGGGTCGCATGGGCGCCACAGGTATAGTCAACGAGTTGGTGGCCAACGAGCCCGGCAGGCGCATCTATAACGGCATAGTCAATGTCCTCGGGCACAACGATGCACCGGTCCCCTCTCGTATCAGGGGATGAATCACTTACTGAAACTCCATGAATGTGAGGTAGCTCGGACGGCCGGTTTTGTAGCCAGCGTGTAGACGATCCTTGTCGATCCATATCGACAAGCGCAACCTTATGGCCGGTGGACGCGATGTATCCCGCCAGATTGAAAGCTAACGTAGTCTTACCGGCCCCGCCTTTCGGATTCAGGACGACTATTCGGCGTAGGTCTGTCGAGCCCTTGAATCTCAACATGGTGCCGCGATCCTTTGAGGATATGTCAGTGATGGTCGTTCAATCCTCAGGATACCAAGCAGCGACGCGTCTCCGTACTAGTCGTTCGGATAGAATTTATCTGGAAACTTTCACACGACTTACGAGGACATCGGCATCTGTGCAGGCGGTCGCGCAAATCGAGCGATAACGTGCATACGAATACACCTCACTGCTTGATCATCCGACTCTACAGGTCGAAGATTCCCATATATCGCCGTTCAGCGGTGCCATCTTCGCACCGCGAGGAATTGGAAGATTATCCCGGTAACGATTGAAATATCGCGTGCTAGGATTCTTTCGCCCGCGGCGTGCGGCCCGCGTGAATTCGGAGAATAAAGTGCCAAAGACCAATGACATGGATGTTGCCCGCCTGAAGGGTTTCTCGCCGTTTGGTGCGCTCAAAACGGACAATCTTGAGAGCCTGTTGGCGAAGGTCACGACACTGCAGGCCAGCCAGGGCGAGACACTATTCAGCAAGGGCGACTCTGACGAGCGCTCCGTCTATCTGCTTTCCGGGACTATAGAACTCACAACGGACGGCTCCACCAAGCGCCGTGTTACAGGAGGGACGGACGAGGCGAATCACCCGATTGCCCCGATGTTTCCACGTCAGGAGACGGCCGTTGCCGTGAACGATGTTCAGTACTTCACTATCGATAGTGAACTGCTGGATATGACCCTGATGCTGCATCAAACGGGGGTCTATGAAGTTTCGGATTTCGGTTCCAAGCCGAGCGCCGAAGAGGGCGACTGGATGACGTCATTCTTGCGGACGGAGCTTTTTCAGCAAATACCGCCGCATAGCATTCAGCAGCTTTTCATGCGACTGAAAAGACGGGACTTCAAGGCTGGTGACATTGTGATCCAGCAAGGCAGCGCCGGCGACTATTTTTATATTGTTCGAAGTGGAAAATGCATGGTTTCTCGCGAGACACCCGCTGGCAAAAAGAACATCGATCTTGCCGTGATGGGCCCTGGCGGATCGTTTGGCGAGGAGGCACTGATTAGCGAGACAGAACGTAATGCCACGGTAACGATGCAGACCGATGGCATTCTGATGCAACTGGGAAGGGAGGACTTCCAGGAACTTCTGAATGAACCATTGGTTGTACAACTGGATAATGAGCAAGCTGACGAAGCGGCTGCTGACGGTGCGATATGGCTTGACGTTCGGGTGCCGAGTGAATGCGCGGCTAACAGCAAGAGTGGGGCCGTGAATGTTCCACTTTACCTTCTTCGCCACAAGCTGGATGTGCTGGATAAGGCAACACCCTACATCGTCTATTGCGATACCGGGCGGCGCAGTGCAGCTGCAGCCTTCATATTGAATAAGAAGGGCTATCAATCCGCGGTGCTGAGAGGCGGGCTAAATAGCGGTCAGCAGCATTAGGTCATCGCGGCATGCCGACATAGATCAATGACGCGGCAATGGTCACGAGATTGGTCAGCACATAGAGCCTGGCCATGAAATCAAAGCCTTTTTCATACCAGTAGCGCTTAAGGCTCGACTTGAGTCTCTCTCTGCGTGTCAGTTCGCGGGGCGGTCTCATACCAGCGACCCCAGCAGGAAGCCAGCTCCGAGAATTGCGGCAGCTAAGAAAAGCCCATGCAGCACGTTTCTGACGACTCGCCGTCCGCCAGGCTTTCGTTCGCGGCGTGGGAAAAGCAAGTGCTGTTCATTCATTGTTGTAATCCCCATTTGCAGGATTACAGCGTACGGCCTCGCCCCGGACGCGTATTGTCTGTATACGTCGCCGAATATTCCGAAAGTGTCAGATGATTTGCGGGGAGATAGGTGGCCGTGAACCTGGCGAAGCCGGACCTACCTTTCTTTCGCTCGAAACCAGCCGGTTAGCGACAATCTCGGCTCCAGCGCAAACGGCGCCAGGAAAGTCACAGAATGAACGTGCCGGACGTCGAACAGTGACATCGAGTTGAACTTCGGTGCCCAGGCGTCACGCGGTGTCCCGTCGTCCTCGAAGAATTGCAGCAGGCCACCCCAGTCCGGATGCCAGTTCTTGCTGAACGCGAGGACGTACGCGAAGCGGCGCTGTTCGTTCGTATTTTCATCGCGATGCCGCGTCAGAAACTGGCCCGGTGTGAAGCGCGTGTACTGCGCATCGGCGCTCTTGAGTTCGTCGTTGCCCGTGATCTCGCGTATGAAAGACAGCATTTCTTCACCGTTGAGGTACTCGAACACGCTGTGCAGAAACTGCATCTTTTCATCACCCGTGTCATCGAGTTTGTGTGCCATCAGGTAGCCGCCATAGAAGAAGCCGACACCTTTCGATGCGGAATCCAGCAACGTGCTCTGGAACTCACGAAACTTCTGCTGATCGAATTTCGCAAATTCCTCCGACGGGATCGTGACGTTCTTGCCGTCGATATGAGCAACGAACCTGAACGGTACGTCGTTCATGCAGGCAGCGCGAATGCGCTCCGCAATTTCCGGATCGAGCACATTCTCGACCCGGATGCGGCCGTCTTCACGAAATTTCGCGGCCAGCGCCGCCCGGTCAAGGTTCGGATTCAGCATGTTATTTCCGATAGGCGGGTGGCTTGTCCGCTTGCAGGTAGCGATCGCGTAATAGCGTCTGGCGGCTGACCATCGGTACAGCGACTCCATTGATGAAAACCGCCTCCGGGTAATTGGTCAACTCGAGCGGATCGCCCGGCCAGATCACGACGTCCGCGGCCTTGCCGGTTTCTATGCTGCCTGTCGTGGCGGCCACGCCAAATATCTCGGCCGGCGTCAGCGTAATGGCGCGCAGCGCAGCGTCCCAGTCGAGCCCATGGGAAACAGCGATGCCGGCGGACTGCGTCATGTTGCGTGCGTTGTGCGTCTGGGCATCGCCATCGGCGATAGCGACCTTAACGCCTGCATCAACGAGAATCGTTGCGCTGCCAAAGCGCGCGTTGATGTCGTCGAAGCTGCCGGGAAGGTTCGCCGTAGGCCCAACGATGACCGCAATTCCTGTCGCAGCTAATTCGTCGGCGAGCATCCAGGCTTCGGAGCCGCCAATGATAATGGCTGTGACACTGTACTCATCGACGAAATCGATCAGGACTCCGATATCGCTGGCACGATCGATGCTGACAATCATCGGCGTGTTGCCATTGATCACACCCTGCAGTGCCTCAAGATCGTTGACGCTATGCACATACTCGCGACGCATACCGCGCTCAAAGTCTCCCTTGTGCTCGCGATAGTCGAGTGCCTCATCCAGCGCGTTGCGCAAGGTTAACCAAGCGGCTGTACGCGTGCCGCCCGACAACGCACTGCCAAACTCACCAAGCGCAACAACCATAGCCGCCCCGCGCTGGTCGAGAACGTCACCGTCGCCCAGGTTAACAATTGCGGCCAGGCCGGCGAGGATATGGCCGGACCCGCTTTCATCCGGGTACCCGGGCGTCGGTGCAACAACGGCACGTGTTACGCCTTCAATACGATTGACCGGGATCAAAGTAGATCGCGGGTTGTAGGCATCGGCGACGTCGAAGCCAGCCGTGAACTGTGTGCCGCGCTGGGCATAGTCATTCGGGCTGCCGGAGAGTGGGACCTCAACGAGTCCCAGCTGCCCGAACGGGGAGAACAAGCCCGGCGTAACTGTCTTGCCGGTTGCGTCGATGGTCTTTGCACCCGCCGGAACATTGACGTTCTCGCCAACCGCGGCGATACGGCCATCGACAATCAATACTGTGCCGTTCTCGATCGTTCCCATAGGACCGACGGTGTGTACTTTGCCGCCGACAATAGCGGTCGTGTCGGCCGCTGCCGGGAGTGTCAGTGCCAACAGGGCGAGTGTCGTCGTGAGGCGGCTCATTTCGCACCTCCCGCGGCGGCCGCCGTGCCCAGCGTGAAGTCTGTCACCGGGTTGAGGGCATCGTTGCCCAGTTCATAGGCGAGTGCGCCATCGATATAGACGCGTTCAGCTTTCGTATACACGCTAAACGGACTGCCATCCCAGATGACCACGTCGGCCATCTTGCCGGCCTCGAGTGTGCCGGTCTGCTCGAGGATACCCAGGGACTTCGCGGCATTCCGCGTATTCCACAGGATGGCGCGCTCCGGGGGAATATTGATACCCACTCTCGCCGCGGCGCCCATGACTTTGGCTGTTTCCTGGGTCAGGCGCTGGATCCCTATCCCTGAGTCCGAGTGCATGACCGTGCAGGCACCGGCCCGGTCGAGAATCGCGGCGTTCTCCCGAATGCCGTCATAGGCCTCCATCTTGAAGCCCCACCAATCCGCCCAGATGGCTGCGCAGGTGTCGGCTTCCGCCAGCAGGTCCGCAATCTTGTAGGCTTCTACGGCGTGGTGGAACGTGCCAACCTTGTAGCCGAACTCCCTGCCGATTTCGAGCATGACCGACATCTCGTCGCCGCGGTAGCAATGGTTGTGGATGAGAATCTCTCCCTCGAGAACGCCCATGAGCGTTTCGAGCTTGAGGTCACGCTTGGGCATTTCGCCCTGGCCCTTTTCCGCGGCTTTGATCTTGTCGCGATATTCAGAGGCGTCGATCCACGCCGAGCGGTAGCCCGCGACATTACCCATGCGCGTGCTTGGCGCCTGGCTACGGCCACCATAGACGCGTTTCGGATTCTCACCGCAAGCCATCTTCATGCCGTATGGTGCGCCCGGGAACTTCATATCCATGACGTTGCGACCAGGAATGTTCTTGAGTGTTACGCCTCGGCCACCGACCAGGTTGGCTGAACCGGGGAGGATCTGCATTGCCGTTACGCCGCCGGCAAGTGCTGTCGTGAACCCGGGGTCATGCGGCCAGACACTGTGTTCGGCCCAGACTTCCGCGGTCACTGGTGCCGTCGCTTCATTGCCGTCCGAATGCGAGACCGTGCCCGGAGACGGGTATACGCCGAGATGCGAATGCACATCGATAATTCCGGGTGTTACCCATTTACCGGTTGCATCGACGACGTCTGCACCATCGGCACTCAGCCCGAG
>JAACFG010000231.1 GCA_009937605.1 Gammaproteobacteria bacterium | reverse complement strand
CGCTCGCCGAGCTGAAGCGTTTGGTAGTGAGTCGCGTCTGCAAATGCATCGTTCACCGTGAAGACCAGCAACGCAGCCACCACGATGAATCCCCCGCGACCCACCGTGCGAGAACGATGGCCCATGCGGCAAACTCTACCCGCAGGCGACGCTCGGCTTGACATTCTCGGCTATCAAGTCGCCAATGCCGCGCGGGTGACAGGCTTCGTCGTCGTTCTCGTGATACGGGTCCAGCGTGTGCCCGTTACGCGTCGCGATTGCTGCTGCGGTCCTGCTTCTCGTAGGAACTGCGGCCCCGACTCCGGCTCACGCTCTCGAGAACGGGTCTGCGGGTTGGATTGGAGTGGCGGCCCGAGTGCCATTCGCGGACCGCTTCACGTTCTCCTTGCTTGCTGAGCCAAGGCTGTTCGAGCGGCCCGACGAGCTTCGCATTCTTCTGCTTCGCCCGTGGTTCGAGGCAGCGCTTTCGCACGGCGGTCGGCCTTGGGTACGACGGCCTATTGTTCCTGACCCCCACGAGACGCCAAGAGCATCGCGTATGGCAGCAGCTTTCCTACAACCATCGCTGGAAGCCCCTGGCCGCACTGCTGCGGTTTCGACTTGAAGAACGCTTCTTCAGCGACGCCAAGCGGATCTCGGTACGAGGCCGTTTCTTCACGGGTATCGGCGTTGCGATCGTGAAGGAAGTGGAGCTGCACTCGGCTACCAGATGCAATGGCTGAAGGCGCCCGACCTGATCAACCACACCGTTTTGGCCGGCTTCGTTTTCACTGCGCAGCGCCGCTCCCCCTAGGCGTTACCTTTCTTGCCGCCGCTGCACTTCCCACACCGCGCCAGGCCCAATCGGCTCTCGAGGAAGCGGAATCGTCGCGACCGCGGAGCGCAGGTTGCCGATGGTGATGGCGACTCGTGGATGAATCTTCCGCATCGAGGTCGGTTACCTGAACGTTTTCTTGTCACGCGAACCCAACCGGCTCGCGGACGTTTTGTCGCTGAACTTCTTCGTGTCGCACGGCGGCCGATCGCGGTAGGGTTGTGGTAGCGTGCTCGCCACAACGTGAAGAACAGGCGTTTTCGAGCTACCGGGGTGACAAGTCCAGCAAGAACCCTGAGTTCGTGCACATGGTCGCCGAAGAAAACGTTCGCCGGACGGTCAAGGACATCCGACAAAGAAGCGTCATCGTCAGGGAGCTCGAGGACGCGGGTGACCTGAAGGTCCTAGGGGCGATGTACGACATGGACACCGGCGAGGTCGAGCTCCTCAACGATGAACCCAACTGTCCGAATCCCCGGAGTCAGCTCGAGCAGCGCGGGTCTCCGGTGCTTGCTTGAGCTGCCGAATCGAACGAATCCGAAAGTGAGTGTTTGGGTTCGACGCTGGAATGGGCGACAGCTCGGAGCAAGGGTCGACTCGCGAGGAGAAGACGCCTCTTCACCTACGCCTTCTCTTCTTCTTGCCTTGTTTGGGAGGCCGGTAAGGGTCCGGCGTGCCAGCAGCGATAGGCGGCTCTTTTTGTAAGGATGCCCCGTGTTCTTTCAATATCTCAGCCATAGGCCATCGCACCCAGAAGTGGCCCGCAGTTGCCTTCGTCAGCGGGTATTCCTCTTTGGGGTCCGAATAGAGATTAAAGAACCTCGGAAAATCGAAGGTGCGTCGCTCATCGGTTCCTCGTTCAACTTCCTGGAACATCATTTTCCAGTTACGCCATTTGATCCCGAAAACCTCGCTCCCCACATAGACCATGAATCCGTCTCGATTCGACTTCTCCTGTTTCCCAGTCAGAAAATCGAGTTGATCAACACTGTCAATGACGCGATCGTCGGGCACCGCTCCACCAGCTACATTGGCAAATGTGGCGAACATATCAAGGGCATGCACGATTTCATTGGAAACCCGACCTGCCGGAACTTTGCCAGGCCAGCGCATTATAAACGGAACCCGGAGACTGCCTTCGAGACCTGTAAAGTATGAGCCACGCCAAGGCCCACTCCATCCGTTGTGACCTGGAAGCATTTCCGGTCCGTTGTCTGAGGTAAATATGAATATCGTGTCGTCCGCGATACCCAGGTCGTCAATCGTTTCAAGGAGCTCAGCGACATACGCGTCGATTTGCATCAAAACATCGCCCCAGTCCCCGTTACCGCTTTTGCCAGCGAAGTCGGCACTGGGAACCACGGGCATGTGGGTTTGCGTGTACGGCAGATAGACGAAGAACGGCTTCCCATCACGGGCCTGGCGCTTCATGAAGTCGATTGCTTTGTCCGTTAACTCCCGATCAATCTCCCGACGCATCTCTTCGTCGTAAATCTTCACCTTTTTCGGTTCAGATCCTTTCCGCCCGTCATAGATGTACTCCGCAACGGCATAAGGGCTCAGGTTCTCCTCGACGACTGAGTTGAACTGCGCCTGAGCTGGCCAAAGACTTTCGTCAGTTGAGTTGGGGATTCCGTACCACTCGTCAAATCCCTGATCTGTGGGAAATCGGCCCGGTGTTTGGCCAAGATGCCACTTGCCAAACATGCCTGTTGCGTAGCCCTCATCCGACAACATCTCTGCCATCGTAATTTCCCATTGAGTCAGGCCGTACATTCCTGTCGTAATTGGCACAGTGGCGTTACCCGAACGAATTGCATATCGCCCCGTCATCAATGCAGCTCGAGATGGAGTGCACTGAACCTCTACATTGAAATTGGTCAGACGCAACCCTTCTTCCGCAAGAGCGTCAATTCGTGGCGTCGCTCCAC
>JAACFG010000015.1 GCA_009937605.1 Gammaproteobacteria bacterium | reverse complement strand
CTCGATGCGTTCTTTAATCAGCGTGCTGATTTCAGAAGCTTTGAGTGCCATTTCCTTTTCCTCTTTACTTGGTCAGTGCGTTCGCAAGACCTTCAAGCCTTGCGCGCAGTGATCCGTCAATTACGACATCGCCGGCGCGGATCACAGCGCCACCAATAAGGCTTTCATCGATTTCCGTCGTGACGTTGATTTCACGACCGAGTTTTTCTTTTAGCGAGGCAGCCATCGCCTGCTGCTGCTCTTTGCTGAGCGGCGCCGCTGACGTAATGACTGCATCAACCGTGTTCTCAACCTTTGCCTTGAGCGCTTCAAAGTGGTCCGCGATCTCCGGCAACACGACAACGCGACCATTCTCAAGCAACAACTTGATGAAGTTCGTGCCATGCTGGCTACCGCCGGCGAAGACCGAACCCTCACCAACTGCCTGGGAGAACAAGCCCTGCAGGAACGTCAAACGCTCCTCGTCCGTCATCGCCGGCGCGCCGAGGAACTCGGCAATCTGGCCGTCTTCCATCAGTGCCTTCGCGGCTGCGAACGACTCGGAAAGCTCCGCGAGCGAATCGCTCTCCTGGGCGACTTCAAATGCCGCTTGCGCGTAGGGTCTCGCTACTGTGTTGTTATCAGCCACGGCCTAGATCTCCTGCGCAAGCTTGCCCAGGATGTCTTCGTGCGCCTTGTCGTCGATTTCGCGATTCAGGATCTTCTCGGCGCTGGCGACAGCAATTGCCGATACCTGGCCACGCAGCTCTTCACGAGCCTTGTTGGCTTCCTGCTCAATCTCGGCCTTGGCGGCTGCAAGCTGGCGCTCACGCTCCTTGACGCCGGCGTCTTTGCCGTCGGCAACGATTTCGTTGGCACGAGCGTGCGCCTGGTCAAGAATGCCGGTCGCTTGTTGGCGTGCCTCAGCAACGATCTCATCAGCCTGCGCCTGTGCCTCTACCAGTTTTTCCTGGCTTTTGTCAGCAGCGGCGAGGCCTTCTTCGATCTGCTTCTGGCGCTCTTCGAGCGCGTTCAGGATCGGCGGCCAGATGAACTTCATGCAGAACCAGACAAACACGATCATTGCGATCGTCTGGCCGATGAGGGTCATATTAATATCCACATTTTTCTCCTGGCACTGCGGTTATTGCAGTGCTCGGGTGATTTGAATCAGGTGGCTCTTATACCGCGCCGGTTGCTGCCTGCAGCTGACCGATGAACGGGTTTGCGAAAGCGAAGAACAGCGCGATACCTACGCCGATCATTGCGACAGCGTCAAGCAGCGCGACGACGAGGAACATCTTCGTCTGCAGCATCGGTGCCAGTTCAGGCTGACGTGCGGCGCCTTCGAGGAAGCGGCCACCCAGAAGGCCCATACCAATACCAACGCCGAGGGCGCCGAGGCCAATCAGAAGTGCGACAGCAATTGCCGTGAAGCCAATAACAGTTTCCATCAGTTTCTCCTACGGAGGATCAAGTCCAAATAATTAAAGTAAATCGATTAGTGCGATTCCGACGCAAGGCTCAAATAGACTATGGTCAGCATCATGAAAATAAAGGCCTGAAGCGTCACGATCAGGACGTGGAACACAGCCCAGCCGAAGTGCAGGGGCAGCTGCCAGACGCCAAGGATCGCGATCAGGATAAAGATCAGCTCGCCGGCAAACATGTTGCCGAAGAGTCGCAAGCTCAACGAAAGCGGTTTCGCCAGCAGGGCGACGCTCTCAAGAATGAAGTTAAAGGCAATAATGAACGGAGCGGCGATGATCGCGGGCCCCTTGAACGACGGCGCAATCGGATGCAGCGTCAGCTCGGCGACAAATCCGCCCACACCCTTGTTCTTGATCGTGTAGAAGATGATCAGGAAGAAGACAGCGATCGACATGCCGAAGGTCACATTCACATCGGTTGTCGGGACGACTTTCATGTAGGGAATGCCCAGGTACTCAGCGCTGATGAAGGGAATCCAGTCAACCGGGACCAGGTCCATGAGGTTCATCAGGAAGACCCAGACGAAAACCGTCAGGGCGAGCGGTGCTATCAGGCGACTCTTGCCGTGGAAGGTGTCTTTGACGCTGCCATCGACGATTTCGACGACGATCTCGACAAATGCCTGCCACTTCGTGGGCTTTCCCGTCGAAGACTTCTTCGCCACCCGCCAGAACAGGAAGCTGAACGTTAGCCCGAGGAGTATCGACCAGAACATCGAGTCGACATTGATCGCCATCGGATTGCCGGCGCAGTGATTCCACACCCAGGCGCCCGCTTCGTCCTTGCAGACCTGCAGGTTTTGCAAATGGTGCTCGATATAGCCGCTTGTCGTAAGTTCGCCGTGTCCGGTTTCAGCTGCCATGCGTGTTACTCGTCTTCTGTTCCTGTTCGCCACGCATCAGAAAGCCCGAAAAAGCGACCAGCTGCGAAGCTATGAATCCTGCAAAAAGAGCCGCTGCCGACAGCGGCCGTACCAGCGTAAACACGAGTGTGAAGAACAACACGGTCAACGCCAGCTTCCCTATCTCACCAATCCAGGCCGCCCTAATCAGGGCCGGCGCGCCTGGGTCTCGTCGCGGCACCATCAAACGAAGCGCAAGAAATGCGTTCGGGACGACACAAACGAGGCTGCCGAGCAGCGCCGAGTAACCCGCCACGCTTCCGAATACGCCCCAGAGACCTGCGGCCAGGACCACCCCAACCACGAATTGCCACATCAGAACCCGGGGGATAGTGAGATCCATTTCTCTATGCCTCCGGCACTAAAAACGCCACTTCCATCGGCCTGGCCGGCGGATGGTGGCGCATAGGGTGTGTGATTTCCAGGCGGGCCTGCGAAAAGCGTTCGCATTATAGAGGCAGGTATGGGGCATGGCAACAAAAAACCCACCACCTGGGGGCCTCCATTTCGAGGCTTTTTTCCCGGGAATTTAGGGGGTTTCGGCGAATTTCTCTCAATGCGACACAGGACACATCTGGGCATCCCCTCCCACGGTATAAATGGACCCGTCGATTACTCTTTTTTCGCCGCTATGTTGTTGATTGCAAGTGAATCTATCCGCAGGAACCGCAGCCTGAACGATGTCGTTCGGGAGATGAGCTTCACGCTGAGTTTCTTTGCCAGCCCGGCGACCTTCGCCGAGCTGATGCTCGGCCAGTCCCGCCGAATCGTCGTCATGACCGAAAATGACGTCACACCTGAGGCCGTGCGCACTTTGAAGGGCGCACAGGGCCGCGCGCCGTTTGGTGTGATCGTGGCTGCAGACCGGGCGAGACTTCGAAACAGCAAGCAGGCTGAACTCGTCGACAAGCTGGCCAGTTACGACAATATCGAGTGGGTTGGCAGCGATTTCGATTTCGATAAGCTCAGCGCCTCGGCGAGGCGCTGCCGCCGTCGCATGCTCAGGCTGTCACGCCAGGAACTTGAGCACGCCATCGAGAACGGCGAAATCGTGCTGCGCTACCAGCCCAAGGTTGAGCGCAATGCCGGCAACGAGTGGCTGACAAGAGAGGCCGAGGCCCTCATACGCTGGCACCACCCCAAACATGGCCTGATCGGGCCGCTGGAATTCCTGCCGGAGGCCGAGGCCTTTGGCTTGATGGGCGCTCTGAGTGAGTTCGTATTGAGGGAATCGGCTCGGCAGCAGATCGCCTGGCGCAACAAGGGCATTGTGCTCAACTCCTGCATAAACCTGGCCTCCAGCCAGCTCAACAACCCGGATCTCGCGAGCACGTACCGGGATATCGTCAGGGAAGCCGGGCTCGAGTGCGCCAACTTCACGTTCGAGGTAATCGAGCAGGACCTGGCCGACCCGTCGGCCCCGCATCTTGCGGCGATCAAGTCGTTGCGTAACCACGGTTTTCGCATCTGCCTCGACGATTTCCGGGTTGCCGCATCGTCGCTTGGAACGTTCGAGCACCTGCCATTTGATGAAATCAAGATTCACGCATCCGCCCTGCGACGCGCACAAGATGACGCGGTATCCATGGCCGTTCTCGCAGCAGTAACCGGCCTTGCACACAACCTGGGGATGTCGGTCTGCGCCGAAGGGGTTGAGGACCAGGCCACATTCGAGTTCCTGAAGACCATCGAGTGCGACAAGATGCAGGGCTTCCTGATCTCGGAAGCCGTCCTGCCCAACATCATTCGACGGGTGTACTCGACCAGCGGTAAGGCCTCCGACGAAGTCGCGTAGGACCGGCCAGCAGCCGCGATCGCGGCGGGTCGCCGCTCCTACTTGATATGTTTGAGGATGCCGTCCAGTTCGTCGAGGCTGTTGTAGTTGATGACGAGCTTGCCGCTGCCTTTGCTCGTGTGGTCGACGCTGACTTTCGCGCCCAGTTTTTCCGATACTTCAATTTCGAGCCGCCGGATGTCGGCATTTTGCGTTGGCGCTTTCTTCGCTGGCTTGGGTTTGCCGCCCTCCAGCATATGTTTCACGAGCCGCTCGGTCTCGCGCACCGATAGCCCCTTCTTCACAACCTGGCGTGCTGCGTCATACTGTTGCGTTGCGCTGCTTATTCCAAGCAACGCCCGTGCATGTCCCATTTCCAGCTGCCGGTCTTCAAGCAGGGGCTTCACCTTGTCGGACAAATCCTGCAGGCGCAGCAGGTTGCTTACCGACGCCCGCGACCGACCAACGGCCTGCGCCGCTTCAGCGTGCGTCAGGTCGAACTCGCGGATCAGGCGGTCCAGCGCGCGCGCCTCCTCGAGCGGATTGAGGTTCTCGCGTTGAATGTTCTCGATGAGCGCCATGGCGATAGCGGATTCATCAGGTATCTCGCGGACAACCGCTGGTATTTCCTGCAGGCCCGCAAGCTGGGCTGCGCGCCAACGGCGCTCGCCGGCAACGATCTCGTAGCGCTGCTCGTTGCCCTTGCTCGCAATTGGGCGGGCAACGATCGGTTGCACAACGCCCTGCGCCTTGATCGAACTCGCCAGATCCTCGAGCGAATCCTGGCGCATGTCGACGCGCGGCTGGTATTGGCCTCGCTGCAACAGTTCAACCGGCAGGTGCCGCAGCGTGTCCCCTTCCTGGGGCGCGGCATCTTCCGTTCCCGCGGTCGGGCGGGCGGCCGGCTTGCTCAGAAGTGCATCGAGGCCTCGGCCTAATCGTCTTTTTGGTGTCATCTGGTTCTCTATCGCGGCCGGCGGCCGCTCCTACACGGCTTCCGCCATGCGTGCATCTTCGCGCCTCAGTATCTCGCCAGCCAGCGCCAGGTACGCAATCGCTCCTCGCGATGACCTGTCGTGCAACAGGACCGGGCGCCCGAAACTCGGCGCCTCAGCCAGTCGAATATTCCGAGGCACAACCGTGCGGAATACTTTGCGATCGAAGTGTTCGATGAGCTGCATCGAAACCTCATTTGACAGGTTCACGCGCGGATCGAACATCGTACGCAAAATACCAAAGACCTCGAGACCCGGGTTCACCGAGTCGCGAACCTGGTCGATGGTGTTCAACAGCGCGGAAAGTCCCTCGAGCGCGTAGTACTCGCATTGCATCGGTATCAACACACCGTCCGCCGCAGTCAGCGCATTCACGGTGAGCATGTTGATCGACGGCGGGCAATCTATAAGGATGAAATCGTAAAGTCCGGCAACGGGCGCGAGCGCTTTTTTGAGCTTCATCTCGCGGCCGATCTCCTGCAGCAGGTTGACCTCCGCCAGCGTCAGGTCTTCGTTACCCGGCAATACCGCGAAACCACCTTCGGGCGGCGAGACGATCGTGTCTGCAGCGGTCGCTTCGCCCAGCAGGACGTCGCAGGCAGAGTTCTCGACCTCCATCTTGTTGATACCGCAGCCCATCGTCGCGTTGCCCTGCGGATCCATATCCACGAGCAGCACGCGGCGCTGCGTGGCGGCAAGCGACGCAGCCAGGTTGACGCAGGTGGTGGTCTTGCCCACCCCGCCTTTCTGGTTTGCTACAGCGATTATTCGCGTCATTTGTTCAAGCCCTGCGCAACAGCACTGCGTGCCGCGAGCCCTCTTCAAGGCCCGGCACGTGCAACTCTTTGACTTCATGACTCCACGGAGTCGTAAGTTCTTCTAGTTCTTCCGCCGGGTAGCGCCCCTTCAGCGCTACGAACACCCCGTCCTCTCTTACGTGGTGTCCGGCGATTTCCACGAGACGCGGCAATGCGGCCAGCGCCCGGGCAATCACGGTATCAAAGCGGTGGCCGGGTGCATAGTCTTCACCCCGGCTTTTGACGGCGACGACGTTGTCCAGACCCAGCAAACCGGCCGCGTGCTGCACGAACATGATCTTCTTGTTGTTGCTGTCGAGCAGCGTGAATTTGCGGTCCGGCTCGACGATTGCGAGCGGCAACCCCGGGAATCCCGGGCCGCAACCCACATCGAGAACCTGCTCACCCTGGAGAAACGGTGCTACCACCAGGCTATCGAGCAAATGCACCGTGATCATCTCGTCAGGGTCGCGGATCGCAGTCAGGTTAACCTTCTTGTTCCACCTGGCCAGCTCATCTAGCAGCAGGGCCATCTTCTCTGCGGCAGCGTCGCTGTATGCCGCGGGTAACCGGTTAAGTTGAGACTGAATTTGTTGGGCCGAGCTGATCACTTGCCTGCCGTTACTCGCAAACGAAATCGTCGATAGCGGTCCTTCGGCACGCGTCGGGCCAGCCGTACAAATCCCAATACGCTGGCAGCCCCAGCTCACTGAGGATGTCGTGCACTAGCGGCGATGCACGAAATTCCCCGATCCCGGGCACCCAGTATTCTGTTAGCTCGTTACGATTCGGGACATTCAATATCCTTTCGGCCCCTCGCTTCAGCATCTCGGCCACCAACTCGGGGCACGCCTTAGACACGACCGAGGCCAGAATGTAGTCGTCCGTGTTCCAGAGCACATCAAGTTGCTCGTTTGAGCCATCACATTCTGTGCCAGATTCAATCGCGTAAATTGTCTCGATGACGATGGCCATGTTCCCGGCAGAAACTTCGACCGAGTCCGCTTCCACCCACGCCTCGATCTCTGCCGCGCCAATCTCGCCGATCATCAGGCCCGCCACAAGTCGCGCAATCGCTGTTTGCCGCATGTCCCCGGCCAGCGCCGTCGACGTGCGCTCGTCCCAGACCTCCTGCCAACGACCCATATACGACAATACGAATGCCCGCCAACGAAGCAGGTTTGGCGCCGTCGGGCTCGACTCCAGCCCGGCGTCCAGCGTTACAAGCGCGCCTTCCATGTCGCCGGTCAGGGCCTTGAGGATCGCATACCACAAAACGGTATTGTCGTTGGGGTTCGGCTGAGACATGGCGCGTTCCAGCAAAACACGCGCCTCAATGAAGCGCATCTGGTTAAGCCGCACGAGGCCCAGGACCGCCGTTCCCAGCTGATGGCCTGAGCTGATTTCCGTTGCCCGGCTGGCCGCCACCCATGCCACGTCATACTCTACGTAGGCCTCGGCTACAGTTTCATCCTCCAGTCCCAAGCCATAAGCTCGCAGCGCCAGCGCAGACCCTTTCTCCGCCCAGGCATCGGCGAACTCCGGTTCGATCTGAAGCGCGGTATCCAGCAACGTGATCGCCGTCTCATAGTCCTCGCGTGCCAGGACGAGCTGACGGGCCCGCAGGTAAAGTTCGTAGGCTGCGATGTCCCAGTTGCGCATCTCGCGAGTGGCCGATGGCAGCTGCAGGCCGAGACGCTCTGAGAGCGCCGACGAAATGTTGCCAGCGATCTCGTCCTGCAGCCGGAAGATGTCACTGAGGTCCGCATCAAACGTATCGGACCAAAGGTGGCTGTCATCGGCGACTTCGATGAGCTGCCCGGTTATGCGTACCTGGTCACCCTGCTTGCGAATGCTGCCCTCAACAACGTGAGTGACACCGAGCAAGCTCGCTATCTGCGGGATAGACAGGCTTTGTCCCTTGAATGCAAAGGCGGACGTTCGCGACGTCACCTTGAGGCCATCCGTTGACGCCAGCACGTTCAGGATTTCCTCAGCAACACCGTCGCCCAGGTATTCCTGGTCCCCGTCAGCCGACAAGTCCGCAAACGGCAGAACAGCGATCGTAATGGGGGCGTCACGGGCTTCGTCTCCGAACGACGTGATAGTCCGCAATGAAGGCGAGAACTGCTGCAACAAGACTACCGCCGCAAGCGCTGCAATGATGATGTAGTTGATCTTCTGCCCGGTCGTCGTCGTGATCGATTCGCTCGCGTCGACCTCGGCTGTCTTCTTGATGCCTTCCGGCGTCATTTCGAATGCCCAGGAAAACAGCAGGGCGATCGGAAACCCAATGAGAATGAGAATGATGAAGAAACCCGGCACCCAGTCGGGCATCGCCATCCGTGGCGCAAGCGTGTCGACAACCTCGATAACAAGCCAGCCGACCACGGCGTAGGCAGCGCCAACCCGAAAAACGTTGCGCCGCTTTAACTCATCAAAGTACTGGCTCAAGCCTGGATCTCGACAATCGTACGACCTGTAACAGTGCCATCGATGTAGTTCTGGAAAGCGCCAGGCAGATCGTCGAAGGAAATGGTCCGGTGGCCTATCGTGTCGAGGTGCTGCGGTTTGAGATCACCACCAATTCGAGACCACACAGCACGCCGCAGGCCCCGTGGCGTATCGACCGAATTGATTCCAAGCAGGCACACGGCCCTCAGGATGAACGGCAGCACCGTCGTATTCAGTTCGTGGCTCGCAGCAAGGCCAATGCTCGCGATGTTGCCGCCGTAATTCACTGTGCGAGTTAACCATGTCAGGTAGTCACCGCCGAGGTTGTCGATCGCGCCGGCCCACATTGCCTTTTCCATCGGCCGCTTACCGAGGTCCAGGTCGTCACGCAGCAAGATAGTCTGTGCACCGATCTCGCGCAGGTAAGCCTCTTCGCTTGCTTTCCCGGTAAGCGCGGCCACGTCGTAGCCCCGCCCCGCCAGCATGTCGATCGCGATACTGCCGACGCCGCCCGTCGCGCCGGTCACGACCACCGTACCAAGATCCGGTGTCTGGCCATTCTGTTCCATGCGGTGAATCGCCAGCGCTGCCGAGTAGCCCGCTGTACCGATCTGCATTGCATCGGCACAACTCATGCCCTCGGGTACGGGAACCAGGCCCTGGCTGTCGACCCGCGCAAATTCCGAGTAGCCACCATCCACGGTCTCCGACAAGCCACAACCATTCATGAGCACTTCGGTGCCGGGCTGAAACTCGACATCTTCCGAGCTAACGACCACGCCCGCAAAATCGATACCGCCATTCAGTGGGTAGCGCCGCAGGATCTTGCCCTTCCCGGTCGCCGCCAACGCGTCTTTGTAGTTGATCGTCGAGTGCGTGACCCGCACAACGACGTTCCCTTCGGTCAGATCATCGATGCTCAGCTCCTCGAAGCCGGCAACGATTTTTCCATCCTGTTCGTCTATGCGATACGCGCGAAAATTATCCATCCTGTTTCTCCAGCCGCTCGAGCCATGAGACGAGGCCCTGTGAATTGAGCACGATATCCATTTCGAGCACCGACCATAGCGCATCCGGGTCGCCATTGAAGCCGTGCTCCTGCAGGCGCCCCGACAGATAATCGTACATAGCCGTTTCTATTGCCGCGCCGCGATTTGGCGCGTCCTTGTTGTCCAGCGCCAGCGCGACGAACGCGTCGATGCCCGTATGCATGTCGGCAGCCAGGCGATCGAGATCGCGCACGCGACTGTAGTGTGTCAGGTAGAGCTGCTGCGGCTTGCACGACATGATGCGGTCGACGGCTTTATGCGCCTCGACCGGGTCGAAGCTTGCCGGCGTAGTGGTCGGATAAATGAACTCGCCTTTTGCAGTGTCCAGCTCGCGATAAGAGATACCGAAACTGTCGCCCGTGAACACACCGCGTGATGCCGGGTCATTGAGCACGTAGTGATGTCGGGCATGCCCCTCCGTGTGCAGCGTCTGCATCCGGCGACCATTGAATTCAAACCAGGCCTCGTCTTCGGCAACCACAACACGCGACTCGTCGATCGGCACAATCTCACCGTACATCTCGCGCATTTTTTCTTCACCGTACACACCGATCGTCCCGGCAATTAGCCGCGTGGGATCGACCATGTGCGGCGCACCTCGCGGGTGCAGGACACATTGCGCGTTAGGTAACTGCTGCATAAGCAGCCCGGCGCCACCGGCATGGTCGAGATGAATATGTGTGAGAAAGACGAAATCGACGGCCGCGGCATCGAGACCGTTCTGCTGCAGTGCATCCAGCAGCAGTGGCACGCTGTCATTCGTACCCGTGTCAACGAACGCGCCCCGACCATCTTCCACGATCAGGTGGCTGGCATCCAGAATCGGCCGAAGGTACTCGGTATCGATGGCGACGATGCCATCGTTGAGACGCGTTAACTGAGCGCGTTTACCCGGCATCGGTTTGCGGCGAGCCGAGCATGCGCTACTCGGGCTTTGTGGTTTCGAGGCCTTCGAGGCGAGAGAAGTAGCGCGCGAGACGAGCAACGTCTTCCTCGGCAACCAGCGCAGCCTGTGCTCCCATGACAGGATCAACGCGCGTGCCATCACGGTACTGCTGCAATGCGTGCGAGATGTAGTCCTCGTGCTGGCCGGCCAGCGTAGGCCATGCGGCGTTCACGCTGATCCCGTTCTGTCCATGGCACGCGGTGCAAGCCGCTGCCTTATCGAACGAGACGCCCTGCGTACCGCCGGCCGCCACCGTATCGCCTCCAATGCTCGCGAGGTAGGCCGCCACGTCTGCAATGTCCTGGTCAGACAGGCTCGCCGCCTGCCCCTCCATTGTCGGGTGCTGGCGCGTGCCATCCCGGTAGCCCCTCAGGGCTATTTCCAGGTAGCCGGCTTTCTGGCCGCCCAGCTTCGGTACGCGGTAGGACGGGTAGGCGTTGCGATAGCCTTCGATGCCGTGGCAGCCGAGGCAGGTATACCCGAGCTCTTTTCCTGCCGCGGCGTCGCCTTCGGCGACTGCGGGCTGTGCGAAAAGGGCCAGTGCGAGTAGCGCCGTCGCGGCGCCGGCCAGGGTTTTCATGTTCGTGGTCACTTGAATTCTTCAGTCGGTCCGGGCCCCGGCGTTTGCCCGGGCGATTAGAGAGGCCGCTATGGTAGTGACACTCGGCCCCGATTTCTAGCATTGCTGCGCAGCAAGCCGCTTTCTGCGTGCTAGCATCAGGCCCTTCCTGCACTGTTTTCAGAGAGTAGAACGTGAAAAAGGGTTTCGTCGCCGTATTGATTATCCTCGCCATCGTGGTGCTGGTCTCCCCCGCTATTGTCGGCCGCCTGGCCGAGGAAACCATGTCCGAGAACATTGAGTGGGCCGTTCGCGAGAGCGGCGAGGTATCGATGTCCACCGAGAGCTTCTCGCGCGGCTGGTTCTCCTCGGAGGGGCGGCACCGGTTCGAACTGCAGGACGGCGATCTTCTGCTGGCGGCTGAGTCATTGCTCGGCCCGCTCCAGGCCGGCGAGCTGCCCGTCCTGATCGTCGACACGAAGATCGATCATGGCTTGATTCCGGTCTCGTCGATGTCGCGGGAAAGGGGCTCCCTGGCTCCGGGGCTCGGCAGCGCAATATCCAGGGTGTCGATCGAACTCCCGGATGGCGAGATTATCGAGATTCCCGGGACCATATATAGCGAGATTGGTCTTGTCGGTGAGCTGCGGTCAACCTACGAGCTGGAAAGCGGCTCGTCCGCGGACGGCAATACCACGGCAACGTGGAGCGCAACGAATATCAGTATCAAAACGGACCCCCGGACTGGCGAAGCCGCATTTGACGGCAACGTCGGCTCGCTCTCTATCGGGGGCGCAGCAGAGACGATGTCGCTTGACCAACTGACTTTCGAGGGACAGCAGCAGCCGACGAAATTTGGTCTGGCGGTCGGTGAGGTGGCAGTTGAGTTGACCGGGCTGTCGGTCACGGAAGGCGGGATCAAGATCGGCGGCATTGAGACGATGTCGGTCAATGCACGATCCGAGCTTGATGGCAGCGATTTCAATGCCGTTGCCGCTGCGAGCTCGGTGATTCACTCGGTTCCGCAGGTCGGTGATGTGGCGATTGACCTGGTCTTCAATATGGAAGGTGCGGACGCCGCGGCCCTCGGGCGCGTCCAGCATGCGCTCGAAAATGCCGGATCCAGCCCGGACCCGATGGCCTCGTTCTATGCCATGGAACAGGACGTCATGCAGCTGTTTGCGTCGGGGTTTGCCTTCAACTTTGAGCGCCTCGATATTACGCTGCCCTCCGGAACCGTGGCGGCCAGGATGCTATTCGACTTTGGCGAAGAGGACCCTGCGACCTTCGATTGGACGACGTTGCTCCTAAGCACCGAGGCCTCGATCGACCTGTCCATTCCTGACGAGGTTGTCCAGTTACTGGTACAAACCGAGCCAAATATCGCCATGGCTATCGGCGGCGGCTACCTGGTCAAACGGGGCGATGTGTACGAGCTCGAAGCCGAACTCAAGAAGGGCCTGCTGACCATCAACGGCGCGCCAATTCCGATACCTTTAGGGGCGGTTCGCTAGTCACCTGGGTGGTGACAGGCGACGCGCGTTCCGCCAAGGTCGCGTAGCGCTGGCGTCGTGTCGCTGCATGCCGCATCGGCCCTGGGACAGCGCGGATGAAAGACGCAGCCCGATGGCGGATTCAGCAATGACGGCACTTCGCCGAGCAGCGGCGCGCGCCCCGGTGCAACCACCGGATCCGGTACCGGAACCGACTTGATCAGCGCCTGTGTGTACGGGTGTGCCGGTCTGGCAAAGAGGCGCTCGTTGTCTGCCGCTTCCACCAGGCGGCCCATATACATCACCAGCACGCGGTGACTGATGGAACGAACGACCGCCAGGTCGTGCGATATGAAAATAATCGATAAGCCTGACTCTTGCTGGACACCGCGCAACAAGTCGAGCACCTGGGCTCGAACCGTGCCATCGAGCGCCGCAACAGCCTCATCGCAAATCAGGATTTTCGGATCAAGTATCAGCGCCCTGGCAATCGCTACGCGCTGGGCCTGTCCGCCCGAGAGCTCATGTGGGAAGCGGCGCAGGAATTTCTCTTCGAGCCCGACTTTTTCCAGCATCGCCACGACGCTTGCCCGTCGCTCTGCCGCGCCCAGCGCGGGTTCGTGGACGAGCAGCGATTCCTCGACAATTGTCTGCACGCGCATTTGCGGGTTGAGCGCGCTGACCGGGTCCTGGAACACCAGCTGCAGGTCGCGCCGCCCGCCAAGGCTTCGCGTCTCGACTGGACCGTCAAGCGTTTCGCCCGAGTAAACCACCCTGCCGGCCGCCATTGGCACCAGGCCGAGAACCGCACGCACCAGGCTCGACTTGCCCGACCCTGATTCGCCGACAACAGCAACGGTTTCCCCTTTCCTGACCGCAAAGCTGACATCAATTACCGCATGCAGCTCGTCGTAGTCGACGGCCGCGTCGCCGACGCTCAAGATTGTGCTGGCCGACACAGGTGCCGGCGCGCCGCCGCGATCAACTCTTGGCGCCGCGGCAATCAGTGTCCGTGTGTGCGCGTGTCCGGGTGCCGCAAACAGCGATGTCGTCGGTCCCGCATCGACCACTCGCCCGCGCTCCAGAACGATCATATGTTCGCAGTAGCCAGCCACGACCCCGAGGTCGTGAGTAATTAACAGGAGCGCCGTGTTGTCTCGAATGTCTTCGAGCAAATCGAGAATTTGTGCCTGGACCGTGACATCCAGCGCCGTGGTCGGCTCGTCTGCGATCAACAGGTCCGGCTCGGCGATCAGGGCCGACGCAAGCATGACGCGCTGCCGCATGCCTCCCGAAAGCTGGTGCGGGTAAGCCCGAGACTGTCGCTCGGGATCGGGCAATCCAACCTTCGCAAGCATTTCAGTGGCTCGGCGCCTCGCCTCGTCTCTCTCCGCAAGGCCGTGGCTCAGGATTATCTGCTCGAGCTGGGCGCCGATCCGAAGGTAGGGGTTCAGCGCCTGCATTGGATCCTGGAACACCATACCGATACGCCGGGCGCGGATCGTATTCAGCGACTCTTCGCTTTCCCCGAGGATCTGCTGGCCATCAAACTCGATGCTTCCCTCGACGCGTGCGTTTTTTGGCAGCAGGCCCAGGATCGCGAGCGCGGACTGCGATTTTCCGGACCCCGACTCACCCACGAGCCCAACCGACTCTCCGCGCTCGACATAGAGGTCTACACCAGCGACGACAGTATCGTCACCGTAGCGAATGGTGAGCCCCGTCACGTCGAGCAGGCTCATTGCGAATGCCTCGCGTCGAAATAATCACGCAGCCCGTCACCCAGGAAGTTGAAGCACATCAGAATCGCGGCAAGCAACGTGGCCGGGATCAAAAGCGTGAAGGCCGCGCGTTCCATCTGGTTGACTCCGGCATCGACGAGCGCACCAAGCGACGTTTGGGGTTCCTGCACGCCCAGACCAAGAAAGCTCAGGAACGACTCAACGAGTATGGCCTGCGGAATCGTCAGCGTGACGTATACGATGACGATTCCCATCAGGTTGGGCGCTATGTGACGGAAGATGATTCGCGCCGCACTCACGCCGGTCAGTCGCGCCGCCTCAACGAATTCTCGCTCGCGCAGAGACAGGGTTTGTCCGCGCACGATGCGCGCCATATCCAGCCAGTTGATCGCACCGATCGCGACAAAGATCAGGAGGAAGTTGCGCTCGAACGCAACCATGAGAAGAATCACGAAGAAGATAAATGGCAGCGCGTAGAGCGTGTCCACGAGACGCATCATGACGGCATCAACGCGGCCGCCGACGAAACCGGCAATGGCGCCGTACGCGACTCCGATGACAAGGCTCACGAGGCTCGCAACAATGGCGACGAGCATGGTCACGCGAATACCGTGCATCGTACGCACAAAGAGATCACGGCCGAGCCCGTCAGTACCGAACCAGTGCATGCCGGCCGCGGACGGGCTCCTGAGAATCCGATCGAGATCCATTGTCATGTAGTCATTGGGGTTGATCCACGGCCCCACCAGCGCCATCACCGTAATTAGCAACAACAAGGTTCCGGTTACCTTTATTGTCCGATTGCCGCTCATCGGTACCGCACCCGCGGGTCAATCACGCCGTAGAGAATATCCACGAGCAGGTTCAATGCGATGATCAGCGTCGCGTAGAACACCACGATTCCGAGTACCAGCGTGTAATCGCGATTTAGCGCGCCGCCGATAAAGAATTGCCCGAGCCCGGGTATGCCGAAGATTTCCTCGACAACAACCGAGCCGGTCAGGATCGCCGCTATCGCGGGGCCCATGTACGACAGCACGGGGAGCATCGCCGGTTTGAGTGCGTGCACCCGCACGACGGTCGCCGTACCCAGTCCCTGGGCGTAGGCCGTGCGAATGAAGTCCCGGCTCAGCACGTCGATCATGCTGGCGCGCGTCAGTCGGGCGATGTAAGCGATTTGTGGGAGGGCCAGAGTAATGACCGGGAGCAGGTAGTGACGCAGGCCGCCCGTTTCGCTCCAGCCTGCCGGCAACCAGTGCAGCTTGACGGCGAGCAGCAACACAAGCACCGGGGCCACGACCAATACCGGTATCGAAATACCAATCATCGAGAAGCCCATGACCACGCGGTCAAGCAGTGTGCCCTGCCGCAACGCTGCGATCGTACCGGCGCCGACACCGACCAGCAGGGCGAGCGCCATCGCCGATGCCCCGATGCGCAACGAGTAGGGAAAGCCGACGCCGATCAGTTCGTTCACGCTGTAATCGCGATAGCGGTAGGACGGGCCGAGATCGCCCTGCAGCAATCCGCCCATGTACCTCAGGAGTTGCTTCGGCAGCGGCTCGTCGAGGTGGTATGCCGCGGCAATATTCGCCTCGATTTCCGGGGGCAGCGCACGCTCATCGTCAAACGGCCCGCCCGGTGCAGCGTGCACCATGAGAAATGCGAGCACGATAACCAACAAAAGGGTCGGAATCGCCCCTACGATTCTGAGCAGCGTATATCGCAGCAAGTGTTTGATCCAGCGCGGCTATTGGGCCGCTTTGAAGCTCAGGTGCTGAGAGTAATGGTAATCCAGAACGTTGTCTCCCCAGCCCTCGATTTCGGGGCTGACGAGATGCTTGCTTACGTAGAAATAGATTGGAATGGCTGGATGATCGGCGAGCATCACGCGCTCTGCCTCTTCGAGATAGAGGCGACGGCTATCGAGGTCCGTTTGTATTGCGGCTCTTTGCATCAGCGAGTCAAACTCCTCGCTCTCGTATCCGGGCGAATTCGCTGGATTGTCGCTTTCCAGGATTTTCAGAAACGCGTGCGCGTCATCGTAATCACCGATCCAGCTAGAACGAAACACCTGCGTAATGTCGCCCTGGCGAATGTTCGCCAGCAGTACCTGGAATTCTTCATTTACCAGCGTTGTCTCAACGCCCAGCGTTTCCTTCCACATCGACTGGATGGCGACAGCTACGCGCCGCTGGGTGTCAGAGGTGTTGTAGCGCAACTCGATTTGCAGCGGGTTGTCTTCGCCATAGCCTGCGGCCTTGTACAGATTTCGCGCGACCCGGTTACGCTCCGCCTGGGTCATGCCTGAGTAACTCAGCGCCGGCGGTTCGTAGTTGTTTGCACCCGGCGGCACCCAGCTATAAGCGGGCGCCTCCCCGCGACCGGTTACTTTTGTCGTTAGCTGTTCGCGATCTATCGCCATCGACAGGGCCTGCCGCAATTCGGGGTTGTCCTTAAACGGCGGCCTGGAGAGGTTGAAGCCGTAGTAATACACACCGAGGTATGTCGAGACATGAAGCTCGTCGGCGAGCTCTGCCTGCACCTGCGCAAAATTGTCGGGCGGCACCGTGCTGGTGATCTGAAGCTCGCCGGTTCGGTAACGATTCAGCTCGGAGCTGTCTTGCACGAGAATGTGGTAGTTGACCTTGTCGATCGATGTGGCGGCGTTATTCCAGTAGTGCTCGTTCCGGCGCAACGAAACCACCGAGCCAGGAACCCACGCGTCAAGAACATAAGCGCCATTCGACACGAATTTGCCGGGCCGGGCAAAACCATCTCCGTGTTCGGCCAACGACGGTGTATGAATCGGGAACGTCGCCGGATGCGTCAGCAGGCTCAGGAGGTACGGCGTTGGACGCCTGAGCGTTAGCACCAACGTCAGGTCGTCTGCGGCCTCGATATTTGAAACATCCGATAAAAACTCCGCATAGAAGGCCGCTGTTTCCGGGTCGATCAGGCGCTCGACGCCCGCTACGAAGTGCTCCGCAATAACCGGGTCGCCGTTGGACCATTTGGCGTCCTCGCGCAGGTGGAAAGTGTAGGTCAGGCCATCGTCCGCAAGGTCCCAGCTTGTTGTCGCCGCCGGAACAAGCTCGCCGTCGGGCGAGTAACTAACGAGGCCCTCACTGACATCGCGCAGAATATCCGCTGCCTGGGTGGTGCGCGCCTTGTGCTGGTCCAGCGTTTCGGGATCTGTGGGTATGGCGCGCTGCAACGTGTTTGCCGTGACAGCCGACCTGTCGGTACAGCCCGATATGGTCGCGAGCGACAGTAAAACCAGCAGCGGGAGATAGCGTAATGAGCTCATGTGGGAAGCATACCTGAACCGGCTACATCGCTGTCACGCGCTTTTCTGTAGCTGCCGTTTCTTGAGGTGAATCAGGATCAATGAAACGGCCGATGGCGTCATGCCTTCAAGGCGCGATGCCTGGCCGACGGTTGCCGGGCGCGCCGAAGTGAGCTTCTGCCGCGCTTCGTTCGAGAGGCCGTCGACCCGCGTGTAGTCAATGTCGTCGGGTAGCCTTAGCGATTCCTGCCTGGCGTGCTTCGCGATCTCTCGCTCCTGGCGATCGATATAGCCCGCATACTTCGCGCGCACTTCGACCTGCTGTTCGACCTGCTCTTGTTGCTCGTCACTGGAAAGCGCGGTACCCGGTCCAACCTCATCGAGCGTCACAACTTCGCTGTAGCCAAGCTCGGGCCTCTTGAGCAGCGCCGCGGCCGATGCGCCGGCCGACTTCACAAACGTCGCTGCAAGTCGCGCCTGTTCTTTTTCGACCGCCTCGCATTTGGCCTGGAACAGCCCCCAGCGTGCGTCGTCGACCAGGCCCAGCTCACGGCCTTTCGGCGTGAGGCGCAGGTCCGCATTATCCTCGCGCAAGGTCAGCCGGTATTCGGCGCGGCTCGTGAACATCCGATAGGGCTCCGACACGCCCCGCGTGATCAGGTCATCGACAAGCACACCGATGTACGCCTCATGACGTTCGGGAAACCACTCGTCTTTCTCGCGCGCTTTCCGCGCGGCGTTAATGCCGGCCAGCAGGCCCTGTGCTCCAGCCTCCTCGTAGCCGGTCGTTCCGTTAATCTGGCCGGCAAAGTACAGGCCGTCGACATGCTTCGTTTCAAGCGTCGGCCTGAGGTCGCGCGGATCAAAGTAGTCGTATTCGATTGCGTAGCCCGGTTGCGTAATGCGCGCTTTCTCGAAACCGATGATTGAGCGAACGAACCGCTCTTGCACGCCGGCCGGCAGACTCGTCGAAATCCCGTTTGGATAGACGACATCCGTCGCCAGCCCCTCGGGTTCGACAAAAATCTGGTGCGACGCTTTGTCCGCAAAGCGCACGACCTTGTCTTCAATGGACGGGCAGTAGCGCGGCCCGACGCCTTCGATCATCCCGGCGTACATCGGCGACTGATCGAGCGAGCTGCGAATGATGTCGTGGGTCACTTCGGTGGTCTTGGTGATCCAGCACGAGACCTGCTGCGGGTGCTGCCGGCGTTCGCCTGAAAACGAGAAGACCGGCACCGGCGTGTCTCCGGGCTGCTCCTGCATGAGCTCATAATTCAGCGTCTTGCCGTCGAGGCGCGGTGGCGTGCCGGTCTTCAACCGTGCCACATTGAAGGGCAGATCGCGCAGGCGCGCCGCGAGTCGGTTCGACGGCGCATCGCCTATGCGGCCGCCCGCTTCTTCCGTGTTTCCGATCAGGATGCGCCCGCCGAGAAACGTCCCGACCGTCAACACGACCGTGCTCGAAAGGTAAGTGGACCCGTTTGCAGGAGCGTCATTACTGGTGACAACACCTTTGATACGGCCGCCCTCGATGATCAGGTCATCAACCGAGCCTTCTATCACCTCGAGATTCGGCTGGCCCAGGAGCATGCCCCGGATCGTGTCCCGGTACAGCTCGCGGTCCGCCTGCGCCCGCGTCGCTCGCACGGCCGGCCCCTTGGACGCGTTGAGCGTACGAAACTGGATGCCGGCCCGATCGATCGCCTGTGCCATGGCGCCGCCCAACGCATCGATTTCCTTGGTCAGGTGGCCCTTGCCAATGCCGCCGATCGCCGGGTTACAGCTCATCTGCCCCAGTGTCGCAATTTTGTGAGTCACAAGCAGCGTTCGCGCACCTGCCCGTGCGGCAGCCAGGGAGGCTTCCGTACCGGCGTGACCGCCGCCAATCACAATGACGTCATAGCTCTTGCACATAACGATCCGACGCTGGTTAATTATTAACCAGTTGAAGCTTGGGGTGGGCGCGGATTCTACCAGAAACTTTACTATTAATAGGGGTTTGTCCAAGATAGCCCGTTCGTTTGGTCCCCGGGTATTCCATGCTCTGTTTTCCCGTTCGAACCGCCTGTGTCGCACTGCTTGGCCTCGCTCTCCTGTCTGTAAGCGGCACGGGCAATGCGCAGGCACTTTCTCTTGAAGACTGCCGCATCAGCGCCGGTCCCGGTTACCCGGGCATCAAGGCGCGTTGCGGCACAATGATGCGCCCCGAGAACCCGGTCGATCCCGGCTCACCCGAGATAGCGATTCGCGTTGCCGTTGTGCCGGCGCTCAACCTCAATCCCGAGAACGACCCAATCGTGCCCATCGCGGGCGGCCCGGGTCAGGGCACCGTTGAGTTTTACTCCTCCTACGCCGGCGCCTTCGAGCCCGTGCGTCGCAACCGCGATATCCTGCTCGTCGACCAACGCGGCACCGGTGAGTCATCGCGCATGGACTGTCCGATCGATGACGATGCGCTGCTGTTTGAAGGCGAGTTCTCGCTCGACGATACGATCCGGTTTATCGAGGAGTGCCTGGAGACCCTGCCGCACGATCCGCGCTACTTTTCGACCAGCGTCGCCGTCACGGACCTCGAAGCGATTCGCGAGGCGCTCGGTTACTCGGCTCTCAATCTTTACGGTGTCTCTTACGGCACGCGCGTGGCCCAACACTTCGCGCGACGCTACCCGGACGCAACGCGCACAGTGGTTATTGACGGCGTCGTGCCTCCGCAGATCGCGCTCGGCCCGGAGATCGCTACGGAGAGCCAGAAAGCCGTCGACAGAATTCTTGCGCGTTGCGTCGAAGATGCGGCCTGCAACGAGCGCTTCCCCGATATAGAGGCGACCTTCGTCGCCATTGTTGCCAGGCTGCGAGAGGCGTCGCTCGAAGTCAGCGTGCCGCACCCCAACACCGGTCGAGCCGAGGTCGTCAAATTCGGCGAGGCTGAGCTGGCGGGCGCGGTACGGCTGCTGGCTTACAGTCCGACGACGATTGCGCTGCTTCCGCTGTTTGTTCACGAAGCTGGCCAGGGCAACTGGGTGCCGCTGGCCAGCCAATACATGATGACCGCGATCGCAATGTCCGACGCCCTCGCGCTCGGCATGCACAACGCCGTCATGTGCACAGAGGACATGCCGTTCCTGGAGAGAACCACGATCGACGTAGACGGCATCGCTGCCAGCTACATGGGTACGTTCCAGCTGGACGCGCTCGAGGCGATTTGCACGACCTGGCCGCGCGGTCCAATCGACGCAGAATTCAAGGTCCCGCTCGCCACGGACATCCCGTTTCTGCTCCTGTCAGGAGATGCCGACCCGATCACGCCGCCTCGCTACGCAGAGATGGCCGCTGTCGACCTGACCAATGCGACGCACCTCATCGGCAAGCACCAGGGACACGGACAGCTCGGTGTCGGTTGCATGCGGAACCTTGTCGCCGAGTTTGTTAACTCCGCAGATCCATTGGCTATCGACGCACAATGCATGGAGCGAAACTTCGTTATGCCCTTCTTTGTTGACTTCTCGGGGCCAACACCATGATCAGGGTAGAGGGCATCAAGAAATCCTTCGGCAAAGTGCGCGCGGTACGCGGTGTCAGTTTTGACGCCCCGGACGGCAAGATCACCGGACTACTCGGACCGAACGGGGCGGGCAAATCAACAACGCTGCGTGTCCTCTATACGGTGCTAAAGCCCGACGAGGGCCGCGCCACGATTGACGGGGCGGATGTCGTAACCGACGCCCTTGCCGCACGCGGCCGTATTGGCGCACTACCCCACGGGGCCGGCCTGTACCCACACCTCACAGCAAGAGAAAACATCGCGTACTTTGCCCGGCTTTGCGGCCTCGACAAGGCCGAGATCGATGATCGCGTCGAGCAGATCGTGCGTCTCCTCGAGATAGGTGACTTTGCCGAGCGCAGAACCAAGGGTTTTTCGCAGGGACAACGCACCAAGGTTTCGTTGGCGCGTGCGCTCGTGCACGACCCGCAGAATGTCATTCTCGACGAGCCCTCCAACGGCCTTGACGTCATGGCTACGCGTTCGTTGCGCGAATTGATCCTGAAGCTCAAGGACGACGGCCGCTGTGTACTGTTTTCGAGCCACGTGATGCAGGAAGTCGCGGCGCTGTGCGACGACATCTGCATTGTTGCCAACGGCAAGGTTGCGATTGATGACTCTATCGATGGCATACGCGAGCAAACCGGTTGCGACGATATCGAGGACGCATTCGTGAAGGCCATTCACATGGTGGAGCCGGAATGATGCGCACTACGCTGACGGTATTCTTCAAGGAGGTGCTCGATAATTTCCGCGATCGCCGCACGCTCGCCTCCGCGCTGCTCATGGGCCCGATCTTCGGTCCGGTGTTGTTCGCGTTTGTGATCAACCTGTCGGTCGAGCGCTCGCTCGAGGATCAGGAAAGCACCCTGGAGCTGCCGATAATCGGCCAGGAGTTCGCGCCGAACCTGGTGGCCTTCCTGCGTAGCAAAAATATCGATGCTGTGGACGGGCCCGAGGACCTCGCCGCGGCGATGGAGGCAGTCAAATCCGGCGTCCACGACATCGTGCTGATCATTCCCGAGGAGTTCGGCGAACAGCTGGCCGATACGATCCCGGCGAAAGTCGAGCTCGTCTCTGACCAGGCCAATACCGACGCCGACCGCGACGCCCGCCGGGCGCGCTCGGCCCTGCTGTCGTACAACCAGCTGCTTGCCGGCACACGCGTTATCGCTCGAGGCATCAATCCACGAGCATTGCAGCCGCTGAACATTGACGAAGTCGACGTCTCCACCCCCAGCGGCCGCTCCGCATTGCTGCTCGGCATGATGAGCTACTTCTTCGTCTTTGCCGCCCTCATGGGCGGCATGTATCTCGCGATCGACACGACGGCTGGCGAACGCGAACGGGGCTCTCTTGAGCCCCTGCTGTCGCTGCCCGTCACGCGCGATCAACTGATTCTCGGCAAGATCGCGGCGACCTGCCTGTTCATGGCCCTGTCGCTGACGCTCAGCCTGCTCGCCTTTTACGTCTCTCTCGGGTTCATGCCCCTCGAGAAACTCGGTATGACGCCGAACTTCGGTCCCGGCGTGGTGCTCGCGGCCCTGGCGATCTTCTTGCCGTTCATCCTGGTCGGCGCGGCGCTGATGACGCTCGTCGCATCCTTCACCAAGAGCTACCGGGAAGCGCAAACCTGGCTCAGCGTTGTGCTGATTGCGCCGACAATGCCGATATTAATTGTCAGCATTCTGACCCTGCGGCCGCGGCTCGAATTCATGTTCATTCCAAGCCTGAGCCAGCATTTATTGCTTGTAGACATGGTAAAAAACGAGCCTGTGAACGCGTTGCACGTCACTATTTCGGTCGTCAGCACGCTGATTCTCGGGATTCTGCTGACCTGGGTATGCGCCCGCCTGTATCGTCGAGAGGGCCTGCTCGGCTAGAATAATCACCATGTCTCTGTTCTCAGAACTCAGGCGCCGAAACGTCATCAAGGTGGCGCTGCTTTACTCGGTCGCCAGCTGGTTGCTCGTCTGGATAGTGAGTCACCTGGTGAGCGGCGTTGGCCTGTCCGCCTGGGTGGGCGACTACGTGCTCTTGCTGCTCGCGATCGGCTTCCCGGTCGCGCTCATTTTTGCCTGGACTTACGAGATCACGCCGGCCGGTCTGTCCAAGGCAATGGACGTCGACCAGACGCAATCGATCGTTTACAAGACCGGGCAGAAACTCAACGCGGCCGTCGCCGTGCTGGCGGTGCTGGGTGTTGCTGCGGTCATCGGCGAAAAGCTGCTGCCGGAGTTTGTTCCGCCTCCACCACTCGTACTCGAGGAGATTCCGCTCAAGCCCGTGTTCGATTTTTCCGCCAAGGCCGTGGTGCCGCGGGAAATCACATCATTCAATCTGCCGAACGGCCTGCAGGTCATTGTCTGGCCGGACCACGACATACCGAATATCGTCATGTACAACTTTGTGCGCGCCGGCGGCAGAAACGAATACCCCGGTATCACGGGTATTGCACACTTCTTCGAGCACATGATGTTCAACGGCACCGAGACTCGCGAACAGGGCGCGTTCGACCGCGAGATGGAGGCCGCGGGCGGGGCTAACAACGCCTATACAAGCAACGACCTGACCGTGTACATGGACTGGTTCCCACGCTCAGCGCTCGAGACAATATTCGAGCTCGAGAGCGACCGGCTGGGAAACCTCGCAATCGACCCTGACGTCGTCGAAAGCGAGCGCGGCGCCGTCTTCTCAGAGCGGCGGCTGCGAATTGACAATGACAACTTTGGGCAACTGTACGAGCAGATGCGTGCAACCGCTTACGTCGCCCACCCGTACCAGAACCCGGTTATCGGGTGGCCGTCCGATATCGAGAACTGGACACAGGACGATCTCGAGGTGTTTTTTGAAACGTATTACGCACCCAACAACCAGGTTATGGTGTTCGCCGGTGACGTGACGCCCGAGGAGGTCTACCTCCTGGCTGAGCAGTACTTCTCCTCAATTCCCAGGCAACACCCTCCACCCGAGATAACCACGGTCGAACCCCCTCAGCAGGGCGAGCGCAGGGTGCTTATCGAGACCGACGCTCAGACCCCGCTCCTGCACATGGCGTTTCATGCGGGAGCGACGGCGGACGAGGAGACACTGCACCTCGACCTGCTGCTGGCCATCCTCGCCGAGGGTGAGTCCTCCCGGCTGCACCGACTGTTGGTCGAGGAAGAGGGGTTGGCGCTTCAGGTTAGCGGCTGGCAATCGGATGGGTTTGACCCTGGCCTGGCTTACTTTGCGATGACGCTGCCACCGGGCGCCGATGTCGATGCGGCGGAAGCTCGCCTGCTCGCCGAGCTTGAGCGCGTCGCTGCCGACGGCGTTACAGCCGCCGAACTGACAAAGGCGCGCAACCTGCGTATCGCCGCTTTCTGGCGCGGGCTGCAAACGATCGATGGCAAAGCCGCCGCGATTGGCAATTTCGAGGTGTTCACTGGCGACTATGAGAACCTCTTTGCGATTCCGGAGAAACTCAGCGCGATCAGCTCAGACCAACTCAAGGCCGTAGCCGCCAAGGTGTTCCGACGCGGCAACATGACCGTCGGCATCCTGCGCGCCCCGGAAGCCGGGGGTGACGAATGAAGCGGTTGCCGCTCATTGCGATACTCCTGCTTGCCCCGGCCCTGTGGGCCGCTGATTTTGCTTTGCCTGAATATGAGCGCGTCGAGCTCGCCAACGGAACCGTGTTGCTGCTCAGCGAAAAACACGATGTCCCGCTGATCGGTATGCGCGCTGTTGTGCGCGGCGGTTCGGCTGCGGATCCCGCGGAGCGGAGCGGCCTCGCTGAACTGCTGGCGACGGTCATGCAAAAGGGTGCCGGCGACCGCGATGCTGCCGCGTTTGCTGAAGCCGCCGCGAGTGTGGGCGGACACCTGTCCGTCAGTGCCAACATCGAGTCAATCACCGTTGCCGCCGAGTTCCTGTCCCGTGACGCCGAACTCATGATTGAGCTCGTAACAGACGTTTTGCAGCGACCGACGCTTTCTGCAGATGAGCTGGAGAAGGAGCGCAACCGGACGATCGGCCTGATCAAGTCCGCGAAGGACTCGGACCCCTCCGGTTTGATGCGCGCGTACGGTAATGCGTTTCTGTTCCCCGACCACCCCTACGGCAACCCGACCACGGGCAGTGAGGCGTCACTTCTCACAATCGAGCACGACGATCTGCTGCAGTTTTACGCGGACCACTTTGGCGGCGACCGCCTGATCGTCGCGGTGGCCGGCGACTTTGATCTCGCCGCCATGAAGGCCGCCCTTACGTCAGCCTTTGGGAGCTGGGGGCCGGCGGCGGTCGCCCTTCCCGAGATCGCGGCCGCCGAACGCGCCCAGGGTCGCCGGGTGTTGCTCGTGGACAAGCCTGGCGCGACGCAAACGTATTTCTGGATCGGCAACATTGGTGTCGCGGTCGATTATCCACACCGAGCCGAGCTGAATCTCGCGAACACCGTATTCGGCGGTCGGTTTACTTCAATGCTCCTGACCGAGCTACGCGTGAAGTCCGGCCTGACATACAGCGCCCGCTCCACGCTGGAGCGCCACGCCCAGCCCGGCTCGGTAACCATTCGCTCGTTTACCGAAACCAGCAAGACCGTCGAGGCTATCGACATGGCGCTCAGCGTGCTGGACGAGCTGCATGTCAAGGGGCTGGATGAAGAGATGATCATCTCGGCACGTAACTACATCATGGGGCAGTTTCCGCCCAGCCTTGAAACGGCATCGTCACTTGCGGGGATGTTTGCCCGCCTCGAGTTCTATGGGCTCGATCGTTCGCATATCGATGAGTATGGCCCGGCACTTGAGGCCGCGACACCGGTGACTGTCCACAACACGATCAGTGATGTCTATCCGCAAGCGGAGAATTTGGTATTTATCCTGATAGGGGATGCCGCCCTTATTCGCGAGGATGTCGCTAAGTACGGCGATGTCACCGAGATGTCGATTACGGAACCAAGCTTCATTCCCAGCGGAGACTAGTCGCTCGGCTCAAGCCCCCTGTTACTTGCCGATACAAAACTCGGAGAATATTTTTCCCAGCAAATCATCGGCGGTGAAGGTGCCGGTGATTTCTCCCAGAGCGTGCTGGCTCAGGCGCAATTCTTCGGCGAGCAGTTCGCCGGCCCGGGTTTCCTCGAGCGCACTGCGCCCTTTGTCGAAGTGGTCCCTGGCACGACGGAGCGCCCTTAAGTGTCTGCGTCTCGCTGTGAAAGCGCCCTCGCCCTGATTGTCGTAGCCCGCCAGCTCCCGGATTCGTTGGCGCAGCGCTTCGATTCCCTCGCCCGTCTGCGCTGACAGGTAAACCTCACCATCAACAAGCCCCGGCTTCGCGCCAGTAAGGTCTATCTTGTTGTGCACGACCGTTACCGGAACGCCTTCCGGCAGGTTCTCCTTCGGGGCTCCGCGCTCTGTGCCCGTTGCGTCCTGAATCCATAGGGCCGCGTCTGCGTTTGCGAGCGCCTCGCGAGCCCGGCGAATGCCTTCTGCTTCGATCCGGTTTGGGTCATTCCGCAGGCCCGCCGTATCGACAAGCTCGACCGCGAGGCCATCGACGTCGATCTGTTCGCGCAATACGTCGCGCGTTGTCCCGGCAACTTCCGTAACGATGGCCGCGTCCTGGCCACTAAGCAGGTTGAGAAGGCTCGACTTGCCGGCGTTGGGCCTGCCGACGATAACCACCTGGTAACCATCGCGAAGCACTCGACCCTGTTTCGCGTCCGCACTCAGTGTCTCGAACGCAGCGGCGCAGTCTTCTATCCGCTGAAGAAGCGCAGCGTCGGAAAGAAAGTCAATTTCTTCCTCCGGAAAATCGATGGCCGCTTCAACATGCATGCGCAGGCGCACAAGCTGCTCGGCCAGGCCGTCGACCGCTCTTGAAAACGTGCCCGAAAGCGACCGCAATGCCGCCCTTGCGGCCTGTGCTGTGCCGCTCCCAATCAGATCAGCAATGGCCTCGGCCTGGACGAGATCCAGTTTGTCATTCAGGAATGCTCGCTTGGAGAATTCCCCGGGTTCGGCCTGGCGCGCGCCGAGCTCGATCAGCGCGTCAACGAGTAGCGAGATGACAACCGGCCCACCGTGGCCATGCAGCTCGAGCACGGACTCTCCGGTGAACGATGCCGGTGCCGGGAAGTACAAGGCGAGGCCGGCGTCGACTCGCTCGCCGGCGGCGTTACGAAAATTGCGATACGTTGCGGTGCGTGGTTCCGGCAGGCTGCCGAGCATCGCGCGCGCGATGCGCTCCACGTCTTCGCCCGACACGCGCACAATGCCGACACCACCGGTTCCGGGCGGTGTCGCCGCTGCGACAATGGTGTCGGTCGCCATACCCTTGTGGCTAGCCGCCTTTCTTGCCGGCCTTGGCGGCCTTGGCCTCGGCCTCGACGACCTTGTTGACCTTCCATTGCTGCGCGATCGACAAGAGCGTGTTCGTTACCCAGTACAGAACGAGGCCCGACGGGAAGAACGCAAAGAACACCGTGAACATGATCGGCATGATCTGCATGACCTTCGCCTGCACAGGGTCGGTCGGTGCGGGGTTCAGTTTCTGTTGCGCGAACATCGCGACGCCCATGATGAGCGGCAGGATAAAGTACGGGTCACGCGTCGAGAGGTCTGTTATCCAGAGGGCAAATGGCGCCTGGCGCATCTCCACGCTCTCGAGCAACACCCAGTAGAACGCGAGGAAGAAAGGCATCTGGATAAGGATCGGCAGACAGCCCGCCGCGGGATTGACCTTCTCCCGCTTGTAGAGATCCATCATTGCCTGGCTGAGCGCCTGCTTGTCATCTTTGTAGCGATCCTGCAGCGCCTTCATGCGTGGTTGCAGGTTGCGCATTTTCGCCATCGAGCGGCCGCTCGATTCCGTGAGCTTGTAGAACGCGAGCTTGATCAGGAAGGTAACAAAGATGATCGCCACGCCCCAGTTACCAACCCAGCCATAGACGAGACTGAGCAACCAGAACAGGGGTTGCGAAATGATCGTCAGCCATCCGTAGTCGACGGTGAGCTTGAGGCTCTTGTCGATTGCTTCGAGCTGCTCCTGCAACTTCGGGCCAACGAACAGCGTGGTGGTAAAGGTCTCGCTCGCGCCGGGCGCGATGGACTTAAGGCTGCGACGAATGGCGCTACTCGTCGCAACGTCACCATTGACCGCAACGTCGTACTTGAAGTCGACACCCGAGGTCGGCACGGCAGCGCGCAGGAAGTGATGCTGAATTTCGCCGAACCAGCCGTGCTGAGAGCTGTACTCGTAGCGACCGTCATCGAGCAGGTCGTCGCGCTTCAGTTTCTGGGACTTCTCGCCGTCGTATACGATCGGCCCATCAAACGAGTACGAGTCGACGTTGAACATCGACCGTTCCATCTCGGCGGAATGCCGCTTGATGCGAACGTATTCTGCGCCCCGCCACTCTGCATCGGAGCCGTTTGTGACGACTTGCTCGAGCAGCACGGCATAGCTGCCACGCCGAAATGTGTAGCGCTTTTCAACGGTCAGGCCGCTGGCGTCCATCCATGTCAGCGGCACGACAAGCTCGTCATTACTGCCAAGCTCAAAGGACGTCTGGGCCGCGACGAAGGTTTCAAGGTGTGTCGCTTCTGCCGCTCCGCCAGCCGCACGAACGCCCGACTCGATAAGGCTGAAGCCCCGGCCGGCGGTATCCAGCAGCTTGACCAGCTCATCAGGCCGATCTTTTGCAACCGGGTAACCGCTTAATGTTGCTTTCTGCAACGTGCCACCAACGGTGCTGATCTCGATCTCAAATACGTCTGTTGTTACCCGGACGACCGGGGCCGACGTCTGGGCGGCTGTCTCGGTTGTTACGCCGGGAGTTACCGGCAACGCGTCGGCCGCGCCTGGCTCGACAGGCGTGTCGCTTATCGCCGGCAGCTCTTCGTCACCCACCGTGTCACCGGGTAGCGCAGCAAGTTCGTCACGCTGCTCGGCCACTGGCTCCGTGGGCCTCGGGCCATATTGTTCCACCCAGGTCTGGTAGGTAATCCATCCCAGGAATACAAAGATCGCCCAGATAAAGAGACGTTGGTTATCCATCGGTTCTCGGTCCTCGGGTCTTCGCCTTGCTGCAGCGCTGCCAATGCCTGTCGAGACTGTCGCTGATCTGGCGGCCAGTCGCCATAGTGGCGCCCGGCTGGTTGATCACGACAACATCGAGGCCGGCTAGCAACGCCTGCTGCTGGCGAAACGACTCTCGAATAATTCGCTTAATGCGGTTTCTTCCTGTCGCCTTTCGACAGTGCTTCTTGGAGATTGCCAGACCCAGCCTGGCGATGCTTTGTTTATTGCGCCTGCATAACACGGTGAAATACTCGTCGCGGCTGCGCGTGGCCCGATCAAACACGCGGCCGAAAGCCGCTGCATCCAGTAGCCGGTGGTGTTTGGTGAACCGGTTGCCTTGGCTGCTAATCAATCCTGAGTTGTTGCTTGTCGTCGCGACGGACGTTCAGCGGGTTACGGCGTCAACCGTGCGCGGCCCTTGGCGCGACGGCGCTTCAAGACGAGACGCCCTGCTTTGGTCGCCATGCGGGCACGAAAACCGTGCGTGCGTGCGCGCTTGATCTTGCTGGGCTGATATGTGCGTTTCATAGCCTTTCCCGGCGCCCTTTTCGAGGGGCCATTATTCGGTTCAAAATACGACCCGTTCGGGGCCGTGCTTTAAGAAGGGCGGCAAGGGTACGCAGATGGTCAGACAGTGTCAATAGAGTAATGTAAACACTGGGGTTTCGCCGCTTTCCGGCCTGTGGATAACCGCATCTGGCGGGACCACAAGATACGGTATAGACTGCCCCGTCTTTGATCTTGTTTGCGCATATCGGCTGGCTTCGCGCCGCCGCGGAGAATTTCTTGTCTGCTGAATCGACGCTTTGGAACCAGTGCATACGCGTCTTGCAGGCGGAGCTGCCCGAGCAGCAATTCAACACCTGGATCCGTCCACTTCAGGCGGTCGACGATGGCGCCGTCTTGAGGCTGCTCGCGCCCAATCGGTTTGTCATCGACTGGTTGCAGCAGCATTACATGGAGCGGATTCTGCAGCTTGTCGACGACGGAAACGCCAATACCGAAGTTGTCGTCGAGGTTGGTTCCCGCGCGCCGACGACCGCTCCCGCGGTAGCGAGCAATCTGCGGCCACAGGCAACGCCGATTCGCGCGAGCAGCCAGGCTCCGGTTGTTTCGCGGCTGAATCCGCTCTTCACTTTTGAGAACTTCGTCGAGGGCAAGAGCAACCAGCTCGCCCGGGCCGCCGCGAGCCAGGTCGGTGAAAACCCGGGTAAATCTTACAATCCTCTTTTCATTTACGGCGGGGTTGGTCTTGGCAAGACGCACCTGATGCACGCCGTCGGCAATGCCATGGTCCGAAGCAATCCAGATGCTCGTGTCAGCTACGTGCACTCGGAGCGATTTGTTGGTGACATGGTCAAGGGTCTGCAACACAACACGATTTCGGAGTTCAAGCGCTCGTACCGTTCGCTTGATGCGTTACTTATTGATGATATTCAGTTTTTTGCGGGCAAGGAGCGCTCCCAGGAGGAGTTCTTTCACACCTTCAATGCCCTCCTGGAGGGCCAACGGCAGATTATTCTGACCTGCGACCGCTATCCGAAAGAGGTCAATGGTTTGGAAGAGAGGCTTAAGTCTCGATTTGGCTGGGGCCTCACCGTCGCCATCGAGCCGCCAGAGCTGGAAACATCCGTTGCGATTCTGATTAGCAAGGCACAAGCGGAGGGCGTTGAGCTCCCTGATGAGGTTGCGTTTTTCATTGCGAAACGGATTCGCTCAAACGTGCGTGAGCTCGAAGGAGCGTTGCGGCGCGTAATAGCAAATTACCGCTTCACCGGCCGCGCCATTAACCTCGATTTTGCGAAAGAAGCGCTGCGGGATTTGCTCGCGCTGCAGGAGCGGCTCGTTTCTATAGAGAACATTCAGAAAACCGTCGCGGACTACTTTAAGATTCGGGTCGGGGACCTGTTATCGAAGAAACGCAGTCGCTCTATTGCGAGGCCCCGGCAATTTGCCATGGCTCTTGCGAAAGAGCTGACGAATCACAGCTTGCCGGAAATTGGCGATGCTTTCGGCGGGAGAGACCATACGACGGTGTTGCATGGTTGCCGTCGGATCGCGGCGCTGCGAGAAACCGACAAGCGCGTCGATGACGATTACCTGAACCTGTTGAGAACACTGACAGGATAGTGTGGATAATCAGTGGATAAGCGACATTGGATTTTTTGTTCACAGGCTGTCCACAGGACCCCTACCGCTCGTACGCGAGATGTTAGGTTGGTTTTTTGGTTATAAGTGCTTGATTTTAAAGGGTTATTGAAAGTTATGCACAGGCATTTGCCTGCTTAATAATAACAATAATTTAATATACTCCAATATTTATTAACAGGTGGAATCTATGAAGTTTACCGCAGCTCGGGAAGCGCTGTT
>JAACFG010000106.1 GCA_009937605.1 Gammaproteobacteria bacterium | reverse complement strand
AGGTTGGTGCCGGGAGGGGGAATCGAACCCCCACTTCCTTTCGGAAACCGGATTTTGAATCCGGCGCGTCTACCAGTTCCGCCATCCCGGCTTGTCTGAGAGGGCCTTGAATCAGCCATGCCCTGCTCGAAAGGCGCACAGTATATGCGGGGATTCGTCACCTTGCGACCCTTTGGCACGGATAAGCATCTAAGATGGCAGATATGAGCAAATTTGCCGACATCGACATAGACCCGGGGATCATCAAGCGGGCCGCAAATGGTGACGCGAAGGCGCACGAGATCATTTACCGCGCTTTTTCGGCGCCGGTCTATTCGATTTGCCTGAGATTCACAAAAGTGCCCGCCCATGCCGAAGATCTCGTGCAGGAGACGTTCATCGAGATCATGCGGTCGATCGCGAAGTTCCGGGGCGAGGCCGCGCTCGGCAGCTGGATTCGCCGCATTGCCGTGACCAAGTCGCTGATGTTTCTGCGCTCCGCCTGGACCAAGCGTGGCCAGGTGCTGACCGACGACTGGCACGAGGTCACCGAGGGTGATGCGCTGAGTCACGGGATATCGAGGCATCCGGACGATGCCATGGACCTTGATGCCGCGTTGTCCAGCCTGTCGGACGTCAGTCGTGCGGTGGTTTGGCTACACGATGTGGAAGGATTTACGCACAAGGAAATCGCGGGATTCATGGGCAAGACGGAGAGTTTTTCGAAGTCTCAGTTGTCGCGCGCCTACCAGCGCTTGCGACCGATGCTCGAAGTACCGGAAAGCGGCGGGCAGCCTGACGGCGCCGCCATAAGTTATTGAAGCAGGAGTTACCTCGACATGAGCGGTAACAAGAAGGAAGACGAGATGATTTGCGCACTCACAGCGGATGAACAGTTTGCATTGCGGGCAGGGCTTAGCGCACTACCCGATACGATGCCACCGCGCGTGGTCTGGGAACGCATTCGCCAGCAGGCGGAGGCGGAAGGCCTGATCCGAGAGAAGACGCACAAGGCGCGGTCGACCTGGTATGCCGGCGTCGGGCTCGCGGCCGCAGCGCTTGCTGCCGCGATCATGTTGCCTGTGCTTCTGCAGCAGCCCGAGACGTCGACAGTCGTGCCGCAGAACATACCGACAAACGAGGCGGTCGAGCTCACTGCATTGCAGACACTCATGACCGAATCGCGAGAACTCGAAAGCAATCTCCGCTCGCTGCCCGACGCGCCACGAGTGATGCGTGCGAGCACGGTAGCAACGATCTCGGACCTCGAAGACCGCATTGCGGCTATCGATTACCAGTTAAATGACCCGGCAGTGCAAATGTCTGACGGGGACAGAGAGCTTTTCTGGCGTGAACGCGTCAGGTTAATGAAATCGCTGTGGCAGTTGCGCTATGCGCAGGCACAACGGACAGCATTCTAGACAGGAGTAGTACCGAATGAAGATGTGGAAAGTCATGTTGCCGGTAGCAGCTGTGTTGCTGCTCGCCGGCCAGGCGGCTGCGCAGACGGACGAAGACGAACGCTTGCGCGCCATGGAAGCCCGAGAGGCGGAGATGGAACAGCGCCTTGCCGAGGCGGAGAAGAAGATGTCCGAGGCGGCGCGTGAAATCGCTGAAATCACCAAGGAGCGCTTGCCGCGAATTGCAGAAATCGAGGCGCGTTTTGCGCTGGCGAGTAAGCCTCGCCTGGGTGTGACGATCGAGTCGAACGATAAGTCCGGGCCAGTCGAGGGAGTTACCATCCTGGGTGTTTCACCCGGGAGTGCCGCCAGTGACGCCGGCCTTCGCTCTGGCGATACACTGACAGCCGTCAATAGCGAAGTCCTGAGCGCGGATACCCGACTGGAAGCCAACAAGCGCTTGCTCGGTTTCATGAAGGGTATTGAGGAAGGCGATGTTCTGACCGTTGAATACCTGCGCGATGGCAAGACCGGCACCGTTGAAGTCGAACCTCGAGTCGTTCCCGACAGTACCTACGTATGGATGAGCGAGGAAGGGCCCCGCGACTTGGCGATGCAAGTCATGCCAGTGCCTCCGGAAACCGTGGAGCGTTTCAAGATGGAGTTCGGCTTTCCCTGGGCGGGAACGGGTCTCGGTGATCTTGAACTTGTCGAGTTGAATGCCGGACTGGGTCACTATTTCGGTACGGACACCGGTCTGCTCGTTGTCGCGGCGCCAAAGTCCGATGCTTTCGAGTTGCGTGACGGGGATGTCATCCAGACAATCGATGGGCGTGAGCCGAAGGACGTACGGCATGCCTTGCGCATACTGAGCTCCTACCAGCCTGGCGAAAAGCTGGAGCTTGGCATTATGCGTGACAAGAAGAAGGTTACGGTCAATGTTGAGATGCCGGCCGACCATCATGGAAATATGCACCGGAAATTTGACGTCGAAATCCGTCAGGCAATAGCGCCGGTACCAGCTCTGCGTCCTGCGCCTGCGGAGCATCCAGCGCCTGCGCCCGATGCACGACCGGCACCACTACAGCCTGGTATCCCGACAGCTCCGGAGATCGTTACGGAAACCAGCACGTAACTGAACTTTGGCAGAACCCACATGGGCGCGTATGGCTTTGCTACCATGCGCGCCCATGCTTATTTCCGACTTTGATTACGAGCTACCCCAGGAGCTGATCGCCCGCTATCCGGCGACCGACCGTCGGGGTAGTCGCCTGCTGAGCGTGGCTGACGAGATCGCGGACCTGGGGTTCACGGATCTGCCATCGCTGCTGCGCGCCGGTGATTTGCTGGTCTTCAATGACACGCGGGTTATCAAAGCGCGACTTGCGGCGCAAAAACAAACCGGCGGCAAAGCCGAGATCCTGGTTGAGCGCATCGAGGATCAACGATCGGCACTTGTCCACATCAGGGCCAGCAAGTCACCGAAACCCGGCAGCCGGCTGCAAGTGCATGGGGGTGCCGAGGCGGAAGTGACAGGTCGCGACGGTGAGTTGTTCGCGCTCCGGTTCTCGACCGACATCCTGCCGTATCTCGACGCACACGGTGCCGTGCCATTGCCGCCGTATCTCGAACGCGAGGCGAATGAAGCGGACATTGAGCGCTACCAGACTGTGTACGCAAACGACCCGGGTGCCGTCGCAGCGCCAACTGCGGGATTGCACTTCGATGAAGCCATGCTTGAGGAGACCCGAAGGGCTGGCGTGCGCCACGCGCGCGTCACGTTGCATGTCGGGGCCGGCACATTTCAATCCCTGCGCGAGGAACACATTGAAGAGAATCGTCTGCACAAAGAGCGGGTTGAGGTAGACCAGGACTGTGTTGACGCGGTTGCCGAGACGCGCGCCACCGGTGGGCGGGTTATCGCGGTTGGAACAACGTCGGTACGGGCGCTGGAGTGCGCGTCGTCGAGCGGGCAACTCCGGGCGTTCAGTGGTGAGACGGACATGTTTATCCTGCCCGGCTACACGTTCGTTTCGGTCGATGCGATGCTAACCAACTTTCATCTGCCGCAGTCCTCGTTACTCATGCTGGTCGCGGCATTTGCGGGCAAGGAGCGCATTCTCGAGGCCTATGCTCACGCCGTGCGTGAGAAGTACCGCTTCTTCAGTTACGGTGACGCCATGTTCCTGACGCCTTCGAAACAGACATGAAACTGACAGTCGCACATACGTCCGGCGCGGCGCGCACGGGTTCTCTCGAATTCCGGCGCGGTGCGATTGAGACGCCCGCATTCATGCCTGTGGGTACCTACGGCACGGTCAAGAGCGTGACGCCGGAGGAAGTTGCAGCGAGTGGTGCCGAGATCATTCTTGGCAACACGTTTCACCTGATGTTGCGACCCGGCAGCGAAATTATCCGCCAGCACGGTGGGCTGCACGAATTCATGAACTGGAGCGGCCCGATTCTGACCGACTCGGGTGGCTTCCAGGTATTCTCGCTGGCCGCCATGCGCAAGCTGTCGGAGGAGGGCGTCAAGTTTCAGTCGCCCGTAAACGGTGATGAGGTCTTCCTGACACCGGAGAAGTCGATGGACGTGCAGCACGACCTCAATGCTGACGTCACGATGATCTTCGACGAGTGCACGCCGTACCCTGCCAGTGAATCTGAAGCGCGCGAATCGATGGCCCTGTCGCTGCGCTGGGCGGAGCGAAGTCGACGTCGTTTCGACGAACTCAAGGACCAGGATCCCGATCGGGGCGAAGCGCTGTTCGGCATCGTGCAGGGCGGCATGTATGAATCACTGCGCGAGGAGTCCCTGGCCGGTCTCACCGATATCGGTTTTGATGGTTATGCCGTTGGCGGTCTGGCTGTGGGCGAGCCCGAAGCGGAGCGCTTGGCCGTGCTTGATGACCTGATGCCGAAGATGCCAACGGAAGCGCCGCGTTATCTCATGGGAGTCGGTACGCCGGTCGATATCGCGGAAGCGGCACTGCGCGGTATCGACATGTTCGATTGCGTCATTCCGACACGCCATGCGCGCAATGGCCAGCTTTATACGTCACGTGGCAAGGTCAAGTTCCGGCACGCCGGCTACCGTGATGACACCTCGTCGCCGGATCCCGACTGCAGTTGCTACACCTGCCAAAATTACAGCCTGTCGTACCTCCGGCATCTCGAGAAGTGCGGTGAGATCCTTGGACCACGACTGGCAACTATTCATAATCTTCATTATTATCAGACGCTTATGAAGGAAATAAGGGCCGCGATCCGCGCCGGAAAGTTGGCCGAATTCACGGCTGACCTGCGAGACAAATACAATAGCTAGGCCTGTTTTCGGGCCCGGGGCTTGCGAAGTTTATTCTCGCCCCCAAACCTGCAGCTTATGCCATAATACCGCGCTATTTTTCGGGGACACCTCATGGATTTCTTTATTCAGAATGCTTACGCGCAAGGCGCGCAACAAGGTGGCGGCACCAGTTTCATCATCATGATGGCGCTGATGTTTGCGGCCTTCTACTTCCTCCTGATTCGGCCGCAGCAAAAAAAGGCGAAGCAACACCAGGAACTGGTGTCCGGCTTGCAGGTCGGCGATGAGGTTCTTACCGCCGGCGGAATTCTTGGCAAGATCACCGGCGTGAGCGAACACTACGCCGTGGTCAGCGTCAGCGACAACACCGAGATCAAGATCCAGAAGGCCAGCGTCTCGATGGTTGTTCCTAAAGGTACGTTCGACGAAGCATGAACAAATACCCTGCGTGGCTAAACGCGTTTATTCTCGCCGTCCTGTTGGCGGGTTGTCTGTTCGCGTTGCCAAACATGTACGGCAGCGTGGAAGCAGTACAGATTGCCGATATTGACGGCGCTGCTTTTGACGACACCGATCTCGCCGAGTTTGTCATGCTTGTTGAGCAGGCGGGCGTTACACCCGAAGCTGCCTTCCTCCAGGACGGTCGTGCCGTTATCCGGTTCGACTCGACGGTGGATCAGGAGACGGCCGGCGCCACCTTGAAGGAAGCATTCCCTCGGGAGGCGAATGTCGCCATGACTCTGGCGCCAAAACTTCCGGACTGGCTGCGCAAGCTCGGGCTGAGACCGATGAGTCTTGGTCTCGACCTGCGTGGTGGTGTCTATGTCCTCCTGGAAGTCGACATGGAAACGGCGATCGACAGCCGCATGAAGGGTTACCAGCAGGATTTCGATGATCGACTGCGCGACGCGCGCATCCGGCACCGCGTTGACCTTGTGGATGGCACGCTGAATGTCCGTCTGACGAGTGACGACGATGTGGAGGCAGCGCGAACCATCATCGAGCGCACCGACCAGGACGTACTGGTTGCGGATGGCGCGGATGGCAGATCACTCACGGTTCGCATGAGCGAGGCACAGATCAAGGAGCGGCAGGACTTTGCCATTGAGCAGAACCTGACAACGCTCCGCAATCGCGTCAACCAGCTCGGTGTCGCGGAGCCACTCGTGCAGCGTCAGGGAGTGGATCGAATCGTCGTGCAGCTGCCAGGCGTGCAGGACCCAAACCAGCTCAAGCGTATTCTGACGGCTACCGCGACCCTGGAATTTCGTATGGTCGATCAGTCGGGCGACGAGCCTGGATCTCGGCGCTACCCCGGTCGAGGTGACACGCGCTCGGAGGTTCTGAAGCGCCAGGTCATCGCGTCCGGCGACCAGATTATCGATGCGCGGACCGGGTCGGACCAGGGGCAGGCGATTGTCTCGATCACGCTCGATTCGGCGGCAGGCGAGCGCATGCTGCAGACGACGATGGAGAACCTGAATCGACCGATGTCGACGGTATTCATCGAGACGCGGCGCGAGACCGTCATGCGCAACGGCGTGGAAGAGCAGGTCACGGTCAAGACCGAGGAGATCATCAACACGGCGACCATTCGTGGCGTGTTCAAGAATCGCTTTCAGATTAGTGGTCTGACGCCAGGAGAGGCACGTGACCTTTCCCTCTTGTTGCGCGCCGGCGCGCTTGCGGCGCCTGTGTACACGATCGACGAACGTACGATCGGTCCAAGCCTTGGCCAGGACAACATCGACCGGGGTTTCAACGCGATCAAGATCGGATTTCTTGCCGTGATCGTGTTCATGGCACTCTACTACCGCGCGTTTGGTTTGATTGCGAACGTCGCGTTGTTGTCAAACCTCGTGTTCATCATCGCGATGTTGTCGATTCTCGGTGCATCACTGACATTGCCGGGCATCGCGGGCATCGTCCTGACCGTCGGTATGGCGGTTGATGCGAACGTGCTCATATTCGAGCGAATACGCGAGGAGCTCGCGGACAGTGTATCGCCGCAAGTGGCGATTAATGCCGGTTACGACAAAGCCCTGTCATCGATTTTGGATGCGAACGTAACGACACTGATCGCCGCGGTCGTGTTGTTTGCTATCGGCACGGGACCGATCAAGGGATTCGCAATTACGCTCTTGCTCGGCATTATTACTTCGATGTTCACCGCGATTGTCGGAACGCGCGCGATCGTCAATATCGCATTTGGCGGGCGCAAGCTCACTTCGTTGCCGATCTAGGAATTCATCATGCGTTTGATCAAAACAAAAACCAGTATCGATTTCCTGAGTCAGACGCGTCGCAGGGTTGCGCTGACGATATCGGCGATATTTGTCATCGTTTCACTTGTGTCGCTATCGACCCGTGGCCTGGATTTTGGTATCGACTTCACGGGCGGAATTCTGCTCGAGGTCGGCTATCCGCAAGCGGCCAACCTTGAAGAGATTCGCACGGGTCTTAGTGATGCTGGTTTTGAAGATGCACAGGTGCAGCTGTTCGGTCGTGACACTGATGTACTGGTTCGCTTGCCCCCGCAGCCGGGCCAAAGTGCGGAGGGTGTTCGGGAACGACTTCAGGCGGTGCTTGAATCGGGTGGCCAGGATATCGATTTGCGTCGTGTAGAGAGCGTTAGCGCGCAGGTGGGTAGTGAACTTGCCGAACGCGGTGCGCTCGCGATGATAGTGGCTCTGCTACTGATCTTCGTTTACGTCATGATTCGCTTCCAGTGGAAGTTCTCCGCTGGGGCCGTCGCAGCTCTGGCGCACGACGCGATCGTCACCGTCGGCTTCTTCTCAGTTTTTCAGCTCCCCTTTGACCTTACGGTCGTGGCGGCTGTACTCGCCGTCATCGGTTACTCGCTGAACGACACGGTAGTTGCGTTCGACCGTATTCGCGAGAACTTCTTCCTCTTGCGCGGTGTGTCAGCAGAAGATGCGATGAACACGTCGATCAACGAAATGCTTGCGCGAACCCTGATCACGGGTATCACGACGCTGCTCGTGTTGATTGCCTTGCTGGTATTGGGTGGTGAGTCGATCGCACCTTTCTCGATCGCGTTGATCGTAGGCATCATCGTGGGCACCTACTCATCGATCTACACGGCGAGCGCGACGGCACTGGCGTTGAACGTCAGTCCGCAGGACCTGATCGAACCGATCAAGAACCCGGAACTCATCGACGACCTACCGTAATTCGGGGACAGTGACCCTATTTATACGGCGTTGAGGATCGCTTTGATGTCGTTCGCGCAGAGCTTCGCGAGACCCGCGTAGATCTTGGGTGTGCCGCACAGGATGTGGCCGGAGTCGCGGTACTTCTCGCTACCGTCGAGCCCACTGACGATGCCGCCTGCCTCGCGAATGATCAGTGAACCCGCAGCAAGATCCCACGGTTTCAGACCAATCTCCCAAAAGGCGTCGAGACGACCGGCTGCCACGTAGCAGAGATCGAGTGCGGCCGCGCCAGGACGCCGTACACCGGCAGTGTTCCTGACGACCTTGCCCAGCATCTCGAGGTATGGCCCCATATTCATGTCTTTCTGCCGGAACGGAAAGCCCGTGCCAATCAGCGCGTAATCCATTTCCTTGCGGCCGCTGACACGGATCTTGCGGTCATCGAGAGTCGCACCTTCGCCGCGCGCTGCCGCGAAGATCTCCTGGCGCATCGGATCGTAGACCGCGCCGGCCTCCATACGACCATTGACCTGTACGCCAACCGATACACAGAATTGCGGAAAGCCGTGCAGGTAGTTGGTCGTCCCGTCGAGCGGATCAATGATCCACACGGTATCGGATTCACCCTGCTGGCCGGATTCTTCGGCGAGGATTGCGTGATCGGGATAGTGGTTCTTGATGACTTCGATGACGGCGGCCTCGGCGGCGCGATCGACATCGCTGACGAAATCGTTGTGTCCTTTCTTCTCAACCTTGAGCTTGTCGAGCTTGTTGAGATTCCTGATAAGTATGGCGCCGCCACGTCGTGCTGCCATCACGGCCACATTCTGTAATGCGTTCATTAAAACGATTCCGTCGATGTAAAAGAGCTGCGCTCCCGGTGTGTCCGGGCCGCGGGGGCGGTAGAATACCCGACTTTCAGCTGCCTGTGCCATAGCAATGTCCATTCGCATCGTCCTTGTCGGAACCACGCACCCCGGGAATATCGGGGCTGTTGCGCGCGCCATGAAGAACATGGGGCTCAGCGACCTCGCGCTCGTGAACCCAAAGCACTTCCCGCACGACGAAGCGACGGCCCGCGCATCTGGCGCTGCGGATATCCTCGAAAGGGCCACAGTCGTCGATACCCTGGCCGAAGCACTGACCGATTGCGTCTACGTTGCCGGCGCGAGTGCCCGGTCGCGCACGATTAACTGGCCTTGCATGGGGCCGCGAGACTGTGCGGAACGGATGATCCAGGAAAGCAGCCACGGCAAGGTCGCCGCGGTGTTCGGCCCTGAGAAGACGGGTCTGCATAATGACGATCTGGATCTTTGTCATACCTTGCTCACGATCCCAACCGACCCGGGCTTCAGTTCATTGAATCTCGCGATGGCTGTGCAGGTACTGACCTACGAACTGCGTGTCGCGAGCATGCTTGATGAGGGCCCCGTTTTCGATGTGGAAGCGCCACCGGCAACCAGCGAAGAAATGGAACACTTCTATGAGCACCTGGAGAAGGTACTCACGGATATCGAGTTCCTCGACCCGGACAATCCCCGTCACCTGATGCGGCGCATGCGCAGGCTGTTCATTCGGGCGCGCCCGGACAAGAACGAGGTCAATATTCTGCGTGGTGTCCTGACGGCCGTCGACCGCGCGCGGGAGGACGACTGATGGGCGATGAAATGATCTACCTCGACTACGCAGCGTCGACGCCTGTCGATTCGCGCGTCTACGATCGGATGCGCGAAGTCAGCCAGGCCGCCTACGCGAATCCATCATCGACACACGCCGCCGGTCGCCTGACACACGCAGTCATAGCACAGGCCGCGAAGCAGCTTGGTGGCCTGCTGAACGTCGATCCCAAGACCCTGATCTGGACGTCTGGTGCGACCGAGTCAGACAACCTCGCGATTGCCGGAGCCACGCGCTACCGGGCGCATCGAGGCAAACACATCGTTACCATGAAGACCGAGCACAAGGCGGTGACCGACGTGTTCGAGGCTCTCGCCAGGGAAGGTTTCGACGTGACCTGGGTAGACGCGGACGCGCGCGGACTTCTCGATCCCGACGTATTCGCGGCCGCACTTCGCGATGACACCCAGTTTGCGTCGATCATGTTCGTCAATAATGAGACGGGGGTCATCCAGAACATTGAAGCCCTCGGCGCGATCTGCCGCGAGCGCGATATCCTGTTCCATGTCGATGGCGCACAGGCTGTCGGCAAGGTGCCAATCGATCTTGCGGCTCTGCCGGTCGACTTGTTGTCGCTGACCGGGCACAAATTCTACGGACCGAAGGGCATTGGCGCCCTTTACATAGCCGATCGTCCCGGTTGCCACGTGGACCCCATCCTGTTCGGCGGCGGCCAGCAACGACGGATTCGTCCGGGGACATTGCCGACCGACCTGATCGCGGGTCTCGGCATGACCGCGGAGATCGCGGCGGGCAGTATTGACGACGATCTTGCGCACCTGGCCCATTTACGAGACCTGCTCTGGAACGGAATTCGCGAAATCGATGGCATTGGTCTGAACGGCGATCCGGATGGATTTCCCGGAATTCTCAATGTCAGTGTTGAGGATATTGAAGGCGAAAGCCTTCTGTTCGCGCTCGAACCGATCTGCGCGGCTACCGGCAGCGCATGCAATTCGAAGATCCAGGAGCCGTCGTACGTTCTTCGGGCACTGGGTCGCACGGACATGCAGGCGCAAAGCGCGATCCGCTTCAGCGTGGGCCGGCCGACCACCGTTGAGGAAGTCGAATTTGCTGTGGAACACTACCGAGCGGCTGTAGCCAGGCTGCGTTCGCTGGCCCCGGAGGCCGCTGCATGAGTGCAGATCCTTACAGCGCGCGCGTCAGGGAGCTGTTTGCGGCGCCCGCGCACGCGGGCGATATTGCCGGCGGCGAGGTGGTTTCCCTGTCAGACCAGGACGTTCGACTGCGGCTTTCTGGCTCAGCGACGGCGGGGACCGTCGATGCCTTGCGATTCCGGGCCTGGGGCTGTCCGCACGTGATTGCGGCGGCGGAAGCCGCCTGCGCGGCCCTCGAAGGGCGGCCGGTGACCGAACTCGAGAATTACGCAATTGCCGACGTTATGCAGAATCTCCCTGTACCTGTGGAGAAAACCGGACGTATACTTGTCATAGAGGATGCGGTTCGGTCGCTTGGGCAGCGGTTT
>JAACFG010000105.1 GCA_009937605.1 Gammaproteobacteria bacterium | reverse complement strand
GCGTGCACTTTGGTCATCAGACCCGTTACTGGAACCCCAAGATGGCACCGTTCATCTTTGGCGAACGTAACAAAATCCACATTATTAACCTCGAAAAGAGCCTTCCGTTGGCGCGCGAAGCGAGCGCGTTCGTCAAGGCTACAGTCGCCGATGGCGGCTCCATCCTGTTCGTTGGCACAAAACGCGCCGCCCGTGAGGCGGTTCGTGCGCACGCTGAGCGTTGCGAAATGCCTTTTGTCTGCCAGCGCTGGCTTGGCGGCATGCTCACTAACTACAAGACGATTCGCCAGTCTGTGAAGCGCCTCACGACGCTGGAGCAGATGGCGGAAGAGGGTGGTTTCGAGGGGTTGACGAAGAAAGAGATACTCGGTCTTTCTCGTGAGCAGGAAAAGCTCGAACGCAGCCTCGGCGGCATCAAGAAGATGCGCTCGCTCCCGGATGTCATGTTCGTTGTCGATGTCGACCACGAAGACATCGCGATTCGCGAAGCCCGTAAGCTCGGCATTCCTGTCGTGGCGATTGTCGACACGAACTGCTCGCCTGAAGGCGTCGATTACATCATTCCTGGAAATGACGACGCGATGCGTGCCATCGAATTGTACGCAGGCGTGATTGCGGAGGCAGTTCTCGAAGGCAAGGCGTCACTGCCGGAGGTTGCTCTCGGTGAGGATGACTTCGTCGAGTTGGACGAAGACGGCAAACCGAAGAAAGCACGCGCGAAGAAGAAGGCTGGCAAGAAACCGGCGGCCAAGAAAAAAGTAGCCAAGAAGGCGGCGACTAAGAAAGCCCCTGCCAAAAAGGCCGAGGCAGACGAGAAGCCGGCCGCAAAAGACGAAGCCAAGACCGAAGCAAAGGCAGAAACCAAGACCGAAGCCAAGACCGACGACAAGGCTGAAGAAAAGGTAGCTGCAAAAGACGAAGCCAAGACCGAAGCCAAGACCGAAGCCAAGACCGAAGCCAAGACCGAAGCCAAGACCGACGACAAGGCTGAAGAAAAGGTAACCGCGAAGACTGAAGACAAAGTCGAAGAAAAGGCTGAAAAGAAAGTCGCCAAAAAGACCGCGAAGAAGAAAGTAGCGGCCAAGTCTGAAGAAAAGGCTGAGAAGAAGGTCGAGAAGAAGGCCGAGAAAAAGGCGGAGGAAGAGTAATGTCTATCACTGCATCCATGGTCAAGGAACTTCGCGAGCGTACCGGCGCTGGCATGATGGAGTGCAAGAAGGCGCTCGTAGAGGCCAATGGCGATCTCGATGCCGCAGCAGAAGCGTTGCGCAAATCGGGCCAGGCGAAGGCTGATAAGAAAGCGGGCCGCGTTGCTGCTGACGGGCGCGTTGTCATTTCGAAGGACGGCAACAAGTCGGTAATTGTCGAAGTGAACTCGGAAACGGACTTTGTTGCCAAGGACGAGAACTTCGCCGCGTTCGCAGACGCTGTTGCCGCCGTAGTTTTGGCTACCGGCGAGACCGAAAATGACGCCATTGCGGCGGCTGACATCGGCGATGGCCGTTCGGTCGAGCAGGCGCGCACCGACCTCATTCAAAAAGTGGGCGAGAACATCTCGGTTCGTCGCGCCTCACTGGTTGTGGCGGATGGTCCGATCGGCGCCTACACACACGGGGCCCGCATCGGGGCAATCGTGGCGCTAGAGGGTGGTGACGAGGATCTGGCTCGCGATATCGCGATGCATGTTGCTGCGATCAACCCGACCTGCATTGATGAGTCAGGCGTACCTGCTGACATGCTCGAGCGCGAGAAACGCATTTTTTCCGAGCAGGCCGCAGAATCCGGCAAACCGCCCGAGATCGTCGAGAAAATGGTGACAGGCCGCGTTGCCAAGTTCCTGAAAGAGATCACGCTCGTTGGCCAACCTTTCGTCAAGGATCCGGATGTATCCGTTGGCAAGCTCCTGAAGGGCGCTGATGCCTCGGTGGCCACATTCGTTCGTTTCGAAGTCGGCGAGGGCATCGAAAAGAAGGAAGATAACTTTGTTGAAGAGGTCATGGCCCAGGTTCACGGCGCCTGACCGAAAGTAGCTTAAGCCGTTGATTTTAGTGAAGTCATTGAGCTATTGCGCTAGAATCAACGGCCATTCGCTCGCGAGCATGAGCACGATGAGGCCAGTGTATGAGTGACAGTCCGGTTCCGTACCGACGTGTATTGCTAAAACTCAGCGGTGAAGCGCTGATGGGAGAACTGGATTACGGCATCGAGCCGAGTGTCATTCAGCGAATTGCGGCCGAAATCGCGACTGCTCTGAACACGGGCGTCGAAATCGCTATTGTCGTTGGAGGCGGTAATATCTTCCGCGGTGCGGGTCTCGCGCGCGCTGGCATGGATCGGGTTACCGGCGACCACATGGGCATGCTGGCGACCGTAATGAATGCGCTGGCCATCCAGGATGCGCTCGAATCGCTGGACGTTTATGCACGCGTGATGTCCGCGTTGGAGATAAACGCCGTGTGCGAAGATTATATTCGCCGTCGCGCTATTCGCCATCTTGAGAAAGGTCGCGTCGTCATCCTGGCAGCGGGAACGGGAAACCCGTTCTTTACGACGGACACAGCGGCCAGTCTGAGAGCGATCGAAATCGGTGCCGATGTGCTGCTCAAAGCGACCAAGGTTGATGGCGTGTACGACGCCGATCCGGCAACCACCCCTGACGCGAAGCGCTTTGATGTTGTCTCTTATGACCAGGTCATCGGCGACAAATTGAACGTTATGGATGCGACCGCGATAGTTATGTGTCGCGACAATCATTTGCCGTTGCGGGTGTTCGATCTGACCCGGGCCAATGCACTTGTGCATGCAATGACGGGCGATGAAGTAGGAACACTGGTATCTGCCTGAGCAAGTTTCGGCTAGATCCGCTGTACAACGTTAGGTAGTAACAGGAGAGGGCAATCAATCGTGTTGGATGAAATCATGAAAGATGCCGGCGTGCGCATGTCAAAGAGCGTAGCCGCACTCAATACCGAGCTGACCAAGATTCGTACGGGACGTGCTCACACGAGCCTGCTCGACCACATTACAGTTGAGTACTATGGCAGCCAGGTCCCGCTCAACCAGGCCGCGAACGTGGGAGTGGAAGACTCCCGCACGTTAACCGTGACGCCTTGGGAGAAAGACATGGTACAGGTCATCGAGAAGGCCATCATGGGCTCGGATCTTGGCCTGAACCCGGCGACTGCCGGTACGATCATTCGAGTGCCTTTGCCCGCTCTGACCGAAGAGCGTCGCAAGGACATGATCCGGGTTGTACGCCACGAAGCCGAAGGCGGCCGCATAGCGGTCAGGAACATCCGACGCGACGCCATGCACGATGTTAAGGAGTTGCTCAAGGAGAAGATGATCGGCGAGGACGACGAGCGTCGCGCCGAAACCGATATCCAGACGATCACGGACAAATACGTCGCCGAGATCGATGAACTCCTGGCCGTTAAGGAAGCGGAGCTGATGGAGATCTGACGAGTTATTCGTCGATCGCTCTGCCTCGCATCTTAAATGTCTCTCGATTCCGTCAATATTCCCGCCCACGTCGCTGTCATTATGGACGGCAACGGTCGCTGGGCGCGCGCGCGGGGAAAACAGCGGCATACAGGGCACCGGGCGGGCGTTAAATCTGTACGCATGACCGTGGAAGCCGCGGCTGAACGCGGTGTCAGCCACCTGACCCTGTTTGCTTTCAGCAGTGAGAACTGGCGGCGCCCTGAGGAAGAAGTCAGCAGTCTGATGGGCCTGTTTGTCGAGGCACTGCGACGAGAAGTCGGCGAGTTGCATCGTAATAATGTAAGACTGCGTTTCATCGGGGCTCGCGAGGAACTCAGCGCCGGCCTGGTGAAGAAGATCGGCGCTGCTGAGGCCAAGACGGCCGGCAATACCGGCCTCAAATTGAATGTCGCCATCGCATACGGCGGGCGGTGGGACCTGGTGAACGCTGCAAAGGCACTGGCTTCAAACGTGAAGTCCGGGGCATTGGCAATTCAGGACATAGACGCTAAGGCACTGTCGGCGGAGTTGCAGCTGGCTGATACGCCGGACCCGGATCTCCTGATTCGTACGGGCGGAGAGCAGCGCATCAGTAATTTCCTGCTCTGGGATCTTGCTTATGCGGAACTCTGGTTCACGGACGTGTTGTGGCCGGAGTTCGATAAGCAGGAATTCGACAAGGCGCTGGCTTTTTTTGCGGCCAAACAGCGCCGCTATGGACACACGGGCGAACAGGTAGAAGCTGCAGAATGCTGAAACTCAGAGTCATCACATCGGTTATCGCGCTCGTCGTTATCGGCGTGGTCCTGTTCGTTATTCCGCCGGACTATGCCGAGCCGCTCATCGGATTATTGCTCCTTGCCGGGGCCTGGGAATGGTCCGGGTTTCTGAACCTGTCTGGTACCGCATTACGCGGGCTCTACACAGCAATCATTGGTGCGTGCCTCGTGGCGGTCCAATCCGTGGTTCCGGAGATGGCAGGGACTATCCTGATGGTAGCCGCCGCCTGGTGGACTGTCGCCTTCCTGTGGACACTGGCCTATCCGACGAAGATCCCATTGCCGCTGCGGTGGGTTTGCGGCTTGTTGGTTCTGGTGCCGCTCTATGTTGCTCTCATCCTGCTGCTCCGTCTTGGCGTCAACTACATTTTGTTCACATTGCTGATTGTCTGGGCTGCCGATGCCGGTGCGTATTTCGCCGGCAAGGCATTCGGACGGGTCAAGCTGGCGCCGGCGATAAGCCCTGGAAAGACCTGGGAGGGTGTTATTGGCGGGCTGGTAGTCGTGGCCGCGCTGGCTATTGGCGTGGGTATCTGGCGCGACCTGAATATTGGCGTGTTTCTTCCATTTGTACTGGCCGTCGCGGCGTTGTCCGTGGTCGGCGACCTGACCGTCAGCATGTTTAAGCGAACGGCCGGTGTGAAGGACAGCGGTTCGCTGTTCCCTGGGCATGGTGGTGTGCTGGATCGGATCGATTCAGTCGCGGCTGCGGCGCCGCTGTTCGCATTGGGCCTTGGCTGGCTGGGGCTGGTCTGACGATGCGTTCAGGTAGCGTTCATTCTGTACCGAATAATGTGGTGTGCGAGGCTGCGGGAACTGCGGCTACCAGCACGGGTCAATTAGGGGACGATGCTAAGTATGAGTAGTGCGCTGATAAATCTCCTGTCATTCGTTGTCGCGATCAGTATTCTGATAGCGATTCACGAATATGGGCACTACCTGGTCGGCCGCTGGTCGGGTATGAAGGTCCTGCGTTTTTCCATCGGCTTCGGTAAGCCGATCTGGATGCGCAGGTCCGGAAAAGACAATACAGAGTACTGTCTCGCTTCGATTCCTCTCGGTGGCTATGTGAGGTTTCTCGACAGCCGCGAAGGACCTGTCGCGCCGGAAGATGAAGGCCGGGCGTTTAACCAGCGCCCTGCAGCCGCACGCATAGCGACGCTCCTGGCCGGCCCGCTTTTCAATTTTCTGTTCGCGATCGTGGCGTACTGGGTGCTGTTTATGCCTGGCGCCATGGTGATGCAGCCCGCGATCGGCGAAATCGTGCCCGATTCGTACGCCGATCATGCGGGTCTGCAGTATGGCGACAAGATCGTGGCGGTGGGAGAGGTGCAGACGAGTGACTGGGAGTCCACGTTGGTCGCAATTCTCGACGCGATGGTCGCGAGCGGAGAGATTCCGCTGACGCTCGAGGACGAACACGGTGGGCAGCGGCGCGCTGTGTTGAACGTTGGTGAGGACGCCGCACGCCTGACCGAGCCCGGAGCGCTGTTTGATGGCCTGGGTTTCGCGGTCTGGCAGCCCCTTTCCCGTGTCGGTGCTTTGACGCCCGGAGGCGCTGCAGAACTCGCCGGTATCCGCGCCGGTGATGAGATCTTGTCGATTAACGGCGAATCTGTCCGCCTTTGGACTGAATTGTTGACCGTTGTACGTGCGAGGCCAGGGGAGACAGTAGAAGTTGAGTACTCTCGAGACGGCTATCCGTCAATGGTCAGCCTGACGCTAGGCGATGAAGGCGACGGCGACAACCGACGGGGCCTGATCGGCATTGGCCTGGCGGACACCACAGCGGACTACTACTATCTGCGCAAGTATTCGCTAGTGGAGTCACTGTCTGCTGCGGCTGACAAGACCTGGACGTCAACGCTGTTTACAATACGAATGCTCGGTCGCATGGTGACAGGAGATGTCTCCATCAAGAACATCAGCGGACCGATTAACATCGCCCAGTTCGCCGGTGAGTCAGCCGAGCGGGGTCCGAGCTATTTCCTCGGTTTCCTCGCAATTATCAGCATTAGTCTCGGGGTCCTGAACCTGTTGCCGATTCCTGTTCTCGACGGGGGACAGATCGTGTATCAGCTGGTGGAACTGGTAAAAGGCAGCCCGCTGACTGATCGAGCACAGATGCTCGGTCAACAGATAGGCATATTCGCGTTGCTCCTGCTGATGAGTTTCGCGTTTTACAACGACATTGCAAGAATCCTGGGCTGACCGGGGCACGGTGGAAGAATTTTGCAGATAAGACATACATTGCTTGCCTTGCTGGTCATGTTGCCCATCTCGTCGATGGCGGCAAGCGACTTCGTCGTTAAGGACATGCGGGTTGAAGGACTGCAACGTATCTCGGAAGGTACGGTCTTCAACTACCTGCCCATCAACATTGGCGACCCGATTGACGGCATCCGGATCAGCGAGGCTATTCGCGCACTCTACGGTCAGAATTTGTTTGACGACATCGAGATGCGCCGGGACGGTGACACGTTGGTCATTGTCGTTCGCGAACGTCCGTCGATCGAAAGTTTCGAAATTGATGGTAACAAGGACATCAAGACAGAAGATCTGACCGACTCCCTGCGGAGCGTTGGGCTAGCGCGTGGACGCACGTTTGATCGTTCGGTACTCGACAATGTCGAGATGTTCCTGCGAGACCAGTACTACAGTATGGGCAAGTATGGTGTTGGAATCGACACGGAGATCATTGATCGCCCGAACAACACGGTGCGTGTCAAGATTAACGTCAAGGAAGGCGACCGCGCAAAGATTCGCCAGGTGAATATCGTCGGTAATGATTCGTTTGACGACGACGAGATTCGAGCTGATTTCACACTCGACACGGCGAACTGGCTGTCGTGGCTCCGGCAGGATGACCGTTACGCCAAAGAGGCCCTTGAAGGCGATCTCGAAATCCTGCGTTCGTTCTACATGGATCGCGGCTACGCGGATTTCGATATCGAGTCGACTCAGGTTGCGATTTCGCCGAACAAGGAAGACATGTTCGTGACGATCAACGTCGACGAGGGTGAGATATACACCATCTCGGAGGTGAAGCTCGTTGGTGAAATGGTCATTTCCGAGACGTACCTGCGCGCCTTGATTTTTGCGCAGCCCGGTTCCGTATTTAACCAGGCTGTGTTGACGCAGTCTGCGGAGTTGATGTCTTTCAGGCTCAGTGAGGAAGGATACGCAAATGCGGAAATCGAGCCGGTTCCGGAGCTTAATCACGAGACCAAGGAAGCGGAGATAACCTTCTACGTTAATCCGCAGAGTCGTGTTTACGTTCGCAACATCAACTTCAAGGGCATCGACGAGATCGATGATGAGGTTTTGCGTCGTGAGATGCGGCAGATGGAAAGCGCGTACCTTTCCAACACGCTGGTCGATCGCTCGAAGATCCGCCTGCAGCGTCTGCCCTATGTTGAATCCGTAGAATCCGAGAACGTGCCGGTACCGGGAAGTCCGGATCTCGTCGATGTTGAATTCGATATTGAATATCGCATGCCCGGTCAATTCTCGGGCGGCATCGGTTACTCCGAATCACAGAAGATCATGCTGAATGGCAGCATTGTGCATACGAATTTTCTCGGAACCGGAAATCGCGTCGCTCTCGAATTAATGTCAGGCAAGTACCAAAAACTGTATAGCCTCTCGCACACGGACCCGTTTCGCACTATGGACGGCGTTCGTCGGACGATAAGTCTCAATTATCGCGATGTCACGCAGTTCACTTCTGCGACATCGGATTTCTCGACAACAAGTATGGGCGCGTCGCTAGACTACGGATATCCAATTAGCGAATACCAGTCCTTGTCTTTCGGTGGCACATACCAGCATTCGGAGTTGCTGTCGTCGACCAACAGTACGCAACAGGCCCAGGATTGGGTTGCGAATAATGGCAATCCATTCATCGAGAACGTTGGGGCCGGTGGGGTGTTCTTCGGCACAGAGTTCGACACGTTCGAGTTGGTCGCCGGATGGACTTACGATAGCCGCAATCGCGCTTTGTTCGCGACGCGTGGCGCAAGGCAGACGTTCTTTTTGTCGACGACGGTCCCGGGCAGTGACGTGAATTTCTACACGGCGCGCTACAATTACACGCAGTACCTCCCGATATGGAGGAATAAGTGGATTGTGCGCCTTAACGCAGAGGTCGCGCTCGGAGAGGCCTTGGGCGAGACCACCGCATTGCCTCCGTACAAACAGTTCTACGGTGGTGGGCCCAGCTCGATCCGTGGTTTCAAGGAATCCTATATGGGCCCGCGCGATAGCTTTGGCAGGCCATATGGCGGCAACATGTTGGTCGCGAGCCAAGTAGAGCTTATACTTCCGCTGCCGGAAAAATTTGCCAGCCAGGCCAGAGCGAGCGTGTTCTACGATGTTGGCAACGTGTTCAACACGGGTGAAGTCGATTTTACGGACAAGCTCGGAGCACCGGTTTATTATAAGCCCGCCCTGGACGAGCTCCGCATGTCCGTAGGCGTGGCTGTTCAATGGTTGGCGCCATTGGGGATGTTCAGGTTTAGTTATGCGTACCCGCTGAATAATTATCCGGGTAATGACAGGTACTACGGAGATGAAATCGAACGATTCCAGTTCTCCATCGGACAAGCGTTTTAATTAAGGTATGGATTGTATATGAAGTTTGTAAAGCAACAGGTTGTAAAGGCTGTATTGGGTATCGCTCTCGTAAGTGCGTTCGCATTTCCGGCAGCGGCACAGGAATTGAAAATCGGTGTCGTTAATCTACCGGCAGTGATCGAACGAGCACCCCAGACCAAGTCTGCAATGGATGCCTTGCAGGAAGAGTTCGCGCCACGTCAGCGTGAGTTTCAGGCAAAGCAAACTGAGTACGAGGAGCTGGCGACCAAGGCGCAAAAAGACCTGGCCGTGATGGGTGAGACCGAACGGCGCAATGCGGAATCAAGACTTCGTGAATTGCAGCGTGAACTGACACGCCTTCAGAATGAGTTCCAGGAAGACCTGAATCTTCGCCAGAACGAGGAATACGGTTTGCTGCAACGTGCCATACTCAAGGAAGTGCAGGACTATGCAGAAGCCCAGGGCTACGACCTGATCGTGGGTGATGGCGTACTGTACGTTACTGGTAACGTCAACATAACTGACGAAGTACTGCGTGCAGTTGAGGCCAATTACCAGGCGACCAGCGCCCGCTAAAGCTAATTCAAATGCCGATCAGCCTCGGAGAACTTGCCACACGCTTTGGCTGCGAGCTGGTTGGCGATCCTGACATTGAGGTCAGCGGTGTCGCGTCCATGCAGAACGCGAACTCCGATTCTCTGACGTTCTTATCGAATCCCGCTTTTAAGGAGCAGCTGCCTTCCACGAAGGCAGCTGCTGTTATCTTGCGACCGGAAGACGCGGCCGATTCACCCGTTGCTGCGCTGCTGCATGCGGACCCTTATGCTTGTTATGCGCGCATGGCTGCGGTTGTGTGCCCAGCCCCCACCTATGCGCCTGGCGTTCACTCGTCGGCAGTTGTTGATCCGACCGCAACGGTGGCCGACAGCGCTTGCCTGGCGCCAAATGTTGTTATCGGCGAACGTTCTGTCATCGGTAAGAATGTCTATGTTGGTCCGGGCACTGTCATTGGTCCGGACTGTACAGTCGGCGATGACTGTCGCTTCATTGCCAACGTGACGCTGGTGCGTGCCACGCGTATCGGACGGCGTGGTATTTTCCATCCCGGGGCTGTGCTTGGTGCCGACGGCTTCGGCAATGCGATGACGCCGGAAGGCTGGATCAAGGTTCCGCAGGTCGGCGGTGTCACTGTTGGCGATGATGTCGAAATCGGTGCCAACACAACGATTGATTGCGGCGCTATCGGCGATACGGTAGTCGAGGACGGCGTGCGCATCGACAACCAGTGCATGATTGCACACAACGTCCGTGTCGGAGCGCATTCAGCATTGGCCGCCCAGGTCGGTATCGCGGGCAGTACGACGATAGGCAAACGATGCATGTTCGGCGGAAGGGTGGGTGCGGTTGGTCATATTTCTATCTGCGACGACGTGGTCGTATGGGGTGCAGGCGTGGTGTCCAAGGACATCACTGAACCCGGCGCTTACAGCGGGATCTTCCCCGTCGAACCTGCAAAGGCCTGGGCGAAGAAAGTGGCCAGGTTCCGGCGTATTGATTCACTGATTGATCGCGTCAAGCGATTGGAAGAGAAATGATTCACTCAACTGCGATTATTTCCGACAGCGCTGTTATTGCGGACGGCGTTGAGATCGGTGCCTACACCGTTATCGGCGACAATGTTGAGGTCGACAGCGGCACAAAGATTGATAGTCACGTCGTCATTAATGGACCGACGAAAATAGGCAAGGACAATCACTTTTACCAGTTCACGTCGATTGGCGACGATCCGCAAGACAAGAAATACGCGGGCGAGCCAACTCGTCTGACGATTGGCGATCGAAATACGATCCGTGAGTTCTGTACGATCAGTCGCGGGACGACCCAGGACACGGGCGACACGATAATCGGTGATGACAACTGGATCATGGCTTATGTGCATATCGCGCATGATTGTGTGCTCGGAAGCCAGATCATCCTGGCGAATAATGCGACGCTGGCCGGGCATGTGCATGTTGGCGACTGGGTCATTTTTGCCGGTTTCTCGGGCGCGCACCAGTTCTGCAGAATCGGGGCGCATGCGTTCCTTGGAATGTACGCGGGCGTCAACAAGGATGTGCCTGCCTATACTATGGTCTCCGGCCAACCGGCTGTTGCGCGCGGCATTAATAGCGAAGGGCTGAAACGCCGCGGCTTCACGACCGAGCAGCTACGCAATATCAAGAATGCCTATCGCATCACTTTCAGAAGCGGCAAGAAGAAAGCCGAAGCTGAAGAGGAAATTGCCGAGTT
>JAACFG010000014.1 GCA_009937605.1 Gammaproteobacteria bacterium | reverse complement strand
CCAGGTTACAGAACACGTGAATTGGGCCCTCGCCCAGCACGAACCATTACTATCGGAAAGCAAGTCATCGGAGAGCAAGGATGTTTGAGGCACCTGAATCACCCTACCTGGTTCCTTTTGACGGCACGTTCAAAGTTGCCGATGCCAGTACTTCTCCACTGACCGACGGAAAACCTCACAAGGGCAAGTTTCGGCGACATCGCACGGAGGAGCTGAACAGGCTGCAGCGTGTACTCGCTGCTGGCGACAAACACTCGATACTGCTGATCTTCCAGGCGATGGACGCGGCGGGCAAGGACAGCACGATACGATCGGTCATGCAGGGCGTCGATCCTTCAGGATGCCAGGTGTTCAGTTTCAAGAAGCCATCAAGTCTCGAGCTCGATCACGACTTCCTTTGGCGCACGACCTGCCGACTGCCCGAACGCGGCCGTATCGGGATCTTCAATCGTAGTCAGTACGAAGAAGTGCTTGTTGCTCGCGTGCACCCGAAGATCCTCGATTATCAGAAACTGCCGGGTAACATCGACCTCGCTTCGATTTGGGACGAACGTCTCACGTCCATTCGTCAGCAGGAAGAACATCTCGCACGCAACGGCACGGTGATCCTGAAATTCTGGCTCAACGTGTCCAAAGATGAACAAAAACGACGCTTCCTGTCGCGCCTGGATGAATTCGACAAGAACTGGAAATTCGAGCCCAACGATGTCAAGGAGCGCAGGCATTGGGACGCCTATATGCACGCATACGAAGAGGCGATGAATGCGACGTCTCGACCCTGGGCTCCGTGGTATGCCATTCCCGCCGACGACAAACCGTACCTGCGCGCACGCGTGGCTGACGTCATCATCAGTGCGCTACAGAGCATCGGGCTCAAGTACCCGGAACCCTCCGCAGAGGATCGTGCCGAGTTCGCCGCAGCCAGACACGAGCTTAATAGCGACGATTAGTGACGCAGTTCACACAAAGAGTGTGGTCTGGTCGGCATTCCTGGCGGGCGATTCAGTTGACAATAGCCGGATGCAGGAATCACTCGCAGTCAACTCGGATTACAAGCGTTCGTTGCTCGACAGCCTCGATCTGTTCAAGGGCGTCTACCCTGACGACATTCACGAGCTGTTGCAACAGTGCGATCGGCGCGATATCGAAGCCGGCGATCTGCTGCTATCGCCCGGAGAGAAGAACGAACACGTCTTCGTTGTGCTTTCGGGCAGCCTGAACGTACACGTAGGGTCGCCAGAAACACCGATCATTGCGACCATGGAATCCGGCGCCTGCGTCGGCGAAATGTCGATCATTGAGGACCGTGATCCGTCTGCCTACGTTATCGGCGCCGAAGACACGCATCTCCTCGTAATCCATCAGTCCGTGCTGTGGAGCATGGTCGACGCGTCGCACGAATTTGCCAAGAACCTGCTGGTTGTCCTTTCGGAAAGAGTGCGCAGTCACAACCGCGTGATCGCCGATAACTATGGCGAACTGCAGAAATTCGAACGTCACGCGACGACCGATGCACTCACTGCCCTTGCCAATCGCCACGCCATGGAAGAGATATTCCCGCGAGAGATTGCCAGGTGTGTTGAGAAAGACAAACCGATTGCCCTGATGATGATCGACGTCGATAACTTCAAGCAGTTTAACGACATGTTCGGGCACATCGCCGGCGACCGAGCATTGTCCGCCGTATCGAAGATCCTGCGCTCACAGTTCCGGCCACGCGACCTTCTGGTGCGCTACGGAGGCGATGAGTTTGCGGTCTTGCTGCCCGATGTCACTACAGAACAGGCTATGGCGGTCGGTGAACGAGTTCGCCTGGCGGTTAGCGGCACGACGGGCGACGGCTCGGACTCCCTTATTCGGATTCCATTGAAAATTTCGATGGGCGTTGCAGACCTGCAAGCGCATGGCACGCTTGAAACACTGATTCGCGACGCGGACGCAGCACTCTACCGGGCCAAACACGCCGGCCGCGATACCGTTTCGAAATAAACGATCAGGTAGTCACGACGATATTGTCGATTAGTCGCGTTGCGCCCAGCCGTGCTGCGGCCAGGACGACGAGATCATCGCAATCGCGATCCGGGATTTCCATATTGAGCGCACGTCGAATCGAGTAGTAGTCCACTTCAAAGCCGGCGTTCCCCAATCGCTCAAGCGCATCCGCCTCCAGTTCTGCGAAATTTCGCCGACCATTCTGCAGTTCCTGCCCGGTTGAGCAGAGCGTCTCGTAGAGAACCGGGGCCGCCGCGCGCTCCTCTCCTGACAGGTAACTATTTCGCGAGCTCAATGCAAGACCATCGTCGGCGCGCACGGTCTCGCCGGTGATGATTTTGATCGGGAAATTCAGATCTTCGGTCATGTGGCGGATGACAAGTTGTTGCTGGTAGTCCTTCTGACCGAATACCGCGACATCGGGCAGTACCAACGTGAACAGCCGAGCAACGACCGTGGTTACGCCGTCAAAATGTCCCGGGCGAGACGCACCGCAGAAGTTTTCGGTCAGGCGAGGTACTGACACGCTCGTCGCCATTTCCAGGCCGAACGGATACATCGTTTTAACATCCGGCGCAAAAATCAGGTCGGCCGTTGTCTTTTTGAGTAGCCGCTTATCCCGTTCAAGTGTGCGCGGATAGTCATCAAAATCCTCGCCGTCCCCGAACTGCGTGGGATTGACAAAGATACTGACGACGACTCGTTCTGCATGCTCGCGCGCCAGGTCAACGAGCGCCACGTGTCCCGCATGCAGACTCCCCATCGTCGGGACGAGCGCGACATGTTCATCGTGAAGCCGCCACTCAGCGATTTGCTCGGCGAGTTCCTGTTTACTGTGAACTACGATCACTGGTCGTCCTGATTGCTATGAGAAGCAATGCTCCGGTTCAGGATAGGCCTTTGTCTTGACAGCCTGAACGTAGGCCTCGAGAGCAAGCAGCGGCGAGTCGCAGCCGGCCTGAAAGTTCTTGACGAAGCGCGGCGTGCGCCCCTGCGTGATATCGAGAATGTCGTAGAGGACGAGTATCTGCCCATCGACGTTGGGCCCTGCACCAATGCCGATTACCGGAACATCGAGGGTCTCGGTAATCGCTTTTCCGACTTCGTTCGGAACGCACTCGAGCAATACAATATCCGCACCGGCATCCTGCAAACGTTTTGCAGATGCCCGCATTTCCTTTGCGTTATCAGGGTCCCGGCCCTGCACCTTGAATCCGCCGATCTTGTGCACCGACTGTGGCTTGAGGCCCAAATGCGCGCATACCGGAATATCGTGGCGCGCGAGATGCTCGACAATCTCAACCTGGTCATCGCCACCTTCGAGCTTGACCATCATCGCGCCGCCCTCCTGCATCAGGCGGACCGCATTATCCAGGGCCTGGGCAGGCTTTGTGTAGCTCATGAAAGGCATGTCGGCAACGAGAAACGCGCGCCGCAACCCGCGAGCCACCGTGCGCGAATGGTAGATAATGTCGTCAACGGTGACTGGCACCGTTGTGTCATGCCCCTGGATGACCATGCCCAGAGAATCGCCGACGAGCACCAGGTCGGTACCAGCCGCGTCAACGAGTACCGCATAGCTTGCGTCGTAGGCAGTCAGACAGGCAATCGGCTCACCGTCTGCTTTCATCTTGTGTAACGTCGAGACATTAACCGGTGGTTCCGGCATGCCGCGTTGTTCTAGCTGCGTGTACATGTGGACAACCTGTCAGGCAAGCGCAGCCGCCGCGGGATTGAAGAAATGGCGACCGCCAGTCGTGCGCTCGATTTGCTGGAATAGCTGTTCGTAATCGGCGTCATTATTAACCGGATCGATCTGCGACGCATTAACTATCAGCAACGGCCCCTCGTCATACTGGTGAAAAAACCGCGCGTAGGCATCCGTCAGTTTCTCCAGGTAAGCACGCTCGACGAAGCGGTCGCAGTTCGAGTCGCGCCGCGTCAATCGCTGAAGCAGCGCGTCCACAGAAGCCTGCAGGTAAATCACCAGGTCCGGAACCGGTGCGTCGACCGCGAGGTTGTCCGCAATCTGGTCGTAGAGCTTGAGTTCTTCAGCGTCGAGATTCAGTTCGGCAAACAGTCGATCGCGCGTAAACAGGTAGTCCGAAATGCGCACATTCGAAAACAGGTCGGACTGTCGCAGGTCCTCTATCTGTCGCGCACGCGCGAACAGGAAGAACATCTGCGCAGGTAGCGCTGCAGAGCGGCCATCCCGGTAGAAACGCTCGAGGAATGGGTTCTCGTCCACTTCCTCGAGCACGAGATCTGCCGACAAGCTCTGTGCCAACCGTTTCGCGAGCGCAGTTTTACCCACGCCGATCGGTCCTTCGATAGCGATATAACGAGATGAATTAGCTGATGATTTCAGCGGGCTAACTGACACGAATATCCTTCAGGTGATGCGCGAAATACTGGGTTCATTCCTGTTAACCGGAATGCTGGCAGCCCGGCCAAGACCAGGCACTTCAAGATCCGGCGCGATTTCTTCAAGAGGCAACAATACAAAATTTCGTTCGCCAATGCCCGGGTGAGGTATCGACAGCTCCGGCTCACTAATCGTCTGGCCCGAATAGACCAGCAGGTCCAGGTCCAGCACTCGGGGCCCCCAGCGAGTCTCGTCACGCTCCCGCCCCTGCCGATTCTCGATATTCTGCAACTCGGCCAGTAGCTCCAGGGCAGAGAGCCGGGTCAGGATAGACGCCACGGCGTTCACGAAATCCGGCTGCTCAATGCCCCCGAACGGGGCGGACCGGTATAGGGATGACACGGCAAACAACCGGGTGCCCGAAATCTCCTCGACCAGGCCGAGCGCCTCTTCGATTTGCTGAGCGGGTTTCTGCAGATTACTCCCGAGGCCAATGTACGCCGGATACCAGTGCGCGGTGGCACTCATGACTCTTGAGCAGGCTTCTTGCGGCGGCGGCGACGTGAAGAACGGCGCTTTTTGCTGCCGGGCTGCCCAAGCTGAAAACGGTCGGCACGCTCGGCCGCCGATAGCGTCTGCACATCGGTCCAGAATTGCGCGGTCTCCTCGCTTTCCAGCCCAACCTCGGCTCGCAACACCATGAAATCGTAGGCTGCTCGAAAGCGTCGATGCTCAAGCAATTTCATAGCGCGTTTGCCGCGCTTGAATTCGAAACGCGGCTGCAGCGACAACATCTCACGCATCGGCACCGTAAAGCGCCGTGGAATGGAAATACGTCGTTGTTGCTGTGCACAGATCTCGTAGGAAGCCAGGCTCAGCGACTGTGACTCGGACATCTTCTCTTCGGAGCGTCGAATCTCTGCCAGCTTTCTAACCGGTGCCCACAGGAAGACGCCAAGCAGAAACATTGGAGTGACTGACTTGCCCGCCTTGACTCGTCGATCCGTGTTTTGCAGAGCGGCTCGAGTAAAGCGCATGAAATCCGGTGTTTTTGTCAATTCTTCGTCGGTTGCCGGGAACATCTCCTTGAACAGCCCGTGGTCGTGCAGCAGATCAAACGTACGCTCCGCATTGCCCGCCTGGAACAACTTCAGAAATTCATCGAACAAGCGTGCGGCCGGCACATTGCTTAGTAGATGCGAGTGGTGGTCGATTGCCCTGACTACAGGCTCGTCGATCTCAAAATTGAGTTTCGCCGCAAAGCGTATGCCGCGCAGCATACGTACGGGATCCTCGCGCATCCGCTTTTCGGGATCGCCGATGAGGACGATGCGCTTCGCCTTGATATCGTCGAATCCGCCTGTGTAGTCCCAGATGCTGAAATCCGCAATGTTGTAGTACAACGAGTTGCAGGTGAAATCACGACGCCACACATCTTCGTCGATGGAACCGTAGACGTTGTCGCGCAGGATTCTTCCCTCATCGTCACTATGGTGATCATCGTGCTCGCTGATCGCTGCCGCACGAAAAGTCGCAACCTCGATAATCTCGCGGCCGAAACGCACGTGCGCGAGACGGAATCGGCGTCCGATTAACCGGCAATTGCCGAACAGCGCCTTTACCTCTTCGGGCGTGGCATCCGTTGCTACGTCAAAATCCTTGGGATGAAGCTCCAGCATAGCGTCGCGTACACAACCGCCCACCAGGAAAGCCTGGTAACCCGCCTTGTTCAATCGGTATAAAACCTTTAGAGCGCTATCGGAGAACTCGCGCCGCGTAACATTGTGTTCGGCACGTGGAATGATTCTTGGTTCTCGGGACCCGTTAGTCGGGTTCTTATTCAAAGGTATTTCCGTCTGGAGGTCACTATTCGCGCCGTATGATAACAGCCCGACGCCCGTTGCCCCAGATTCCGCAAAAATGTTTCGGTTTTGGGTTGAGCAGACGCCCCAGAGCCGTATAATGGCCGCCCGCTCGACCTGTCGAGTGCCACTATGCTCCCTTCGTCTAGTGGTTTAGGACGCCGCCCTCTCACGGCATTGAACAAGTGTTCGATCCGAGGAGCGCGAAGCGCGACGACAGACGGCGGAGCATAGCGACGACGTCCATCCCCTAGGGGATGGGTTTGAAAAATTTGATTGACTCCGCTCCCTTCGTCTAGTGGTTTAGGACGCCGCCCTCTCACGGCGGTAACAGGGGTTCGAATCCCCTAGGGAGTACCAAACGAACAAAGGGTCCGCCTCGTGCGGGCCCTTTTTCGTTTTGTGTTTCCTTCGGAGGAATCGGACAGCCGGTTCGATCCGAGGCCGGCGAAGCCGGCCGACAGACACCGCAGGTGCCCCGCAGGGGTGAGCCGCGAAGCGGCGAATCAATCCCCCGCCGACGCTCCCGCAAAAACTATTCAATGAACGAACTATCCGATCGCTGACACGATTCAACCCGAGTTGCGGCACCAAAGTCCCTGTAGCTCGTCGTCCAGCATTCGTCAAAGATCGAACAGAAACAGGCTTCGAAATTGAGCCGATCAAACTCAAGCAGAATCTTCTCTGCCAACTCATTGTCGTTGAGTTCCATCATCGTGACCAGGCGGTCCGGTGGAATGGTCCTCCCGTTAATTGTCGACTGACCGTACGAAATAGAAGAATCGTGTCTGATCAACTCACGCAGTGCGGCATTCCACGTAGGATACGGAACGCCGTCGATCGTCACCCGAAAGTCCGCCACCCGGGCCGGACCGATACCCACATTCTGCGCCTGAAGCCAGAGTCGGGGTTCTTTCCCGGATGCCTCGTCCGTTGCCAGGAAATAGGAACGGCTCAACTCCAACAGCGGCATCACCGCGGCTCGCTGTTCTTCTCTCATCAGGCTTGTCTCATACAGTGAGACTCCCAATGCACATACGCCAATAACCACGGCCGATATGCCGACAAGCATTTCCGCGTGGATCCTGGGTCTTTGAGGGTTTTCGTCAGCCATATTGCGAGTGCCTTATCTGGGTCTGCGGACGCCATTTCCTGCGCCCTAAATAGTAACATTGGAGTAGAGCGACCACCTTGCGTGGGGCCTTTCTCGTTGATCGTCCCCGGAGTACGTCATTGCCACTAGTGCTCTCTCCATATCCGGGTGAGACAATGAACTTTTCCACTCGAGCTTTGAACGCAAATGAACCTGGATCAATGCTACAACACGCAACAATTCCGTCGTCTCGCCAGGCGCCGACTGCCGGGACCGATCTTCCACTACATCGATGGTGCCGCTGACGACGAAGTCACTTATCGGCGCAATACCGAAGCTTACGAGGAATGCGATCTCGTCCCAAGCGTACTCGCAGGCGTCGAGACCATCGACATGTCAACCGTGGTCATGGGCAAGCGTGTCGACCTGCCCTTGTTCCTGGCACCGACAGCCCTGCAGCGACTGTTTCATCACCAGGGAGAAGCCGCGGTCGGAGCGGCCGCAGAAAAATTCAACACCTGGTTCGGAATCTCTTCACTTGCGACCGCAAGTATCGAAGCCGTTGGCGAAACGGTCAAGTCGCCGAAGCTGTTCCAGCTTTACTATCACAAGGACAAGGGCCTGACGAACAGCATGATCGAGCGTTGCAAGGACGCGAATTTCGATGCGCTTGCGTTAACGGTGGATACCATCGTCGGCGGCAACAGGGAGCGAGACCTGGTAACGGGCTTCACTTCGCCACCCCGCCTGACGGTTAAGAGCGCGCTGAGTTTCGCGACGCATCCCGGGTGGACGCTCAACTACCTGCTCCGCCCCTCGTTTGAGCTTTCCAACCTCAAAGACCATGTCGAAGAAGGCAGCAATATCAGCTTGTCGGTTTCCGACTATTTCTCGACCATGCTCGATCAATCGATGGATTGGAAAGCGGCCGAAGACGTGCGCGGGCAATGGGGTAAGCAGTTTTGTCTCAAGGGCATCATGTCTGTCGAAGATGCCCGCCGTGCTGTAGACATTGGGGCTACGGCGATCATGGTATCGAACCACGGAGGCCGACAATTGGACGGCTCACGCGCCCCGTTTGACCAGCTCGCAGAAATTGTCGATGCCGTTGGAGACAAGATCGAAGTGATCTGTGACGGCGGCATAAAGCGAGGAACGCACGTACTCAAGGCACTATCGGCAGGTGCGACGGCCTGCTCCGGCGGTCGCCTCTACCTGTACGCGCTTGCCGCGGCCGGACAGGCCGGCGTCGAGAAGACCCTGTCCAACTTCCGCGCAGAAATTGAACGCGGCATGAAACTGATGGGCGCGCGATCCGTTGCGGACCTGACTCGCCAGAACCTGAGGTATCGCTGAGCGGTCAGATCATCCCAAGTACAACGACGACCAACGTCCAGATCAACAGTACGGCCGAAGGTATGAATGAAATCGAGAATCCCGGACTACGCGAGGATGGGTCCTTCATATACTCGGCGCGATAAATAAATCGCCCGGCGATAAACACCAGTCCGATCAAGGCACCCCATAACGGGTTCGCGACCTGCGCGTGCATCCATAACGCAGGCAGAAATACGACGAGCTGTTCCAGCGTATTGAGATGCACCCGGTTCATTCGCTCAAAGTCGTCGTGGCCGGTGGTGGCGGGTGCTTTTACCTGGTGTTTGGCTCGCATTGACCCCACCTGGAGACCAAACAACGTAAATTGCATGAGCGCCAGAATCGTGACGATGATAGTTGCTTCCATTCTCTTCCCCTTCTTGTTGCTATGATCGGCGTTATGGCCGCCACTATTGCTGAAAAAGTCCGCACGCTCCTGGTCAAGAAAACGCTGGGTATCGAGCGTCATGAGTACGTCGCGGTCGCGTGGTCGTTTGCCTATTTCTTTTGCATTCTATCTTCCTACTACATCGTGCGACCCGTGCGCGAAACCATGGCAGTAGGCAGCGGACCCCAGACCATACCTTATTTGTTCATCGGCACGTTCTTCGCGATGATGATTGCCACGTCAATTTTCGGCTGGGTGGCATCACGCTTCCCCCGCCGCGTCTTCCTGCCTTGGGTCTACCTCTTCTTCTCCGCCAACATTGCGATCTTCTGGGTTGTGTTCACTCGGACAATCGACAGCGGCGAAAGCACCATCTGGCTTGGTCGGGCTTACTTCGTCTGGGTTGGCGTATTTAACCTGTTCGTCGTCTCCGTATTTTGGAGTTTCATGGCGGATATCTATACGCGCGAACAAGGGCGGCGGCTGTTTGGCATCATATCGGCGGGCGGCAGCATTGGCGCCATCCTGGGTGGCGTTGCGACGAGCGCATTCGTCACAACTATCGGCACACACAACTTGCTACCCGTCGCCGGAGTCTTATTGCTGCTATCGCTTTTTTGCATCACGCAGTTACGCAAGTGGGTCATCAGCGAGCACGAGGATGCGGTTAACGAGACGGCCGCAAGCGAAAAACCGTTGGGAGGAAGCGCGTTTGCCGGCATTACACACATGCTCTCCTCCAATTATTTCATCGCAATAGCGATCACTTCGTTGATAGCGAGCACGTTGGGTGCTGCTCTCTACATGTTTGCCGCAGAGCTGGTAGAAGTCGAGATTCCCATTGTCGACGAGCGCACTCGCTTCTTCTCCAATATGAACATTGCGGCGAATCTCCTGACGTTGATTTTCCAGGCTTTTGCCGTCAAACAGGTTGTGCAGCGTTTCGGCATTGGCCGAGCGCTGGTGCTCATGCCCATCGTGTCTGCGATTGGCTTTGTGATGCTGGCCATGGACCCGGTCCTCGCCGTGGTCGCCATTCTGACTGTCGCACGGCGCGCCGTCGGTTTTGGTTTTTCCAAACCTGGCACTGACATGCTCTACTCGGTCGTAACGCCGGAAGAAAAATACAAGACCAAGAATTTTATCGACACCGCTGTCTACCGCGGTGGCGATGTCATTGGAACCTGGTTCATCCGATCGATGTCTGCATTGGGGATCGCCGGCATTTCTATGGTCATGGTGCCAATCGCAGTTTTCTGGGCCTTTGTATCGTTATGGCTCGGCCGGGACTACAAACGTAAAGCGAAAGCACTGGCCGACAGCGGGGTGGAATGATGAATACCTGGAACAGACGTGACGTACTCATGGCCGGGGCGGCGTTGGGCGCCCTGCCCGGCCTTACGATGGCCGACAAGACACAAGCCATGCTCACCAAACCCATACCGGCGAGCGGCGAAGCCCTCCCTGTCATCGGGCTCGGTACGTACAACGTGTTCGATGTCGACAGCACGCCGGACCAGATCGCAACGCGTAAAGACATCGTAGAACAACTCGTCTCGGCAGGTGGCAACCTGCTCGACACGTCACCAATGTACAACCGCTCGGAGAAAGTCATCGGTGATGTGATCGACGCTGGCATAGATCGTGAAGACCTGTTTCTGGCCACAAAAGTCTGGACCGACGGCCGTGATGCCGGCATCTCGCAGATGAAACAGTCCGCCGATCTTATGCGGACGAATTCTGTCGATCTCATGCAGGTGCACAACCTGCGTGATACCGCGGTGCACATGAAGTCTATTCAGGAACTGCAGGAAGCCGGGCAAATCCGGTACAGCGGTCTGACCCATTACACAGCGGGCGCGCAAGCGGCCCTCGGCAGAGAGATGCAGGCTTTCAAGCCACAGTTCATCCAAATCAACTACTCGTTGGGTGAACGGGAAGCCGAGCGAAACGTCTTACCGCTGGCCGAAGAACTCGGCATCGCGGTGTTGATCAATCGGCCGTTCCAGTCCGGGCGACTCTTCAGTGCCGTATCGGGAAAGGAACTGCCGGACTTTTCGCGGGACTTCGCGGAAAGCTGGGGTCAGTTCTTCCTGAAATTCATCATTAGTCACCCGGCAGTAACCTGCGCAATACCAGCCACTAGCAAACCGCATCATATGGCTGATAACCTCGGCGCCGGATTCGGCGAACTGCCGGATGCGGCGATGCGACAACGCATGGCCGAGTTCTTCGAAAGTCTTTAGTTAAGAGTCCCTGCCCAATGCAAAACACCGGATTGATACGTCGCCTCGCGGCGATCGTGTACGACTCGCTTCTGATTGGTGCGCTGCTGTTCCTCGCGACCACTCCGTTTATCGCCGCCCGCGGCGGCGAACCTGTCGAGATTGGCGACAACCTGGTCTATCGCCTGGTGCTGGCGATCGTTATTTACGGTTTCTTTGTCGGCTTCTGGACGCGAACGGGCCGCACTCTGGGTATGCAGTCCTGGGGCCTTCAACTCGAAACTCCGGAAGGAGGCAAACCTACGTTTGCCAAGGCCAGCATACGTTTCTTCGCAGCGATACTGTCGTGGATTCCCGCTGGGCTGGGGTTCCTGTGGCAACTCTGGGACAAAGACAGTCTCACGTGGCATGACCGCATCAGCGGAACGCGCCTGGTGTACTACCCGAAACCCGGGAAGTAGCTGCAGCCCTCTAGCGGACTCGCCGCAGCGCGAATGCAGTGATCGCACATAGCACAAGTAGCGGCAGCCAATTGACGACGGCAGGGTTCAGATCGAACACTTGTCCGGAATTCGCCAGCGTTTCGCTCGCAAGATAGTAAGCCAGGCCCACGACGACGCCGATCATCAGACGCCCACCTGCACCGCCGCTACGCAACGATCCAAATACGAACGCCAGCGACAGAATGGGCATGATGAGAACGGTGAGCGTTCGCGACGCCCGATACCATATCTCGGACTCGTATTGCGATGCGTCCAGGTTGTTGCGTTTCAGGTAATCGATGTACACGAGCAATCCGCGCGCCGACAGACTCAGCGGCTTGGCAAGCGAATTGCCGAGCAACTCTGCGTTAACCTCAAACGACTCCACGGCAACCGACGACTCAACGACCTGCACGCCGTCATTGCTAAATTTTGTTTCCCTCAGGTTTTCGAGTATCCAGTTATCCTGATCATCGATACCCGAATTTTCTGCTTGCGCAATGGACGCAAGCTTGTTCTCGTCATCGAAGCGGAACAGGTAGATCGAGCCAAACTCGAATTCCGAATTGACGCGCTCGAGGTGCAGGTAGACGGGCCCATCTTTCACCCACGCGTCGCTGCCCAGGTCGTCGTCTTTCTGATAGCGCGCTTCCATACGCATGTCTCGCGCGTAGAAGTCCAGCGGTGGGCCAATGAACTCACCCAGGAGGCCCGTCAGTACAAGCATCACTGCTCCCGACACGGCGACCATGCTGGCCAGGCGCGTAACCGAGAGCCCCGCCGATCGCATCACAATTATCTCGCTATTACCGGCGAGTGCACCGAGTCCGAGCAGCGAACCAATGAGCGCGGCTACCGGTAGCATCTCAAACGCGAGATTCGGCAGTCGCAGCGCCGTGAACAGGATGACCTGCGGCGTTTGGTAGTCACCCTTAATGTCGTCGAGCTCGCCGATGAACTCGAACAGCCCAGCCAGTGCGAGCAAGACGACCAGCACCAGCGCAGTACTCGCCAGGATGGTACGCATCATGTACGCGCTGAGCAGGCTCACCGAAAGATTCTCCGCAGCCAGCCGTTTTGCATCCCGATCAGTGTGAGCGTGAACAACACGACGCAACCGTGCACCCACCAGACTCCGAGCTGCGGCGAAATCGACCCTTCCTCGGTCCAGGCTTTTGCCGCGCTCAGCAGGTTCAGGTAAATAATGAAGACGAGTAAACCGATAGCAATGCGCCCGTAACGGCCTTCACGAGGCCGGCTGCGCGCCAACGGAACGGCCAGCAATGCGAGCAGGATGGTCGCAATCGGCACGCTCAGGCGCCACTGCATTTCAGCTATATGTTCGAGGTCGGTCGATGTACGCAGGCTGTCGAATGGTATCTCGCGAGCCCTGGGATCCGATTCACGCAGGCTCGGCAACTGGTAGGGAATCCCGTGCTCGACAAACTCCACGACACGAAATCTCGCCGTACCCGGTACGCCTTCGTAGCGACGACCTTCATGCAGGACCAGGAACCGTGTGTCCGGGTCCTCCGATTCGACCTGCTCACCGCGCTTTGCGACCACCACTTCGACGACGTCATCGGCTACCCGTCGCTCCAGGAACACGTTCTCCATGAGGCCCTCGGGGGAAACCCGTTCGCCATAAACAACCGCGCGATCGGGACCGACGACAGTGAACCGACCGGGCTCGATACTTGCCAGATCGGCTTCCCGTTTCGCTTCTGCCGCAATCTGGGCGATCTTGCTGTGTGCCGCAGGAGCACCCACGATCGACAGCCAGGCAACACCCAGCGCCAGCGGGATCAGCAGCCACATCAGCGGCCGATAGATACCTGACGGACCAACCCGGCACGCCATCATCGCGGGCATCTCACTGTCGCGGTACAAGCGACCCAGTGCCAGCATGATGGCGAGAAACAGCCCAATGGGCACGAGTATCGTCAGGTATTGGGCAGCCGAAAGGCCGATCACATCAAAAGCTGCGTTCTTGGGCAATTTGCCCTTCGCCACGTCGCCGAGTATCCGCGCAAACTGGTTGGTTAGCAGGATCATGAGCAAGACCATCGTGACCCCAAGCCAGGTCACGGCGATTTCGCGGAAGATGTACCGATCTAGAATGCGTTTCACGGGCAGGGGAATGACGTAGCTGCGATAGGCCGAAACAGTTAGACTACCGCATTGTTTTGTCCGTGACAGCCCGAAAAACAATAAGGCGACGAAGGATTTATGGAATATTTCACAACTACGAGTAAAGCATCTCGGCGTGCGGCCGATTGCGTCATTGTCGGAGTCTACGAGCGCAACAAGCTCAGCTCTGGTGCGGGGGACATCGATACCGCGAGCAAGGGGGAGATCAAAAAACGGATCAAAAGTGGCGACGTCTCGAATGCCGTCGGTCGCTGCACGATTCTGACCAACGTTTCCGGCGTCAAGGCAGATCGCGTTGCCGTCGTGGGATTGGGCGCTCCGGCCAAGCTTGATGCCACTGCATACAAGAAGGCCGTCACGGCTGCCATGCAGGCGATTTCGCAGACCAAAGCGAAGACGGTATACAACAGTCTCACATTGGAATCCGTCGACAGCACAAGCCCTTACTATCTTGCGCGTCACACGGCTGAGGCCGCGAACGATGTTCTCTACCGATTCACGCAACTGAAGAGTGGGCGCAAACCGGCCGGCAGCCCGCTCAAATCTGTCGGCCTGGCAATTGCGAAGCGTGGCGACGCCGCAGCGAGCAAGCGCGGCGCAATGCATGGTGATGGCATTGCCGCGGGAGTAGCGCTTGCCAAAGATTTGGGCAACCTTCCGGCTAACGTGTGCACGCCGAGCTATCTCGCCCGGACGGCCAGGAAGCTCGCTGCCGGAAACGGCAAGTTGACCACGAAGGTCCTGAATGAGACCGAAATGAAGCGCCTGGGCATGGGCTCGCTATTGTCCGTTACCGCGGGAACGGCGGAGCCGGCCAAGCTCATCGTCATGCAGTACAAGAATGCGGGCAGCGAAAAACCGGTGGTACTTGTCGGCAAGGGTGTCACGTTCGACACAGGCGGTATTTCGCTGAAACCCGGTCCCTCGATGGACGAGATGAAGTTCGATATGTGCGGTGCCGCCGGGGTCATCGGAACAATGGCCGCAGTGGCAGCCATGAAATTGCCCATCAACGTCAATGTCGTGGTGCCAGCCGTCGAAAATATGCCTGGCAGTGTGGCAACCAAACCGGGTGACATCGTCAAGAGCATGTCCGGTCAAACGATCGAGGTACTCAACACCGATGCGGAAGGTCGGCTGATTCTCTGCGACGCGTTGACCTACTCGCGCCGTTTCAAACCGGCTGCGATTATCGACGTGGCCACGTTGACCGGCGCGTGTGTGGTGGCACTCGGTGCGCATCGCAGCGCGATCATGAGCAATAACGATTCCTTGCGCGACGAGATTTTCGCGTCGGGCGAAGCCGCTGAGGACCGCGGTTGGCCAATGCCGCTCGGCGATGAATATGCAGCGCAACTCAAGAGCAACTTTGCGGACATGGCCAATATCGGCGGTCACGGTGGCGGCGCGGTCACGGCCGGCTGCTTTCTTGGCAAGTTCACAGACGGTCTGAACTGGGCGCATCTTGATATCGCTGGTGTCGCGTGGAAGTCGGGCGCCAAGAAGGGTGCGTCCGGCCGACCCGTACCCATGCTGTCGCAGTTCCTCCTGGAGCGCTGCGGCGCCCTGCCCTAAACAGGCATCGCGCAGGCAGGCCCTGACTATGGCCAGAGTGGATTTCTACGTTCTCACCCAGGTTGACGAGCGCGCGCGACAAATGCTCGCCTGCAAGCTTGCCGAGAAAGCCTGGCGGCTCGACAATACCGTCTATATTCATGCCAGCTCCCGTGAGGACGCCGAGCGCCTGGACCAGCTACTCTGGACATTCCGGGACGGCAGTTTCGTCCCGCATGGACTCGCTGGACGCAATGACGGCACGGAGTCCTCGCCCATCATGATTGGCGCCGATGACGATGGTGTGGGCCCACGCGACCTGCTGATTAATCTCTGTGACGAGATTCCCTCGTTCGCCGAGGGTTTCCCGCGCGTCGCCGAGCTTGTAACCTCCGACGAAAGCTGCCGCCTGGCCAGTCGCAAACGCTACGCTACGTATCGCGACCAGGGCCATGAACTCAACACACATAAACTCTGATGGATAAATCCTACCAACCCAAGGAAATTGAACAGCGCCTCTACGAGCGCTGGGAAGAACAGGGCTACTTCGCTCCGCAGGGCGACGGCGAACCCTATTGCATTGTTATTCCGCCACCCAATGTCACCGGCACCTTACACATGGGGCATGGCTTCGGCGATACGATCCAGGACGCATTGACCCGGTATTACCGGATGAAGGGACACCGCGCGTTGTGGCAGCCCGGCATGGACCATGCGGGGATCGCGACGCAGATGGTCGTGGAACGCCTGCTGAACAATGAAGGCAAATCGAAGCGCGATCTTGGGCGCGAGAAATTCGTTGAGCGAGTCTGGCAGTGGAAGGACGAGTCCGGCGGGCAGATCGCCCGGCAAACACGCCGTCTGGGCGCGTCAGTTGACTGGAGCCGTGATCGATTCACGATGGACGAAGGGTGCTCAGCGGCCGTGCGCAAGGTATTCGTGGATCTGCATGACGAAGGCCTGATCTATCGAGGCAAGCGACTCGTCAACTGGGATCCTGTCCTCCACACAGCCTTGTCCGACCTGGAAGTCCTTTCAGATGACGAGGCGGGCAAGCTGTGGCACTTCCGCTATCCCCTCGCGTCGGGTGACGGACACCTTGTTGTCGCTACCACGCGTCCCGAAACCATGCTGGGCGACAGCGCCGTCGCTGTGCATCCCGACGATGAGCGCTACAAGAATATTGTGGGACAGGAAGTCGAGTTGCCCATTGTTGGTCGCCGAATTCCAATCGTCGCCGACGACTACGTGGATCCCGAGTTCGGAACCGGTTGCGTAAAAATCACGCCCGCGCATGATTTCAATGACTATGACCTCGGCAAACGCCATGACCTGGCCGTTTACAACATCCTGACGGATGATGCGGCGCTCAACGACGAGGTTCCCGAGGCGTACCGCGGTCTGGACCGATTTGTTGCGCGTGACAAAATCGTCGCCGAATTCGAGGCGCTGGGTCTGCTCGAAGAGATCGAGGATTACACCGTCAAGATCCCGCGCGGTGATCGTTCGCACGCTGTCGTCGAGCCCTATCTGACCGACCAGTGGTACGTGAAGATCGAGCCGCTCGCGAAACCGGCGATCGAAGCCGTCGAGACAGGCGAGATCAAGTTCGTCCCCGAAAACTGGTCCAAGACCTACTTCGACTGGATGTACAACATCCAGGACTGGTGTATCAGCCGCCAGCTTTGGTGGGGGCACCGTATCCCGGCCTGGTACGACGATGAAGGCAATGTCTATGTCGGGCACTCGGAAGACGATGTGCGCGAGAAGCACAGCCTGGGATCGGGCGTGACCCTGCGTCAGGATGACGATGTGCTCGATACCTGGTTCTCATCGGCACTTTGGCCGTTCAGCACCCTGGGCTGGCCCGAAAAGACCAAAGCCCTGGAGGAGTTCTACCCGGGGAACGTTCTCGTCACGGGCTTCGACATCATCTTCTTCTGGGTCGCACGCATGATCATGTTCGGCTTGAAGTTCATGGGGGACGTGCCTTTCCGTGAGGTCTACATCCACGGCCTGATTCGCGACCAGGAAGGCCAGAAGATGTCGAAGTCGAAGGGTAACGTCCTCGACCCGCTGGATCTGATCGATGGCATCGACCTCGAGGCGCTCGTCGAGAAGCGCACAGCGGGGATGATGCAAGACCACCTCAAGCCGAAAATCGAAAAAGCGACGCGCAAGCAGTTCCCCGATGGCATCGACGCGTTTGGCTGTGATGCACTGCGCATGACGTACGCTGCGCTCGCGACAACAGGCCGCGATGTCCGCTTCGACCTTGGTCGAATCGAGGGCTATAAGAACTTCTGCAACAAACTGTGGAACGCGGCTCGCTATGTGTTGATGAACACCGAGGCGCTTGACGAGGGCGACGTCGAATACAGCACCTCGGATCGCTGGATACGGGCAAAGCTTGATGACACGACCCGTGAGATGCACAAGCACTTAGCGTCCTATCGCCTCGATCTCGCGGTACAGGCCGTTTACGATTTCACCTGGCACGAGTTCTGCGACTGGTACCTGGAGCTGTCCAAGCCGGTCCTGCAGTCAGACGAGTCATCGCCTGAAATGCAACGCGGCACGCGCCGAACTCTCATAGACACGCTCGAAGCAATACTTCGGCTGTTGCACCCCCTCATGCCGTTCATCACCGAGGAAATCTGGGCTCAGGTTGCGCCGCGGGCCGGTATCGAGGGCGAGACAATCATGTTGCGGCCCTACCCCGAACCCGATGACGACGCGGCCGACGATGCCGCTAAAGCCGATATCGAATGGGTCAAGCAATTCATCCTGGGAATTCGCCAGATTCGCGGTGAAATGGACATTTCTCCCGGCAAGACCCTGCCCGTATTATTGCAGCATGCGAGTGCCGAGGACCAGGGGCGCGCCAGCAAGTACGCCCTCCTCCTGCAGCGCGTTGGCCGCGTGACATCTATCGACGTAATCGCGGACGGCACGGAACCGCCAGCCGCGGCAACGGCACTGCTTGGTGACATGCGACTGCTGGTGCCAATGAAAGGCCTGATCGACGTTGAAGCCGAAAAAGCAAGACTCGACAAGCAGATGGACAAGGTCCGCGGGGAACTCGCGAAAGCCACAGGTAAGCTCGGTAATGAGAAATTTGTGAACAATGCACCGCCGGCCGTGGTCACACAGGAACGTGAACGCGTCGCCGATTTTGAGAAAACAATCGCGCAATTGACGGAGCAGCTGCAAAAACTTGACGAGCTTGCTTGACGCGGGACCCGGTCACGTTATGGTGGCCTAAGCCCGATTGAACCAAGGACCACGGTATGCAGCGCTCGACAACTCTGGAGAACGTGCCGACTGACCGCAATGCGCAGCATGCGGTCATCGACCAGGCGCGCAAATCTCTCGGCCGAATCATCCTCGGCAAGGACGATCAGATTTCGCTGGCGCTTGCCTGCCTGCTTGCCCGCGGCCACCTGCTCATCGAAGATCTGCCCGGATTGGGAAAAACAATGCTTGCACAGGCCCTGGCTCGCGTCCTCGGCCTGAGCTATCGCCGCATCCAGTTCACGAGTGACCTGTTACCCGCCGATATTATCGGCGTATCGGTATTTCGCCAGGAGAGCGGAGAATTCGAGTTTCAGCCGGGACCGGTATTCTCGCAGTTGATACTCGCCGACGAGGTCAACCGTGCGACACCCAAGGCGCAGAGCGCGCTTCTCGAGGCAATGGAAGAACAACAGGTTTCTGTTGACGGCAACACGCGCGACCTGCCTTCGCCGTTCTTTGTTGTGGCAACGCAAAACCCGGGGGACCAGATTGGCACCTTTCCACTGCCGGAATCTCAGCTAGACCGTTTCCTGATGCGGGTCGAGATTGGCTACCCAAGCGAGGAGAGTGAACGCGAACTGATTGCCGGAGAGGATCGCCGTGCCATGCTGAAGGATATCGAACCGGTAACCGGCCCCGAGACGCTCGTCCTGCTGCAGCAGGCTGTGCGCTCCATACCGGTGACCGACGCGCTGGTGAGTTACATCCAGGCGCTCGTTCGCCATACGCGTGAATCCGCCGAAATCGAGATCGGCCTGTCCCCACGTGGCGCCCAGGCGCTTGTAGCCGCAGCTCGCGCGTATGCGTTCGTTGCGAAACACTCGGGCGTCTATCCCGACGACGTGCAGGCCGTTTTTGCTGCCATCGCGGGACACCGACTAAAACCTGCGGGCAGCACACGCTTCCGCAGCCCGGCGGAGCTTTGCCAGCATGTCCTCGACTCTGTGGCCATTCCCTAGAACTCCTCTGAAGAGCCCGCGCCGCCTGATCTCTTCGCTAAGTAGCCGCGTCAACGCGCGCGCGAAACGCTGGGCGCGCAAGCGCCAGGGGAGCGATCCTGCGACGACTCGCCTGGGACCTGGGCGCGTCTACATCCTGCCGACCGGCGTCGGACTGATTTTCGGCCTGATGGCATTCGCCATGCTGATGGGGTCGATGAACTACAACAACAACCTGTCGTTCGTCCTGACATTCGTCCTGATCGGCATCGGGTTCGTGTCGATGCACCAATGTCAACGCAACCTGGTCGGACTGGAGCTGACTTTCGCCGGCGCGGACCCGGTATTCGCGGGGCAGGCAATACGTATTCGGATCGCCGTAACCAACCAGTCGAAAAGTGCCCGCTATGGAATTCGCCTGTATGCGACAGACACAAGCAGCGATACCCACGATCTCAAACCTGGCGAAAGCAAGGTCTTCGTGCTGCCGCTTCCCACCGAAAGACGCGGTTTGATCAGCCTGGATCGGTTTGGTGTACGAACTCTGTTTCCGTTCGAACTGTTTCGCTCCTGGGCGTGGCTGCACATGGACATCAGCGGACTCGTGTATCCGGCGCCGGCCGAAGCAGCGCCCGAACCGCCGCCGACGATGACCGCACATGGCCACCGCCAGCACGATGCTCGCGGTGAGGAAGACTTCGCCGGACTGCGCCGCTACCACGTCGGTGATTCACCGCGACACGTCGCCTGGAAGGCGTACGCCCGCAGCGGGCAGCTCCTCTCCAAACAATTTGCCGGGGCCGATACGAGCAGCCAGTGGTTTGACTTCAACGAACTCGCCGGACTCGACGTCGAGCAGCGCCTGTCGGTACTGACTCGCTGGATTGTCGACACCGATCGGACGCTTCAAGACTACGGCCTGCGGGTGCCCGGCGCGGAGTTCGCACCTGCACATGGCGAGCCGCACCGTCGTCTGACCCTTGAAACCCTGGCCCTGTTTGAAGACGGGAGATCCCGATGAGCAACCCGCGCGGCACCGACGGTTCCCTGCTCGCCAGTCTCCCCTGGACCTTGGCCGCATTGACCATTTCCCTGGTTCCACACGTCCCGTTCCTGCCGATCTGGATCACCGCCGCGTTTCTTGGCTGTGCCGGGTGGCGCTATATCATCGAAAGGCGCCGCCGCACCCTACCCTCACGTTGGCTACGCGCCGGTCTCGCACTGGCTTGTTTTCTTGGTGTGCTTGCGACGTACTCGTCTATCAGCGGCGTCGGCCCGGGTTCCGCGCTGCTAGCCGTGATGGCGGCCCTCAAACTCCTCGAGACGCGCAAACGCCGCGACCAGTTCGTCCTGCTGTTCCTGTCGATATTCCTCGTGATGTCATCGTTGCTCCGCGAACAATACCTGTGGTCCGTGCCCTACATGGCGCTCAGCCTGCTGGTTATTATGACCGCCTGGTTACGTATGTCCGCCGGCGAGAGTCAATCTGCACGACAGAGTTTCACAACGGGGGGGCGCTTGCTGCTCTACGCGGTACCGCTCGCAATTGTCATGTGGGTATTCTTCCCACGCATTTCGTCACCGTTTTGGGCCGTGCCAATCGATACCAGCCAGGCAAGCTCCGGGCTGAGCGATACCATGAGCCCCGGAGATATCACATCACTGTCGATGTCGAATGAAGTCGCGTTCCGTGTGGCGTTCGAGGGCGAGATTCCCGCACCACGAGACCGTTACTGGCGCGGACTGGTTCTGACTCGTTTCAACGGCCGTACGTGGTCGGGCCGCGAACCGAGTATTAGCCGATCGGCTCTGGACCAGATCGAAGTTGCGGGCGAACCTGTCAACTACGAGATCACGCTGGAGCCAACGCGGCAACAGTGGGTGTTTGCCCTCGACATGCCCACCTCCTGGTCTCTGCGGCGAACCTTCATGGGCCCGCAGCAGCAACTCGCCCGCATGACGCCTATCGATCAGCGCATCGCCTACCGAGTGACGTCGCACACCGAATTCAGTGTCGGGACTGAAATGTCCGAGCTCTACCGAAACTGGTATTCCGATCTGCCGGACGACAGCAATCCACGAACGGAAGAGCTTGCGAGGGAGATGCGTGCCGCGGCCGGGAACGACCGGGATTTTGTCGATGCGGTGCTGAAAAAGCTGAATCGCGAGGAGTTCTATTACACACTCGAACCGCCGCCGCTTGGCCGGGATCCGGTCGATCGATTCCTGTTTGAAACCCGACGTGGTTTCTGCGAGCACTATGCGTCGGCGTTTTCAGTAATGATGCGCAGTGTCGGCATTCCGGCACGTGTCGTCCTCGGGTACCAGGGCGGTGAGATCAATCCGATGGGTGGGCACCTCATCGTCCGCCAGTCCGATGCGCATGCGTGGACTGAAGTCTGGCTCGATGGACTGGGCTGGCGTCGAATTGACCCGACCGCCGCCGTCGCCCCTGAGCGTATTGATATCGGGGCGAGTGACGCCGCATTCGATGGCGTCGGCCAGTCCTGGGGATTGACGGCGCCGTCACGCCTCGTTCATCAACTCAAGCTGACCTGGGATGCCATGAATGCCAAGTGGAATGAATGGATCCTGGGCTATGGACCCGAAACCCAGAACTCATTCATGAAGTGGCTCGGCATGGACGACCCTTCCTGGCGCAAGATGATGCTGACGCTTGTCGGCCTTGTCATCGGACTCATCCTGCTTATCAGCCTGTTGCTCATGCTGCGTTACCGTCCGCCACAAAAAGACGAAGCCGCGCGACTTTATCGGCGCTTTGTGAGAAAGACCGGACTGACGCCGCGAACCGGCGAGACCGCGCACGCGTTCGCCCAGCGAGTTCTCAAGTCTCACGCCGCACCTGGCAAGGCTGTTGGCGAGATTACCTCAGCTTATATGGACGCGCGCTACGGGCATGGCGGCGAAATTGCGCACGATCGTCTGAGAGTCGCGGTCGGCTCTATGCGCTGACGGGCTGCTCGCGCACCAGCGCCAGCATGAAAGCACCGGCCAGGAACAGGGGCATCAACACCAACAGGATCCATCTCGGTTCGTCGGTCAGCATCGCCGCGGTTGCGACCATTGCCGGTCCAAGGACGTGCGCGAGCTTTGTCGTCATATTGTAGAAGCCGAAGAACTCACCCGGCTGTTCCGGCGGAATGAGCGCCGCATACAGCGAGCGACTCAATCCCTGCACACCGCCCTGCACCGAACCAATAATGATAGCCATGATGTAGAACTCACGAACGTTGGTCATTTGCAGTGCCCACGCACACGCGCCGATGTACACAAGCAATGCAAAATAGATTCCTTTCTTCGGCCCGAAGCGATGTGCGGCCAGGCCATACAGAAGTGTGGCGGGGAAACCGGCGAAGTTCGTAATGAGCAGCGCGAGGACGAGATCCTCATCGGCGAATCCGAGTCGCTGGCCGTAATTGACGGCCATGAATATGACCGTAAAAACACCGCCAATATACAACCAGTACGCCGCCAGGAATACCGCGACATTTCTATACTTGCTGACTTCCCGAAACGTGGCGCGAAGCTCGGCGTATGCCGCCCGAATTGCGCCACTCGTGACTTCGATCGGGCTATGCCGCTCGGGAACGAGGAACAGCAGCGGCACCAGGAAGATGAGCCACCATGCGCCTACCGATATGAAAGCAGCACTGAAGGCCTCGGCCGTATTCTCGAGCCCAAACGTCGCCGGTGACTTGAGCATCCACAAATGCAGCGCAAGAAGGATGGCACCACCGAGATAGCCCAGCGAAAAACCGAGCGTCGACACAAAGCTGTAGTTCCGCGGCTCGGTAACATCGATGAGCAGAGAGTCGTAAAAGACGACCGATGAGTAGTAGCCAACCGAGGCGAGCATGTACGCGAACAGTGCAACAGGCCACTGTCCAGCGCCAATGAAGCCCAGCGCTGCGGTCGAGGTGGCACCGAGCAGCGCGAGCACAAACAGAAAGCGTTTGCGATAGCCGCCGGTGTCCGCGATCGTGCCGAACAACGGCGCTGTAATGCAGACAATGACGCTAGCCGTGAATGTGATCCACCCCAGCCTTGCGGTAACCGTGGCGCCATCAACATTCTCGCTCCAGTAATTGCCAAGTACGAGTGGAAAAAGCACGGCAAGTACACTCAAGGCGAACGCAGAGTTGGCCCAGTCGTAGAACGCCCAGGCGATAGTCTTCCTGTTGAGTGCCTTAATGTTCACGTGTCTTGCGGAATCCTATATCCGGCCAGCGTTCCTCGGTGAGATTCAAATTGACTCTCGTCGGAGCAATGTAGACCAGCCTCTCGCCATGATCCAGCGCGAGATTGTCATGCGCTTTTCTCTCGAAGTCGGCCAGCATCCTGGGGTCGTCACACTCGACCCAGCGCGCGGTGGCAACGTTGATCGTCTCAAATTGGCACTCAACGTTGTATTCGTCGCGCAGGCGATGCGCGACAACGTCGAACTGCAGCTGGCCAACGGCGCCAAGAATCAGGTCGTTATTGCGCAGTGGTTTGAACAACTGTGTCGCGCCCTCCTCACACAATTGCGCCAGACCCTTTTGCAGCGCCTTGAGTCGCAGTGGGTCCTTCAATACAGCACGGCGGAAAATCTCGGGCGCAAAATTCGGAATACCCGTAAATCGAATCTCCTCGCCCTGAGTGAAGCTGTCCCCGATATTTATCGTGCCGTGGTTGTGGATACCAATGATGTCACCCGCGTATGCCGTCTCGGCGTGCTGGCGATCCGCTGCGAGGAACGTAATTGCTTCCGGGATTTTCATTTCCTTGCCTGAACGAACATGCAGTGTCTTTATGCCCTTGCGGTACTCGCCGGAGCAGATACGCATGAATGCGATGCGATCGCGATGACCCGGGTCCATGTTCGCCTGGATCTTGAAAATGAAGCCTGTCAGGTTGTCCTCGAGCGGATCCACCTCGCGTTGCTCACTTTCGTGCGGCAACGGCGCCGGCGCATTCTCAACGAACTCGTCAAGCAGTTCCTGGACTCCGAAATTGGAAATTGCGGAGCCAAATAATACTGGCGTTTGCTTTGCGTCAAGGTAGTCACTAACCGAGAACTCCGGACAGGCGCCTTTGACCAGTTCGATCTCCTCGCGGAATTCGTCGGCCATGTCGCCGAGCACCGCGGTAGCTTCTTCCGAGTCAATTCCGTCGATCGCCCGAATCTCCGCCGCCTTCTCCCGACCGACTTTATCGTAAACGTAAATTCGGTCCTGAAGCAGGTGATAGACACCTTTGAGGCGACTGCCCATGCCGATCGGCCAGGTGATCGGTGAGCACTGAATCTTGAGGATCGATTCGATCTCGTCGAGCAGTTCGATCGGCTCGCGCCCCTCACGATCCAGTTTGTTGATAAAGGTCATGATAGGCGTATCACGCAGGCGACATACCTCCATCAGCTTGATCGTTCTTTTCTCCACACCCTTCGCGCAATCGATGACCATCAGCGCAGAGTCCACCGCCGTCAGTGTGCGGTAGGTGTCTTCCGAGAAGTCCTCATGACCAGGCGTATCCAGCAAATTGACAATGTAGTCCTTGTAGGGAAACTGCATCACTGACGACGTCACGGAAATACCGCGCTGCTGTTCCAGAGCCATCCAGTCCGACGTTGCATGACGGCTCGCCTTGCGACCCTTGACCGTGCCGGCGAGCTGGATTGCACCGCCATACAGCAACAGCTTTTCCGTCAACGTCGTCTTACCGGCGTCCGGGTGCGAAATAATTGCGAAAGTCCGCCGCCTGCGGACTTCATTGTCGATGGTTGGCATTGGGTCAGTCTTCTATGACGAGTTTCTTGGAGAGTACTGCCGCATCTTCGCGGCCCTCATGCGCCTGGTAGTACGAAGGACGATTGGCAACCTGGTGAAAGCCCTTCTTCCTGTATAGCGCGATTGCCAGCTCGTTGGATGGACGAACCTCGAGAAATACTTCTCTTACCGAAGCCGCACGTGCGCGAAACAACATCTCGTCGAGCAGCCGCTCACCGTAGCCACGTGAACGCAGTTCCGGATCGACACACAGGTTCAGGATGTGCGCTTCCCCCGCCGCGACGGATAGCACGCCGTAGCCGGCCACCTCTTTTTCGCGGACCAGGACGATGTTCTGGTAGCCAGCGAGCAGGCAATCCCTGAATACACCGTGACTCCATGGGAATTCATAACTGCGGCGTTCGATGTCTGACACCATCGACAGATCGTCATGGTTCATCTCCCGAATTGTTGCTGGCGGCTCGGCCATTGGCATGATCATGCGTCGCCCCCCACAACAAGCCGCGCGGCCAGGCACAAGTCACTCCAGGACTTGTTCTTCTGGGACGGACTGCGCAACAGGTAGGCCGGATGGTAGGTCACCACCAGCGGTATGCCACCCAGGTCGTGGGGCCGGCCGCGCATTCGACCGACCGGGTCATCGGTGCCCAGCAGGTTCTGTGCCGCGATCTTGCCAACTGCAAGAACGATTTTCGGCTGAATCAGCTCTATTTGTCGTTCCAGGTACGCTCGACAAGCAGCTGCCTCCGCCGGCTTGGGGTCCCGATTATTCGGCGGCCGACACTTGAGAATATTGGCAATGAATACGCTTTCACGACTTTGCCCGATGGCAATCAGCATTTGATCGAGCAGCTGGCCGGCACGGCCTACGAAGGGTTCGCCCCGCCGATCCTCTTCGGCCCCCGGCGCTTCACCGATGATCAGCCAGTCGGCCTCGGGATTGCCCACGCCAAATACCGTATTCGTCCGGCTCTCGGAAAGCTCGCAGCGTGTGCAGTTCGCTACGCAGTCGCGTAGTTCCGGCCAGTCCATCCCGTCAGACGATACCTGCGCATTCGTTTGCGCGACCGGTTCCACGGGTTCCGGGGCATTGCGCGGCACCCAGACATCGATGCCCATGGCCTGCAGGTAGGCACGTCGTTGATGTTCTGGGTGGATCATTCTTCGGGACCGGATGCGCTGACGAAGGCGCTAGTTTGCCACTATGGATGCGGAACCGCACCAATCAAGTCTTCTCCGGCGGTCACTTTCTGGCCCGGTTTGACATACACCTTGCCATTAACGGGCAGGTAGAGTTCCGCGAATTGAGCCAGGCGAATGTAGGCACAGCGGCTGCCCTGACCAACCCTCTCACCCAGCTTGACGAACGATTTCGGCGGAATGCCGAAACGATATTCGTGAAATTGCAGCACAACGCTGTCTCCTTCGTCCGTCTCAACCCATAACGCGTTCGCCGGGCACTCCGGGCCCACGCCCTCGACACGGGAATGCAGGTCCATGATCCGGCCCTCGATCGGACTGCGCGCCGTGTAGGTTCCCAGCGCATCAATACGAATGCGGACACGGTAGGCCTCGCCCTGAACAACACAGCGATCCGTCGTATCAACCTCGACGACCTCACCATCGACCGGACTGACAATGCCGAGCGCCACGGGAGGGACATCACGACGCGGATCGCGAAACAAAAGGAACATCAAAATCATCGCCACGGCCGGAATCAGTGCCAGCAGTGGTTCCGAATAACGCAACAGGAATACGATCAGGGCCGCGACGAGCGCCAGGAACGGCAAACCTTCCTGTGCCACAAACGGATTGCGCTGACCTCTCATCGACCGACCTTGTGCTGCAAAGAGATGCGACCATCCCTTGGATCGGGCCACGAGTCAATACACCAGCCGTATTCCCCCACAAAGACAGGAATAAATGGTTAGAATGCGCGGCTCAACGACACAAGGTTTCTAACGTAATGCGATTCTCGGAATTTGCGCTGACAACGCTCAAGGAAGTCCCTGCTGATGCGGAGATCGTCAGCCACAAGCTCATGCTCCGTGCGGGCCTGGTACGCCGACTGTCATCGGGCCTGTTCACCTGGATGCCGCTGGGCCTGCGTGTGCTGCGCAAGGTCGAGAACGTGGTGCGTGAAGAAATGGACCGCGCTGGTGCATTGGAGTTGCTGATGCCGGCTGTCCAACCGGCGGAGCTCTGGGTGGAATCAGGCCGCTGGGACAAGTACGGTCCGTTGCTGCTGCGCATGCAGGACCGTCACTCCCGGGAATTCTGCTTCGGACCGACGCACGAAGAGGTCATCACTGATGTCGCGCGTTCCGAATTGAGAAGCTACAAGCAGCTGCCGGTCAACTACTACCAGATCCAGACCAAGTTTCGGGACGAGATCCGCCCGCGCTTTGGCGTGATGCGCTCACGCGAGTTCATCATGAAGGACGCCTACTCTTTCGATATCGATCAGGATGGTCTGCAGAAATCCTACGATCGCATGCATGCGGCCTACACGGCTATTTTCGAGCGTCTCGGCCTGAAGTTTCGCGTTGTCGATGCTGACAGCGGCGAGATAGGCGGCAGCCGCTCGCAGGAGTTTCACGTACTCGCCGACTCCGGTGAAGACGCAATCGCCTATTGCGATGAAGACCACTATGCATCCAACGTCGAGACAGCAGCCACGTCGAAGCCGGACGTGGATCGGGCGGATGCCACAGAAGATCTCGAGAAATTCCCGACGCCGGGCGTCAAGACGATTGAAGACCTGTGCGAATTGCTCGGTGTAGGAGCAGCACAGACAGTGAAGACCCTGGTCGTCGAAGGCACGGACGGACCGGTCGCGCTGATCCTACGCGGCGATCACGAACTCAATGCTGTTAAGGCACAAAAACTGGCGGGGGTGGCTTCGCCGTTGACGATGGCCGATCCATCGACCATTTGGAAGGCGACTGGCGCCAATCCGGGGTCGCTCGGCCCTGTTGGCATGACATTGCCGGTTTATTTCGATCATGCCGTTGCGGCTTTGTCAGATTTCACGTGCGGCGCTAACGAAGACGGCTTCCACTACAAGGGCGTGAACTTCGAAAGGGACCTGCCTGATCCGGAGACCGTCGACCTGCGTAATGTGGTGATCGGCGATCCGACGCCAGGCGGCAAGGGTACATTGAGCATTGCACGCGGCATTGAAGTTGGGCATATCTTCCAGTTGGGCACCCAGTACTCCGAGGCGATGAATGCCACGGTGCAGGCGTCTGACGGGCAGAATATCGTCATGGAAATGGGCTGTTATGGCATCGGCATCACGCGCATCGTAGGCGCGGCTATCGAACAAAACCACGACGAGAACGGCATCGTCTGGCCCGGGCCGCTTGCGCCATTCGATGTCGTGTTGGTGGCGATCAATATGCACCGCTCCGACGACGTACGCGAGGCCGCGGAGGCACTGTATGCCGAACTGACCGAAGCCGGGCTCGATGTCCTGCTCGACGACCGTGACGCGCGCCCGGGCGTGAAATTCGCGGATGCGGAGCTCATTGGCATTCCGCATCGCGTCGTTATCGGTGACCGCGGAATCGCCAAGGGTGAACTCGAATATCGGCATCGCCGTGACACTGAGTCGCGCGACCTGAAACGTGAAGAAGTTCTCAATTTGCTGAAGGAATCATCTATAAGGTGATGATTCTTATGCGCTATATCTAATGGCATAATGGAATCATGAACCTGGGCCGTACATTTGTCGCTGTCTCGCTGCTTGTCGCGGCCGCTTTAGCGTGCGCGGCCGAAGCGACGCCGGATCCGGAGCTGCGCGAAGTTCTGCGGCAAGCCGCTGGAGAAAGCCCGAGCTTCACGGACCGTTTCGAGGCCGAGGTCTGGCTCACTGACATGTCGGGGCGACTCGAGCGCCAGGTCCGGGATCCTGAAGAACGCATCGAACTGTTGACACTGGTGCACCTCGAAGCCGCGCGTGTCGAGTTGCCACCCGAACTGATCCTCGCGGTCATCGAGGTCGAAAGTAATTTTGACCGGTACGCGGTCTCCGTCGCCGGCGCGCTGGGACTGATGCAAATCATGCCGTTCTGGATCGAAGAGATCGGTCGTCCTGACGATAACCTGCTGCACACGACAACCAACCTGCGCTACGGCTGCACAATCCTGCGGTTTTACTACGACAAGGAGAAAGGCGATCTGCGACGCGCTCTGGGCCGCTACAACGGCAGTCTTGGAAAACGGAAATACCCGAATAAGGTGATCGATAAACTAAGCACGAAGTGGTTCCAGGCATAGGAGCAGCCGGAGTACGAGCGGCCACCGGCCGCGACTACCCAATCCTGAAGGAATCGATCTCCACTGGCTCAACGACCACTGTCTCAACCCGTAAAACCGACGCCAACGGCGGCCCCTGATGCAACCAGCGTTCGAGTTCGGTCAGAGCATCGACCGCACCGTACGCAAGCACTTCCACGCTCCCGTCCGGTAGATTTATCGCATGCCCGGTAATGCCAAGGCGCTCCGCTTCACGGCGCGTACTGTCGCGAAACCACACGCCCTGCACACGGCCATGCACCGTGAACTTTCGAGCTTCGGGGGTCAACGCGGGGGTCTTTATTCGGAATCTTCGCTGGCTTTCAGCGCGTCCAGCGCCTTCATCTTGGCTTGCCTGGCGTCGTAGCGTGCCTCCGAATAATCCCGGTCGTTAAGGGCTTTTTCCGCACTGTCGAGGTAGTCCTCAGCGGCCTTCAGATGAAATGCAGCCTTTTCAGCTGCTCCCGCTTCTTTCGCCGCCGCGATCGCCTGGCGTGCATCGCTCATTTCCTGCACGGGAGGCGCCGTCTCGCAGGCCGACGCGAACAGAAATACCGCGACCAGCGCAGTCTGCAGCAGTCCCCTGAAAAGTGTCATGAATCCGGCGTGTCGCACGATAGTTCTTATTGTAGTTCTTATTGTCGTTCGGGCCTATGCGGACTCGACAAATTAGCAACCGACACGTATCCCGTCAAGCTATCCGGAGGGACTGACTCGCCTGCCGGAGCCTGCTAGAGTTCGCCCTTTGCCAATCGCAGGACCTGACCATTTAGAGGTATTCATGTCACTCACGATCTACCACAACCCCCGGTGCTCCAAATCACGGAAAACATTGGACATTATCCGGGCCGCCGGTGTCGAACCGGCCATTCAGCTGTACCTCGAGGACACGCCACCTGCAGGACAAATAGCTGCCATAGCGAACAAACTGGGTCTGCCTGTCGCCGATCTCCTTCGCAGAGGTGAGAGCGAGTTTAAGGAAGCCACCGATCTGCCCGATCTGGACGACGACATGGCGCTGGCTGAATGGCTCCAGTTACACCCGATTGTGCTTGAACGCCCAATTGTGGTTGATTCCAGCAGCGGCAGAGCCGTGGTCGGCCGTCCTCCCGAAAACGTCAACGAGTTGCTCTTCTGATGGACGACATTCTGGTTCTGTACTACTCGCGCAACGGAGCAACCGAAGCGCTCGCCCGCGAGGTATGCAAGGGTGTGGATTCTGTCGATGGCATGTCTGCACGTCTGCGAACGGTGCCCCAGGTCTCCGCAGTGACCGAAGCGATCGAGAATGCCGTGCCCGACTCGGGACCACCGTATGCCACAAACGCCGACCTCGAAGAATGCGCCGGGCTGGTTATGGGTAGCCCGAGCAACTTCGGCAATATGGCCGGTTCTCTGAAACACTTTCTTGACGGAACGGTCGGCGATTGGCTGCGGGGTGTCGCCGTCGGCAAGCCGGCGGGCGTTTTCGCTTCAACGGGTTCGTTGCACGGAGGCCAGGAGACGACGCTGATCAGCATGTCCATCCCATTGCTGCATCACGGCATGATTGTTGTCGGACTCCCCTATTCCGAAGAAGCGTTGTCAACAACTCGATCTGGCGGAACGCCATACGGCCCGACCCACGTTAGCTGGAATCGCGATCCCGATCCCTTGTCCGACGAGGAGAAGGAGCTGGCACGGGCGCTTGGCAAACGCGTTGCCGATATCGCGAGACGCCTCGCCGACTAGTTGTGTGAACCCACCAGGTTGTTCAATCGGCATCTCCCGTTGACGGCAAAGACAGTCACGCACGAGGACGGGGAGTGACAGGCAGCCGAACACGCCTCGCGTGTTCCGTCCTCGCCACGTATTTCTATCGGCGTGCCAGCTCGGCTATGGATTCGGCTACCTGTCACTCCCC
>JAACFG010000104.1 GCA_009937605.1 Gammaproteobacteria bacterium | reverse complement strand
GTGGCGGACTCTATCGGCTACTTCGTATTTTGTGACCAGGACGATATTTGGGATCCCCAGAAACTGGAAGTGGCAGTGGACAGGATCCAGGCGTCCGAACGACCGGAATCGACATTGTATTTTTCCCGATTGAGTTGTGTCGATTCCCAAGATCGGCACCTTTACGATACGGTGAGACCGATCAATCCGGGCGTATTCAACGCCTTAGTCGAAAATTCGGCCATTGGTTGTACCTGTGTTTTTGGCAAGCATTTGCTCGATGAATTCTTGCACGGTGACCCGACTCACATGATCATGCACGATTGGTGGTTGTATCTTTGCGCAGCCAGTAAAGGCGTATTGATTTACGACGAGGTTCCCAGGATTCGATACCGGCAGCATGATAATACCGCGACTCCGCGTGAGCCCGGATTCTTGCGTCTTAAGAACAGATTTCGCGCCAGACTGGCACGGTTGGGGGACAGTGAGGCCGGGCTGGAGTCACTACGCCAGGCCAATCACTTCCTTGCCACCTACCCGGATTGCAACCCGCTGCTGCGCGCGACTTTGGAAGAATTGAATGCCAGTCACGGTATTTTGCATTTCATCAGACGGCTGAAGTTTGTCCTCAGCACACCCTTACATCGTAACAATAGACTGGAAACCCTGGCGCTCAAGCTAGTGATCCTGTTCGATCTGTATTGAGCCTCCAAGAAGCCTGGAACGGATCACATGTACCCATTCATTATCGATATAGGTACACGCGAGTCCAGCGACACGTTGCTAGTCTTCCCTGAGTTCGAGATGGCCATCAGGAAGCAGCAGATATCTGGTCGGTCCGAGCAAGGACTTGGCAGGCTCCGGCGGCATAACAATGTCCCCACCCCCCCAGCGACCCGCGTACGCCGCGATCCTGCTGGACAAACTGCGCCCGCGAATGAGGACCAGCGGTCGCCTGCCGCTCCACAACTTGGTGTTGTATACGAGCAGGTAGAGTCGATAAGCCAGCACCGGCGCACGCAGCAGACGAAAAACCAGGCTGCGCGCATCGTCCAGCAGGATCTCTGGCTCATCCTGTTTGCTGCACGCGTACCACGTGATATTCCTCAGCTCCTCCCCGTCACGCAATTGCAGCACAGGCACGCCCTGACGCAGCATTTCCTGGCTGCCGATTACAGTTATCAGGTGCCGCATTTCAGGCCTTGCTATAGGTCAACGCCGTAATTTGCTCGGAGATTAGCCCGATCAGGACGACAATCACCGCCGCGCTGAACAGCAGCATGCTCATGTTCGTGAAGCGCCCCATTGTCGAGAAAGTGTAAGCGTACCAACCCGCACCGGTGACAAAGAACAATGCACCAGTTGGCAAGAAGATTTTCAGCGGTGAATACAGTGTCGCAATCTTGAAAATGATGACCATGAAGCGCAGGCCATCCCGAATAGGCCGAATATGACTCTTGCCGATCCGTTTCGCCACCGGAATGGACTCAAAACGAATCGGATAGCCTGACCGCAGGAACGCCATCGTTATGGTCGTTGGATACGAAAACCCGTTGGGCAACAGGTAGAGAAACTGTTTGAAGAGACGCGCCCTGGCCACGCGAAAACCCGATGTAAGGTCGGGAATGCGTCGCCCGGTCAGCCAGGATGCCACCAGGTTGTATATTCCATTCGCGTAAAGACGCCCAAAATTTGCGTGCGCTCCCGAGTCGCGGGCGCCAATGATCATGTCGTAGCCTTCATCGAGTTTCGCGATGAGCGGAGCGAACTCCCCCGCATCGTGTTGGCCATCCCCGTCCATGAACGCAATGATGTCGCCCTGGGCCGCTCGCGCACCCGCCTTGATCGCGGCGCCATTGCCCAGGCTCACCGGGTGTCGGACAACCCTGGCTCCTGCGCTCTCAGCAACGTCGGCCGTGTCATCATCCGAACCGTCGTCAACAACGATGACTTCCGCGTCCGGGTACGCCTCGACAGCGCGCGCCACAACGGCCCCTATCGCGCCGGATTCGTTTTTTGCGGGTATTACAATGGAAAGAGAAGGCATTGAGGATTCCATAGCTACGATGTAAACATGATCATGATACCTGCAGCGACCGCCGATCCGATGACGCCGGCGACGTTCGGGCCCATGGCATGCATCAACAGGATGTTGTGAGGGTTCGCCTCGAGTCCAACCTTATTGGCAACTCGCGCGGCCATTGGGACTGCCGATACACCAGCGGCACCGATCAGTGGATTGATTGGCTGCTTCGAAATCTTGTTGAGCATCTTGCCCATGATCACGCCGCTCGCCGTGCCGATCGCGAATGCGACCATGCCGAGCAGCAGGATACCGAGCGTACTCACGACCAGGAACTGCTCCGCACTTAGTTTCGACCCGACCGCAAGACCCAGGAAGATAGTCACAATGTTGATGAGCGCATTCTGTGTCGTATTCGACAGACGATCGACCACGCCGCACTCGCGCATCAGGTTGCCAAAGGCGAGCATGCCAAGCAGGGGTGCAGCCGTCGGCAGCAATAGCCCGACCAGTAACAACAGCATAAGCGGAAAGATAATTCGCTCGGCTTTTGATACTTCGCGCAATTGCACCATCTCGATGCTGCGTTCCGACTTGCTGGTCAGCGCCTTCATAATGGGTGGCTGAATGAGCGGCACGAGGGCCATATAGGAATAGGCGGCAACCGCGATCGCACCCAGCAGGTTCGGCGCGAGCTGCCCAGCAACATAAATTGCCGTCGGCCCGTCGGCGCCACCGATAATGCCTATAGCGGCCGCTTCACGCAGCGAGAAATCCATCCAGCCAAGCTCGGTCAGGCCCAGCGCGCCCAGCAATGTGGCAAAAATACCGAACTGCGCCGCTGCGCCAAGAAACAGCGTCCTCGGATTGGCGAGCAATGGTCCAAAGTCAGTCAAAGCGCCGACACCCATGAAGATAATCAGGGGAAACGCACCGGATTTGATACCGACTTCGTATGCCAGGTACAGAAGTCCACCCGGGTCAGCAATACCGGCACCCGGGATATTGCTAAGCAGGCCACCGAAGCCAATGGTAACAAGCAACAGCGGCTCGAATTTTTTGACGATACCGAGGTAGAGCAACACCAGGCAGATACCCAGCATGGCCAGCTGCCCACCACTTATCTGGTAGATACCGGAATTCGTCCATATTTGTTCAATCAGATCCATATACGGTCGACGTCAACCGATCGCAAGCAGCGCGTCGCCGACGGCGACGGCGTCACCCTCCGCTACGAACACGTCGGTCACTGTGCCGGCCCTCGGGGCGACTACGGCTGTTTCCATCTTCATCGCCTCAACGACAAGCAGGGGATCCCCCTTGTTTACCATCGCACCCGGCGCGACATGCACCTTGAAGATATTGCCTGCAAGCACGGCATTGACAGGTTCACCGCCGCTTGTTGCGGATGCCGCCGCAGACTGTGCTGCGGTCGCCGGTGCCGGAGAGACGCTGGCAAGCTGCCCGCTTTCAGCCACTTCAACTGTAAATTCTTTGCCATTGACGCGCACTGAGTACACGCCTGCCCCGCCCGATCCAGAAACCGCGGGGGCGGCAGCCGGCGCTTCGGGTTCATCCCAGGGAGCTGGCTCAAATGCCGCCGGATTGTCTCTGTTCTCCAGGAACATCAGGCCAATCTGCGGAAACAAGGCATAGGTCAATACATCATCGACGACATCATCCGCGAGACGAATGCCCTTTTCGCTCGCGATGCTCGTTAGCTCGGCTGTCTGGACCTCGAGTTCAGGCTCGAGCAAATCAGCCGGGCGGCAGGTGACCGCATTTGCGCCATCGAGCACTTTTGCCTGAAGTTCCGCATTCACCGCCGTTGGCGTCTCACCGTATTCACCCTTGAGCACACCGGCGGTTTCCTTGGTGATGTTCGCGTAACGGGATCCTGACAATACATTGATCACCGCCTGCGTACCGACGATCTGCGAGGTCGGTGTCACCAACGGTAACGTGCCGAGGTCATCGCGTACCCGCGGAATTTCTTCGAGTACCTCGTCCAGTTTGTCGCTGGCATTTTGTTCGCGCAACTGGTTCTCAAGGTTGGTCAACATGCCGCCCGGGACCTGGGCGACGAGAATACGAGAGTCGACCCCCTGGAGCGAACCTTCAAACTTCGCGTACTTCTTGCGTACCTCACGGAAATAAGCCGCTATCTCTTCGATCGCCACCAGATCGAGATTGGTGTCCCGATCCGTGCCCTCCATGATCGCGACGAGCGTCTCGGTTGGCGAGTGGCCATAAGTCATGCTCATCGACGAGACCGCGGTATCGATCGCGTCGATACCTGCCTCTGCCGCCTTCACCAGCGTCGCCGTGGAAAGGCCGGTCGTCGCGTGGCAATGCATCTGGATCGGAATCGCAACTTCATCCTTCAACCGACTGACAAGCTCGAACGCCGTGTGCGGTCGCAGCAACCCCGCCATATCCTTGATGCAGATCGAGTGCGCACCCATGTCTTCGAGACGTTTGCCCATATCCACCCAGAGGTCCACGGTATGCACATCGCTGACCGTGTAGGACATCGTGCCCTGCGCGTGTTTGCCGACTTCGATCGTGGCCTTGATTGCGGTTTCGAGATTTCGCATGTCATTCAGCGCATCGAAAATACGGAATACATCGACACCGTTGACCGCGCAGCGCTCGACAAATTTTCGCACAAGATCGTCGGCATAGTGCCTGTAGCCGAGGATGTTCTGGCCGCGGAACAACATCTGCTGGGGTGTATTGGGCATCGCAGCCTTGAGTCGGCGGATGCGCTCCCACGGATCCTCACCAAGGTAGCGAATACAGGAATCAAACGTTGCCCCGCCCCAGGACTCGATTGAGTGAAACCCGACCTGGTCGAGTTTGTTCGCAATTGGCAGCATGTCGTCGATGCGCATGCGCGTCGCCAGTAAGCTTTGGTGCGCATCGCGCAGCGCGAGTTCCGTAATGCCCAGGGGCTTCTTTTCGCTCATGATAGGTACTTTATAGATTTATGATTGCTTGTTGCGGTGCTGGGTGATCGCCGCCGAAATCGCGGCAACTTCTTCGTCGCTCACACCTTCCTCGGCGGCGGGCGTCAGTCGCTGAACTACCTGGGCCATAACGGACATCATGGCAACCAGCAACGTCAGGAAAACGAATACCGTTCCCATGCCGACCAGCATGAGCGTGACGCCCTGATTCATTAGAGTGGCTTGCATTTAGGTCCTGCCCGAAAATCAAGCCGAGCATTATACTTGAGGTCCAAGGATTGTGCCTGACTGCGTTTCTACAGCCCGATAAAACTGACGGCGACTCCACACAAAGCGACGGATGCGCCCGCCACCGCTTGCGCGTAGCGGCCTGATGTCGGCAACCTGAGCCTGTCCACGCCGATTGTGGTTAACGCGACGCAACCGAGCATAGTCACCAACGTAACGAGGCCAAAAATTGCCGCCACCGCGACGACAAGACCCGTGCTCTGCTTGGCGGCAGGGTACATAAACAATGGTATTAACGCCTCACATGGACCCAGGACAAAGATGATAAACATCGCCCAGGGCGTGATGGGACTTTTCGCCGTCGCATCGTGCACGTGCGAGTGGTCTGTACGGTGATCGTGCTCGTGGTCGTGTATCACCTTGTCGTGGGCATGGACATGCGAGTGCCGGTGGCCGCGGCCGGCTTTTTTTAGTCCCCAGGCAAAATACATAAGGCCGAATGCCAACAATGCCCAGCCTGCCAGGTTACCTCGAAAGCCCTCGATTTCAACGACCGACGCCAGTTGGGCACCGAGGATAATGCCGACTATGCCAATGATGACCGAACCCAGGACGTGCCCGAGCCCGCAGATCAGGGTGATCCGCAGCGTCTTATTCAGGCTCCATGAACGCGCCTTGCCCATCGCCGTGAAGACGAGGTAGTGATCCGGACCGAGAATCGTATGCAGAAATGCTACCGACGCCGCAGTCACCAGCAGAATCTGGGCTTCGTTCATTGCCGTAGCTTACGCCCGACGCACGGCCGACCGCGATAGGTAATTACCCGTGTACGCTAAGCGCTATGTGCCTGTTCCTACTGGATTTTAGCCTCGAGTTCGTCGATCCGTCGCTGTTGTTCCTGCACGACCCTTGTCAGCGCAGCAACGACGTCCATAGCGCTCAATGACTTCCCATCGCCGCTTGCCAGAAGGCCCGGTACATCTTCGGCGATGAATCCAACGTAGTCCTCGCCCCGCTCGGCCTTGTAACTGAATGATACGGGCCGTAGTGCCATTACGGCTGCGACGGCCTCGCCAGAGGAAAGCACCGCAATATTTTCCTTACTTTCGCGTGATGAACGATTAGTCCAGACGCCGCCGGCTGTAACATGAGCACCGCTGGCCAATTCGAGCGGATGCTCAGGACGCGACACGCCGATGCCGACGTGGCCATCGCGGTCGATAGTGATGCGATCAATGGAGCCCGCGCCTATCGTCAGGGTACTGGCGCGATTGTGCATGATGTAACCCGTATCTCCCGACGCCTGGGTGATCATGAGGCCGGCGACATTGCTGTTCTGGTCGTAGATCTGGATGCTGCCGTTTACCTCCAGGCGTTGCTGGGGGTCCGTTGCGCCAATGCCAACCTTGTTGCCGTCGTCGAATATCTGTGAACCGACAAGTTCGCCCTCGCGGCGCACCTTGACGAGAAAATCACGACTCGCCTTAATCTCTCGCGCGGGTGCGGCCTCGGGTTCCGGCTTCGACTCGACAACCGGTTCCGGCACGGGCTCCTCGGCAGCCAGGTCATCGACAACGACTTCTTCGACGACGACGGCGTCCGCCACAACCTCTTCGATGTCTTCTTCCGCGACCACTTCGAGCGTCTCGACAACGGCTTCCTCAACAACCTCCTCGACGACGACTTCAACTTCCGCGACGGCCGCCGCTTCGTCTGGAATAAGGTCCGCTTCGGCCACGACGCGCGACCAGTCAGAACTGACGAAACCTGTCGCGCCGCCTTCAAGTTGCACCTCGTGCCAGCCTTCGATGCTATTCACAAGCGTCAGTGATTCACCCTTGCGCAACTCCCCGACTACGTCTGAGGCGGTATCCGCGTTGAGGCGTATGTTCACGCTGTTCTCTACTTTGTCAATCGGCACTACCTGCTCGGCGCCTCCAACGAGAGGGAGCAAGATAATGAGTAATGCAGATAGGTTCTTCATAGCTACTCTCCCTGATCCTGCAATACGCGGCGGAACGCCTCATAAAGCGCGTTTTGCAGAACCCAGTCCTGTGGACGACTCGCGTTCTCGCGAGCGCTGTGAATGGCGACAACCAGTCGTTCTTCTGGATTGATGTAGATTCCCTGCCCGAATATCCCGGCAGCTGCAAAGGCACCGTTGCCGTGAAGCCACCATAGATACCCGTATTCTTCATATCCGGGAGACGGCATCGTGGACTCGGCCATCCAGTCACCGGGCAGGACCGACCCGCCAGTGCGCAAGCGCCCATTTTGCATAGCAAACAGACCTATGCGCGCATAGTCGCGAAGCGTCGCATTCAGGCTGGAGCCTCCGAACTCACCGCCGCCTTCTTCACTCAACACCCAGTACGCGTCGCGCTCCATGCCAAAGGGTTTCCAGATCTTCTCACTGAGATAGGTCGAGAGGTTATTGCCTATCGCAGACCGCAAGAGCGTCCCAACCAGGTTGGTCTCCGCGGTGTTGTAGTTATAAGCCTCACCCGCCACCGCGACGCGCGGTTTGTGCCGCAGGTACTCGTAGAGTTCGAGCGTCGGCCAGGTGACATTATTAATATCCGATTGCGGATCATCGTAGACCTCTGTCCATTCCACCCCGGACGCCATGTGCAAGAGATTTCGAATCGTCGAGTCGCTATACGCAGAGTCCTTTAGCCGCGGAAGATAGTCCGTCACGGACTCATCGAGACTCCGGATATAGCCATCCTTGATCGCAGCCCCGACCAGCAGTGATGTCACAGATTTGACCACAGAGTACGACAGCCACCGCGACTCCGCGGTATTCCCGAGTTCATATCGCTCGTAGACAACGGCGCCGTTCTTGACGACGATCAGTCCGGCAACGTTTCCCCGCCTGACGTAGTCGTCAACCGTCATCGTCAGCTCATCGGTGCTGATCTCTACATGGCTGAGGTCCTGCAACTCAGTGGGCAGCGGATAGGGGTCACTCCCCGCTGGCACCGCGCGGGTCCACGCAAGTTTATCCATGTTGCGATAGCCCGCCACCTGTTGTTCGGGAGTCCAGAACAACTCGGCATCTCTATCGCCAAAATATTTCGCGTCGTCTGCGGGATTAATATAAGGAGCGTCGGCCCAGGAAAGCGTGGTGAGGCAAACCGCCGCTGCGGCAATCAGGTTTCTTCTCATTTCCCGATACTACCATTCCCGTTGGCGAGTCAGGGGTAGACGGTTTGCTGTTCGGCGGCATGATCTTTGTCATACAGAAGGGGCGCCCTGAATCAGCCTTTCGGAACCTGGGAGTCCTATGCTATAGATGTGGCCACAGAAACATAATAATAATTTAGGGGAGAAAAATGATGACAATCGCAAGAATTCTGACCGTGGCCTGCGTCTTGTTGATGTTCAGTCCCGCCGCGTTCGCTGGCGAAGAAGGAGCGGCTGAGGGTCCAACGCTTTATGAGCGCATGGGTGGCTGGGACGGCGTCGACAAAATTGTGGCGGACACGATTGCCCTGCACCTGGAGAATGACGAAATAGTCGACATACTGGACGGTATCGATCTCGAAAAGCTTCACGCAAATGTCACTGCGTTCTTCGCAGCCGGCACCGGTGGCCCGAACAAGTATGAAGGTCGCGACATGACGACAGCCCACGCGCCGCTCGGCCTGACTGAAGCTGACTTTGACGCGGCTGTCAGCGACGTATTAAAGGCGGTCAACATGAACGTCGAAGATGAGGCCGTGGCCGGCGAAGTCAACGCGATACTGCAGTCGCTGAGACCCGCCGTGATGGGGACCTCAGAGGACACCACCGGGTACTAAAGTCTTCCGGAAAAAGTGTTTACGGCAGCTGGCGCTGCCGTAAGCATTGTTCCTACTCTTCGTCTTCGAACCCGCCCGCGATCCAGCCGACCGTAATCGGGTGGTAGGCGCCGCGAGCGCGCTCAAACATTTCCCGCGCCAAATCGCGATCCTCACCGTTCTGGGCCAACGCACGGTAAACGGGAGCAATGAGTCGACCCCTGCCGTAGCGATTGAGATGTGCCTCGAGCTCGTCATACGCATCGGTGTAGCGTCGCGTAGCGACCTGGATGAACCAGGTGCGCCCGATCTCGGCATTGCGCGTATCACTAAGACCCCAGCCCGCATCGAGCTCGCCGAGCTTCTCGAATGAGATGTCATCGGGCAGACTGTTGATGAAGTGGATGGTCGCTTGCGGACTCCAGTCCGCAACGGGGACGTCCACAAGTTCCATCTCTCCTCCTGCCCATGCCTGCGCCATACTCGCCGCAATAGCCAGGTTTTCAGACTCCGGGACAATTGCGCTTTCGGGCAAAGCGGGGCCGTACGTCCATTGCTCGGCCTGCTCCCTCGTCACCGACGCACCTTCCTGGCTCAGAAGTTTGAGTTCGAGGAAATCGAGAAAACCCTCGGTAGTAATCGTCCCGAATGCGAACTCCTGGAAGTACGCTTCGAGAAACGCATCGAAGGCCTCACGACCGAATTCATTCTCCAGGTATTCGAGGAACATCTGACCCTTGCTGTAGTGGATACCACCCTGGAAGTCCTCGGAGGTCGTGTCATCGAGGCGCGGCGCCAACGCCTGCATGTGCTCGGGAACCTCCTCGAGGTCGAGAAGGAGCTCGCGGTACATGAGAACACGTTCCTCGTCGACGCGATTCCGGTCGTAGATAACTTCCATCAGCCTTGATTCGATGTAGCTCGTCATGCCCTCATTGAGCCAGCCATCCCGCCATGTGGCATTGGTAACCAGGTTCCCCGACCACGAATGGGCGAGCTCATGCGCTATGACCGACACCAGGCTGCGATCGCCGGCCAGCAGGCTCGGTGTGATAAAGGACAGCCGGGGATTCTCCATCCCGCCGTAAGGAAAACTCGGCGGCAGGACCAGCAAGTCGTAGCGGCCCCAGTCATAAGGACCGTACATCTCTTCAGCCAGTTCCAGCATGGCCTGCGTGTCGGCGAACTCGTACACCGAAGCATCGAGCAGCTCGGGCTCCGAGTAGATTCCGGTATCCTCGCCGAGCGGCGCGAAATAGAAGTTGCCGACCGCGATAGCAAGCAGGTACGACGGGATCGGCTGCGGCATTTCGAAGTGGTATTCGCCTGTACGCGGGGTCAGCGGGTCATTATTCGCGCTCATGACGGCAAGCAAGGCTTCTGGCGTGCGTACGGTTGCTTCGTAAGTGATGCGCAAAGCCGGCGTATCCTGCAGCGGCACCCAACTGCGTGCATGCACGGCCTGGGATTGCGAGAACACCATCGGGAACTTGCCTCCAGCTGTCAGTTCGGGCGGCAACCACTGCAACGCGCTCGATTCAGGGCTGGTCTTGTATTCAATTACGAGGTCAAACTTCTCGCCAGTGCCGGCGGGCACGGTGATAACTAGCGGCGTACCCAGTGTCGCATGTGTTTCGCCAAAGCGATGCTCAGCCGGCTCGGCGTTACCAGCCGTCAATACGGACGCGCCCGCGATCGTCAGGTCGCGCGTGTCCAGGATGATTTCGCTTGCCTCCGGATCCAGGCGACGCATCGTCAGAATTGCCAAACCTCGAAACTCTTCGGCCTCAAAGTCCACGTCAAGATCCAATACCAGGTGTTCTGTAACGAACGCGTCTGTGTTGGCGAAGGTGAAGTAATCACGTGCCGGATCGTAATCATCGACTTCAGGCGTCTCTTTCGAGCACGCGGAGAGAAACAGGATGGCAAATACGATAAGCGATATCTGGCGGAACATAATGACCTCGGTCTGGCGCTGCGAAGCGGGGATTCTAAACCATGCGGACGCCAATGTGGCTGTCCGTGTAGACTGCCGCCATGCGTGCCTTAACCTGCAATGACTATGGTTCTCCGGAGTACCTCACGATCGAGGAATGGGACGATCCGCTGCCCGGTGACAGGGAAATCGTGTTCGATGTCAGGGCTGCCGGACTGAATTTCGCGGACATATTGATTATCGCCGGGAAGTATCAGGTCCAGACGCCGACGCCATTCGTCCCGGGCAACGAGGCTGCTGGAATCGTTACCGCGATTGGCAAGGACGTGACGAGGTTTTCGGTGGGTGACCGCGTCATCGGCGCG
>JAACFG010000230.1 GCA_009937605.1 Gammaproteobacteria bacterium | reverse complement strand
TTCGCCGCGTGGTGTTCCTACAAGTACCTGAATTCGAGCCCCGGCAATGTCGGAGGGATCTTCGTCCACGAGCGTCATGGCCGGAGTTTCGACCTGCCTCGCTTTGGTGGATGGTGGGGACACGACAAGACGACGCGATTTGAGATGAAGAATGGCTTCCAGCCTATGGAGGGCGCCGAGGGCTGGCAGCTGAGTAACGTGCCGATTCTTGGTATGGCAGCGATGAAGGCATCGCTCGGAATATTCGCCGAGGCGGGTATGGCGGCGTTGCGACACAAGAGTGAGCGACTGACCGGCTATCTCGAATACACCATTGACGAACTGGCGAGGGAGTTCCCGGATGCGAAGATCAGCGTCATTACGCCGCGGGATGTCGAGCAGCGCGGCGCCCAGATTTCGGTTGATATTGCCGGGCGTGAACGCGCGCTGTTCGATGACATGATCGCTGCGGGTCTTATCGTTGATTTTCGCGAGCCCTGCGTCATTCGCATGGCGCCGGTACCGCTGTATAACTCGTTTGAGGACGTGTTTACCTTCGGCAGGGTGATGCGCGAACTGCTGACGCGGGGGCTTTAGACGATGACGCGGAACAGGTTTACGGTTGCGGGCGGTGGGCCGGTGGGTTCGTTGCTCGCGATCCTGTTGGGCAGGCACGGCTACGAGGTCGGTGTGTACGAGGGCCGTCCGGATTCACGCGAGACCAATATCTACCAGGGTAAGTCGATCAATATCGCGTTATCCGACAGGGGGTGGAATTCGCTGCAACAGATCGGGATCAGTGCAGATACAAAGGACAACGCCATCCCGATGTATCACCGCGCAATTCACGGTCTCGACGGTGTGCTCAGCGATTTGCCATACGGCAGGGAAGGCGACGCTATCTGGTCGGTTTCGCGCGGCGGCATCAATGAGCGACTGCTTGATATCGCCGACGACGAGCCGAACGTCGAGACTCACTTCGAGCATCGCCTCGTCAATGTCGATTTCGAAACAGCGAGCGCTGTGTTCCAGGTGAAGGACGAACGCGAGCTTACGGTCGACGCGGACTACCTCTTCGGCGCCGACGGGGCGCATTCGAAAGTCCGTCGTCTCGCGCACGATCTGCCCAGGTTCAGCTACAGCCAGGAGTACATGCCGCAGGGCTACATCGAGCTGAACATACCAGCCAACCCGGATGGCTCGCACAAGCTCGAGAAGAACGCGTTGCACATCTGGCCGCGCAAGGACTTCATGCTTATTGCTTTGCCGAACCCGGATGGCACCTTCACGTGCACGATGTTCCTGAATTTCGCTGGCGACCCGTCCTTTGGGTCGTTGCATGAGCGACCCGCGGTGAAGGCGTTCTTTGAAACCAATTTCGCCGATGCGGTGGAGTACCTGGAAGATCCTGTTGACGTGTTCCTGGAGAGGACGGCGTCGCCGCTGTTTCTCGTCCAGGTGTTCCCATGGTCATTCAATCGGAAGGTAGGGCTTATCGGGGACGCTGCACACGCCATCGTACCGTTCTACGGCCAGGGCATGAATTGCGGCTTTGAAGACTGTGCCGAGCTCAATCGACTAATCGACGTGCACGATCATAACTGGGACGCCATTTTTCCAGCGTACGAGAATGCGAGGAAGCCTAACGGCGATGCCATCGCAGAGCTGTCCAAGCGGAATTTCATCGAGATGAGCGACCTGTCGGGCGACAGGCGATTCCAGGTCCGCAAGATGATCGAAGCGAAATTCAGCGCCCGCTTTCCGGAATTGTGGACGCCGCTGTACTCAATGGTGACGTTCTCACCGGACATTCCCTATGCGGAAGCGCTACGCATTGGCGATGAGCAAAATCGGGTAATGGATATCATCATGGGGTGGCCGAATATCGAAGAGAACTGGGACGATCAGGAGATCATGGAGCAACTCCACAGCCTCGCCGTCGAGACTTTCGGACACGAGATGTAACCTCCCAGCGGCACAGCAAGCCGGCGACGGACAAGCAGCCGAACACGCCTCGCGAGTTCCATTTTCACCACGTATTTCTATCCAATTGCCAGCTCGGCTATGGATTCGGCTACTTGTCCCTCGCCGTCTTGATCACGGTATGGAGGTAGTGTCCGAGTTCGTGATTAGCCTGGACGAGCGCTGTGGACAACATTCCCGAATCCATAGCCGCAGGCGTGTTCGGGTGTGTTGTCCACAGCGCTCTGTGTGATCAATCAACTGGGAGATTACGTCTAAACGATCGACAGGCTGTGCGAAATATTCTTCGTGATCATGTAGTTGAACAGCCCTTCCGTACCGCCTTCACGGCCATAGCCACTCGACTTGACGCCGCCGAATGGCGTCTCTGGCAGCGATGCTTCCAGCGTATTGATCGACACATTGCCGGCCTCGATGCCCTCGACCATTCGATCCACGTAGTCTGCCCGGTTGGTGAATCCGTACGCGGCAAGCCCATACGGCACCGAGTTCGCTTTCTCAATGGCCTCATCCAGTGATGCCACGGGATTGATAATCGCCAAGGGTCCGAAGGGCTCTTCCTGCATAACGTGCGCGCTGTCGGGTACGTTCGCCAGCACTGTTGGCTGAAAAAAGTAGCCTTTCTCGCCCAGCTTGCTGCCCCCGGTCTTGAGCTCTGCGCCTTCTGCGCACGCGTTTTCGACCAGGCCCGCCAGTGCGTCGACCCTGCGGGGATTTGCGAGTGGCCCCATTTCGACACCCGGCTCGACGCCATTACCCACAACAGTCGCCGCAGCGCGACGCACGAATATTTCGGTGTACTTCTCAAAAATACTCTCGTGCACGAAAAAACGCGTGGGCGATGTGCACACCTGGCCGGCATT
>JAACFG010000103.1 GCA_009937605.1 Gammaproteobacteria bacterium | reverse complement strand
CGATTTTGTTCTCGCAAACGGCCCCAATGTATTGCGGGACCTGCTGGTCGAGCGGGCAGGCATCGACGCAAGGCGCCTTGATGCAATCGAAGGCGCCCAGGACGCGGTCTGTCTTGCTCCCCGAGGTCACGAACTCGGAGCGCATATTGTCCGGGTCTGTGCGGACCGCCTCGGCGTAACGGCCAAGTTCGTCGGTTGCATTAGTGAGGTCGACCGAAATGTCCCTGACCGCGTCGATGTAGTCGAGCAGCCGGAGGTAGCCGCCGGTCTTGAGGAGGTCCGAACAAACCGTGACGGTCTGCATGCCAATCCTGAGCAGGGCCGCCGCGTTATAGGAACTTGCGCCTGCTGAAAACGACATCGGCAGTTGCCCATCGAATTCCCGCGCAAGCTTGTACGCGAGGTTTACAGTGACTGCGTGCAACGGACGGCCGGAGAGATACATCATCTTCTCGTCCGCGGCAAATACCTGCCGTCGGTTCTCGACCTCGAGTGTGTTAGATAATTTGACGCCGAACTCGAGGCCACACTCCAGGGCGACCGACTGCAGCCTGCGGAGCATGGGCACGGCGTCTTCGAACTTTAAATCATGCTCGAACGCGATATCGGGTACGACGACATCACTGAAACCAAGTTCATCGTTGATCAGGGACCTGACCTGCACCTGTCCGAGCAGCGTGGGGTTGCATTTCACGAGCGTGTGCAGATGTCTTTCACGCATCAGGTAATCGCAGATACTCTCGATCTCGCCAGGCGGGCAGCCATGCATGGTCGAGAGTGTCACGTTGTTGGAAATCCGGTCCGGGATTTCGATTTCTCTCACAGCGGGGTAATAGCAGGCGACTTCCTCGACAACCTGCTGTTTGCGCTCGGCGGAATTATCCGCCTGGTCCAGGAACCACTGCATGTTCGCTTGCTGTATGCCAGCCAGGTCGTAGCCGACACTGAGGTTGAAAATTACGCCCGGTGACTCGCCTGTGAATCCAAGCTTGTGGTGCAGGGCATGGATGAGCACCCAGGCAAGCAGGTACTCATCGAATGATTGCCGGACTTTCAATTCCTGCGACCATTCGACGTTGTAGCCTTCGTCCTCCATGTCGATACAGGGTTTGCTGACATTGAGTTCGTCGAGCGTCTGCACGGTTTTGAGCTCAATATAACGGGCGCCGCACAGCCATGCAGCGACAATATTTTGTGCCATCTGAGAGTGCGGGCCGGCGGCTGGTCCGAACGGTGTGTCGAGTGCTTGCCCGAATGCCTGCGTGCGGTAGGGAGCGCCTGGATCCGGAACAAAGAAGGTTTTCCGGGGAATACCCAATACGCGGTCCTGGCTGTCCAGTTCCTCAAATACCCACCTGGCGAGTTGGCGTGCACCTATGGGGCGGAACAGGTCGGACATGCGCGGTTTCCTCCCGGTAAAATCAGCGTATTAGAGTTACAATTACCCAAATCAATTGAACCGCCAATACTCGAAGCGCCGGAATACGCAGTTGCCGCAGAAGCGCGCAGGGTAGCCGCAGTTGCAGAAAGGAAATCAAGATTATGAATAGATTCATCAAGGTCCTGTTGCTCGGGTTTTCAGTGCTACTGGTGCAGCCGGCAGCTGCGTCGGATGTCGAAGATCTGACTGATTTGCTACAGGACTTCCTCGCGAACTCCGGCAAGGAGGCGGCTCACGAGCGCTTCTGGGCTGACGATCTCGTCTACAGCTCGTCGGCGGGCCTTCGGTTCGGCAAGGCCGACATCATGTCCGGGTTTGATTCCACCTCCGACGAGGAAAATGACGCGCCTCCGGAAATCGTCTATTCAGGTGAAGACGTCGACGTACGACTTTACGGTGACACAGCCGTGGTCGCGTTCAAGCTCGTAGGTACACCTACGAATGAGGGGGCGGGCGCCAGCGTGATGTACTACTACAATACGGGCACGTTTTTGAAACGGGATGGCATCTGGAAGGCGGTCGCCTGGCAGGCGACAAAGATTCCTCCGAATGAGTGAGAATGAGTACTGGAAAGATTGACGTAGATATTACGGCGGTTGCCGCTGACCGCATCTTCACACAAGCGGAGCCGCTGCCGCCTCCTCCAGCGACCTACACGGTGTCTGCACGCGGAAAGCAGCCGCAATTTCCCGTGTTCGCCTACCTGCGGAACAACTATGGCAACGTGCCGTTGCGTGAAATAGATAGCCTCTTCGGATTCGTTGAGCGCAGTAGCCTGTACGGTGGCCGCGCGTTCACGCGTCGTGAGCTGTCTGATCGCGACGTATACCAGCTGAACAATGCGGGCATAGGCATTCGCTTGCCGATGTCGAATCACTATGTCGAACGTGAGGAGTATCTTGAGAACAAGCCTCTGCTGAAGAAATTTCACAAGACAGGTAATTCGATCATCTGCACGAACGACGACCTGGCTCGCTGGGTGCGCGACGACTTTCCCGATTACCGGCTCGATGCGAGCGTCATCAAGAATCTCAAATCTAACGAAAAAATCGAACAGGCGATGGAGCTATATGATTCGGTCGTACTGCCGATGAGCGTCAACGAGAACCTGGATTTTCTTGAGAAGATCAAGAACAAGGACAAAATCACCCTGTTTGCGAACGCGGGCTGCGCGCTCACGTGCCCGTCGAAGATTTGCTACGTGTCTCTCTCAAAAATCAACAAGGGACACGGCGGCGAGTTCCAATGTTCGCGGGACCTGAAAAAGCGTGAACTCCACGGAATGGTCGATTTCCCCCTGGAGCCATACATCAAGCTGGGCTTTCACCGTTTCAAGCTGCTGCGTGCCCGCCCGGGTTCCATCACCGGATTCTGAACCCCTCGACTAGACGTATTCAAAATGTGCCGTGAAGTGACGCAGGAATTGTGGCGCTTCAACAATCTTCATGCCGCGCAAACTTTCGCGACGTTCCCAGACCTGGTTAATCGCTTCGAGCACGTAGTCCATGTGACTTTGCGTGTAGACGCGTCGCGGTATCGCAAGCCGCAGCAGATCAAGCCGAGCCGGCGCTTCTTCGCCCGTGTGTGGATCCAGTCCGAACATGACCGTGCCAATCTCGGCGGTGCGAATACCTGCTTCAAGGTACAACTCAACTGACAGCGCCTGTCCCGGGTACTGCAGCGGCTCAATGTGCGGCAGGAATCGGCGTGCGTCCAGGTAGACGGCGTGTCCACCCGCCGGTGCCATGACCGGTATGCCTGCGTCCACCAGGCGTTCGACGACGTAGCGCGTGGATAACAGGCGATAGTCGAGGTAGTTCTCATCCAGTGTTTCCCGCAAGCCGACCGCAATCGCCTCCAAATCGCGTCCGGCCAGGCCACCATAAGTGGGGAAACCCTCTGTCATGATCAGGATGTTGCGTTCCTGATGGGCCAGGGACGCATCGTTTGTGCACAGAAAGCCACCGATATTGGCGAAAGAATCCTTCTTGGCCGACATCGTACAGCCGTCGGCGTAGCTGAACATTTCCCTGGCGATGTCGATGGGCGCAACGTCGGCATAGCCTTCTTCGCGGTGCTTGATGAAATGCGAGTTTTCCGCAAATCGACAGGCATCGATATAGAACGGAATTCCCGCGGCTTTCGCGATCCGGCTGATCTCCCGGATGTTGGCCATGGATACCGGCTGCCCACCCCCGGAATTATTCGTCACGGTCACCATGATGACGGGAATGTTCTCGGGGCCGTGCTCAGCCACGAGTTTCTCGAGCGCCGCGGTATCCATGTTGCCCTTGAACGGGAATCGGGAATCGAGGTCATCGGCCTCGGCGCACGGGAGGTCGATTGGTTGGCCGCCAACAAAATCAATATTGCCGCGCGTCGTATCGAAGTGGGTGTTGTTGGGCACGATCTGACCGGGCTTCACCATGACGCCGAACAGGATGTGTTCGGCGGCGCGGCCCTGGTGCGTCGGTATGACCTGCTCGAAGCCGAAGATGTCCTTGACCGTGTCTCGAAACCGGAACCAGCTGCGGGCGCCGGCGTAGGATTCGTCGCCGCGCATCAGGGCGCCCCAGGCGTCGGACGACATCGCACTTGTGCCGGAATCGGTCAGCAGGTCGATGATCACGTCCTCGGCGCGCAACAGGAACGTATTGTAGTGAGCGTCCTGGATCAGGTCCTTGCGCTCACTCCGTGTGGTGAGCTTGATCGGCTCAACCATTTTGATCCGAAAGGGTTCGATAATTGTCTTCATGCAGCTAATTTTGGTTGCACTGGTAACTGTTTGAAATAAGGGAAATTACTGCGCCATCATTTAAATCAGTAATAGTCCTGATGCCGGTGTGGAACATCATTCTTAACATTACGTCCCATCATGACTGACAAAGACCTGACACAAAGCGCTGACCTGACGCGCCACGCCCGGGGAACGGGTGCTTTACGCACGCGCCGCCCCGAATACGTTGATTTCCTGCCGCCCTGTAACGATGCCTGTCCCGCGGGCGAGAATATCCAGGCGTGGCTGGCCCTGGCCCAGGCCGGGGAGCACGAAGCCGCATGGCGGGAACTGGTCGACAGCAATCCACTGCCGTCCATTCATGGACGCGTTTGCTACCACCCCTGCGAAAGTGTCTGTAATCGGGCATTTACCGACAGCCCGGTAAGCATTCACGCGGTGGAGCGATTCCTGGGCGACATGGCGTTGGAGATGAACTGGCAGTTCACGAAGCCAACCGAGAGCAGCGGCAGGAAGATCCTGGTCATCGGTGCGGGGCCAAGCGGGCTGTCCGCTGCGTATCACCTCACGCGAATGGGACATGCAGTGGAAATCCGGGAAGCGGGCCCCGTAGCTGGCGGCATGATCCACTTCGGCATTCCGGCCTACCGCATGCCACGAGATGAATTGCAGGCAGAAATTGATCGCATCGAGAACCTTGGCGTGAAGATCACTCTGAACCACCGGGTCGATGACGTTCTCGCCGAGAAAGAGGAAGGCGGCTTTGATGCGGTATTTGTTGCGGTCGGCGCACACATCAGCAAGAAGATCGATATTCCCAACCGCGACGCAGGCAAGATTCTCGACGCTGTCAGTTTCCTTAGCCAGGCGAAGGAGGGCGAGGCTCCGAAGATCGGTCGTCGCGTGGCCATCTACGGCGGTGGCAATACCGCCATGGACGCCGCCCGCACGGCAAAACGGCTGGGCGCGACGGAAGCGATGATCATTTATCGCCGCGATCGCGGGAGCATGCCGGCACACGACTTTGAGGCTGACGAAGCGCTCGAAGAGGGCGTCAAAATCAACTGGCTTCGCACAATCAAGGAAATTGACAAGTCGACGTTCAAGGTCGAGGTCATGGAACTTGACGAGAACGGTCGACCGCAGCCTACCGGCAAGTATGAAGAGCTCGAAGCCGATTCCCTGATCCTGGCAGTCGGGCAGGACACCGACACCGCTTTCCTCGAATCGGTCCCCGGCATCGAGTTCGAGTGGGATCACACCGTCAAGGTCGACGACAACATGATGACAGGTCATGACGGCATCTTTGCCGGAGGGGACATGGTGCCGACGGATCGGTCAGTCACGATCGCTGTCGGGCATGGCAAACATGCCGCTCGTCATATCGATGCCTATCTCAACGAGTCGAAGTACCGTCGCGGTCCCCGCAATGAAATCATCGGGTATGAGCGGCTGCAGCTCTGGTATCGCACCCACGCGCCACAGGTGGAGCAAGAGCGTTTGCCGGTCGCGGAGCGCGAAGGTTTTGACGAGATTCTGCAGAACCTGTCGGAGTCCGAGGCCCTGTTCGAGGCGGGTCGCTGCCTCTCCTGTGGAAATTGTTTTGAATGCGATGGTTGCTACGGCGCGTGTCCTGAAGGCGCGATCATCAAGCTGGGGCCAGGTAACCGTTACAAGTTTGACTTCGACAAATGCACCGGCTGTGCCGTGTGCTACGAGCAGTGCCCCTGCCACGCGATTGAAATGACCGATGAACCTGGCGTCGAAGGAGCGACCGCATGAATGAGAAGCGTGCCCTGGAAGGAAACGAAGCGGTCGCGAGAGTGGCCTATGCGGTCAGCGAGATCTGTTCGATTTATCCGATTACACCGTCATCCGCGATGGCCGAGTCCGCCGACGTCTGGGCGGCAGGTGGCAAAGAGAATATCTGGGGCCATGTACCCGATATTATCGAAATGCAGAGCGAAGGCGGGGCGGCTGGTACGGCACATGGTGCCTTGCAGACGGGCGCACTGACGACGACTTTCACGGCGTCGCAGGGCCTCATGCTCATGTTGCCGAACATGTACAAGATTGCTGGCGAGCTGACTTCAGCCGTGTTTCATGTTGCTTCGCGAGCGCTGGCAGCACAGGCGTTATCCATTTTCGGCGATCACCAGGACGTAATGGCCGCTCGAACCACCGGGTTTGGACAGCTTGCGTCCTCTTCGGTGCAGGTGGCACAGGACCTCGCACTGGTCAGTCATGCTGCGACGCTGGAGTCGCGGGTGCCGTTCATTCACTTCTTTGACGGCTTCCGCACGTCGCACGAAGTTAGCAAAATCGACCTCGTCAGCTACGACCAGATGCGCGAAATGATCGACAACGATCTCGTCTACGAACATCGTCGTCGCGCCCTGAATCCGGACAACCCGTTCATTCGCGGCACGGCCCAGAACCCGGATGTGTATTTCCAGGGCCGTGAAAGCGTCAATACTTACTACCAGAAGACGCCCGGCATCGTGCAAGCCACGATGGATAAGTTTGCAGAGCTAACCGGTCGCCAATATCGACTGTTCGACTACCACGGCGATCCCGAAGCAACACGCGTCATTATTCTCATGGGCTCGGGTGCCGAGACCGTACAGCAGACCATTGATGCGCTGCCCGAGAAGGGACTCGGCATGATCAATGTCCGCCTGTTCCGCCCGTTCTCAAACGAACATCTGCTCGCAGCACTTCCACAGACAGCGACTCACATTGCGGTGCTGGATCGCACCAAGGAAATCGGTGCAGTTGGCGAGCCGCTCTACCAGGATGTAATCACAGGGCTCGCCGAGGCCCTTGGCCAAGGCACGATTCAGTCAATGCCGCGTGTCATTGGCGGGCGTTACGGTCTGTCGTCCAAAGAGTTCACGCCAGCGATGGTCAAGGCAATCTACGGAGAACTTGACAAGGATGAACCGAAGAATCACTTCACGATCGGTATCAATGATGACGTCACGCACACGAGCCTGGACTACGATCCCTCGTTCCAGATAGAGGGCGAAGGTGTCACGCGCGCGCAGTTCTTTGGCATGGGCGCCGACGGAACGGTTGGCGCTAACAAGAACAGTATCAAGATCATTGGTGAGAACACGGACCTGCATTGCCAGGGCTATTTCGTATATGACTCGAAGAAATCGGGTTCGCGTACTGTTTCGCATCTGCGCTTCGGTCCGGAGCCGATCAATGCGCCGTACCTGATTCAGTCCGCCGACTTTATCGCGTGCCACAAATTTAACCTGGTCAACAAGATCGAGCTGCTTAAGGACGCAGCCAATGGTGCGGTGTTCCTTCTCGACAGCCCGTACGCGGCCGAGCAGGTCTGGGAACATTTGCCGCAGCCGGTGCAGGAAACAATCATCGATCGTGATATCAGCCTGCACGTCATCGACGCTGCGAATGTCGCGCACAAAGCCGGCATGGGCAAGCGCATTAATACGATCATGCAGGCCTGTTTCTTTGCGTTATCGGGAGTGCTGCCGCGCGACGAGGCAATTCAACAGATCAAGAAGGCGATTGAAAAGACCTACATCAAAAAGGGTCGGGAAATTGTTGAGAAGAACTTCGCCGCGGTGGATGCGGCACTCGATCATCTACACGAAGTCGAAGTGCCTGGTCGGGCCAGTAGTACGCGCGCGTTAGATGAGGTCGTACCCGAGGATGCCCCACAGTTCGTACGCGAAGTGACGGCGCAGATGATGCGCGGGCACGGCGATGACCTGCCAGTCAGCATGCTTCCCGTTGACGGAACGTATCCGAGTTCGACCTCTCAATTCGAGAAGGGCAACATTTCTGACCGGGTACCGAAGTGGGAGCCCGATCTTTGCATCCAGTGCGGAAACTGTTCGTTTGTTTGCCCCCACGCCGTCATTCGAGCGAAGTTCTTCCACGAAAGCAAACTCGAAGAAGCCCCGGTTGGATTCCCATCGGCACCGATTTCTGCGCGCGGGTTTCCCGAGACGCGATACTCATTGCAGGTTTACGTGGAGGACTGCACAGGGTGCAATCTCTGCGTCGATGCCTGCCCGGTAAAAAGCCCGGATGACCCTGAAGTCCGTGCCATCAATATGGCCCAGAAGGCGCCACTGCTCGAAGAAGCCAAGGCCGATATCGAGTTCTTTGAGACGCTTGGGTTCAACAACCGGGCAGAAATCGAGTACTCGTCCGTTCGCGGCGCACAATTCCTGCAGCCCTTGTTCGAGTTCTCCGGTGCCTGTGCCGGTTGCGGCGAGACGCCGTACGTCAGGTTGCTGTCACAGCTGTTTGGACCCCGCCTGATTGTGGCTAACGCGACCGGCTGTTCATCAATTTATGGTGGTAATTTGCCGACCACACCGTGGAGCAAGAATGCGGAAGGCAGTGGACCCGCCTGGTCCAATTCACTGTTTGAAGACAATGCCGAGTTCGGGCTGGGCATGCGCATCGCGGCAGACCATCACATGGCCATTGCCAAGCAGATGATCGCGGAGTTGGCGCCCGAGATTGGCGAAGATATCGCTCACCAGCTGGTCCACGGTGGACAACGCGTGGGTAGTGAGATTCGCGCACAACGACGTCGTGTTGCAGATCTCAAGAAACGACTCAACACGCTTCTCGAAAAGAGGGAAAGCCGCAAGGCAACCGCATTATTGTCGATTATCGATCACCTGGTCCGTCGCAGCATCTGGCTCGTCGGTGGTGATGGCTGGGCTTACGACATCGACTCCGGTGGGCTGGATCACGTGCTTGCGAGTGGGCGCAATGTAAACGTCCTTGTTATGGATACGGAGGTGTACTCCAATACCGGTGGACAGATGTCGAAAGCGACGCCGCTGGGCGCATCGGCCAAGTTTGCCTCTGCCGGCAAACGTGTTGGCAAGAAAGACCTGGCATTACAGGCTATCTCGAGCGGCAACGTGTACGTCGCGCAGGTGGCGATGGGCGCTAATCCGCAACAGACGCTGCTCGCCATGCGCGAGGCCGAGGAGTACAACGGCCCATCGTTGATCCTGGCCTACAGTCATTGCATCGCTCACGGTTATGACCTCAAGGATGGCCTAAGACAACAGAAACTGGCAACGATGAGTGGCTACTGGCCATTGATTCGCTATAACCCCGCATTGCGCACAGCGGGCAAGAAGCCGTTTGTTCTCGATTCGCTCGCGCCAAGCATTCCGCTGCGCGAGTACGCGTACAACGAGAACCGCTACAAAGTGCTGACAAAGACCAATCCGGAGGAGGCGGAACGACTTATGGTGATGGCACAGGAAACGGTCGATCGGAGGTGGGCGACCTACGAGCACATGGCGAAGCAGGAACCGGGCGATTTCGAACGGGCGAGCTGACGCCTGGACGATCCGCGGATACGCGCATAAAAAAAGGCGGGTCCATGCGGACCCGCCTTTCGTTCCAAACTAGTGCTAGCTTAGATGGCTACGATGTTCTCAGCCTGCGGGCCTTTCTGGCCGGCCGTAACTGTGAACTCGACCTTCTGGCCTTCGGCCAGCGTCTTGAATCCGTCGCCCGAGATGTTGCTGAAATGAGCAAATACGTCGGGTCCTGATTCCTGCTCGATGAAGCCAAAGCCTTTAGCTTCGTTGAACCATTTTACTGTTCCGGTTGTTCTAGACATTTTCTATTCCTAATTAAATCAAAAGTATGTGGCCCGTTAACCTGGACCGGGTCGCGAGAAGTGATGTTGGTACTTATGAATAACAGGACGGAGAATGAATCTTAGAAACTTCGCAATGGAACACACAAATATCAGCCGATCGTTCTAGCTGGGGGCAGTATAGGACTCATTCGTGATAAATCAATGAATTTCGACACTTTTCTTGGGAATCGAGTCGCATTTTCGGTGGGACAAGCGGGCCCGAGCGGGCGTACCAAGCGGGAGCCGCCGCATGGCCGTGAAATGGATGCCTGGGCTGCCTCCCCCTGAATCCGACATCTGACCCATAAATGCGCGCTTATTGAGCGTGTTTCAGTGCGACCTGGCACCGGGGTCGACAATCGATAGTGATAAGCTAAGCGCAGACTTTTACCAGAGGTGCACGAATGGAAATCAGCAACACGGAGAGTATTCCCGGTCGTCGAATCGTCGAGTTCTACGGCGTCGTTTCGGGAAACACGGTGCGCGCAAAACACATTGGGCGGGACATCATGGCGGGCCTGAAAAATGTAGTCGGCGGGGAGCTCAAGGGTTATACCGAGCTCCTGCAGGATTCGCGCAAAGAGGCGACCGACCGCATGATTGAGCAGGCGAAGTCGATGGGGGCCAATGCGGTCGTCAACGTTCGCTTCGCGACCAGTTCCATATCGCAGGGAGCAGCCGAGCTGTTCGCCTACGGCACAGCCGTGCGAGTCGAATGATATGGACGGCAATACGGTCGAAAACGTCAATCTGTTTATGAATTTCGGCTTTCCGCTGCTTCTGCTCTTACTGGCGTATTTCATTGGCAGCATGATCGAGAGAAAGCACTTTCGAAATATCCGTCGCCGTGAAGACGACAACGTCGGATTCCCTGTGGTTTCCTTCGACACGATGCCCGACGACTGGAATGTGTCCGGCTCGACCATGGTCTCGGGCAGCATTGTCGTCTCGCTCGACTACTTCAAGCGGGTTATCGCGGGTCTTCGCTCCCTCGTCGGTGGCCGCGTCAAGACCTATGAACCTCTGCTCGATCGGGCGCGCCGCGAGGCATTGTTGCGCATGACTGAGTCAGCGCGTGAACAGGGCTACGACGCGATCTTCAATGTACGGCTTGAGACGTCGCGACTGGCGAATTCGCGCGGCGACGGCAAAGGTATCGCAGGCGTCGAGATGCTGGCGTTCGGCACCGCGGTTAAATTCGCGTCGCGTTTTGCACGCGCCGCGTGAAATTCATTCCGAAAAAACCCAGGGAAGGAATCAATGTCAGCGACACGCACCCGCTCGTTGAGGCGGGCACGCTGGTGGTTGGCTTAACTGCGATTTTCATTGTCATCGCACTGGCGCTGATCTTCATCGTTGAAATCGCGCTTTATTTTGTGCCGGTCGAGAAGGAGGCGGATTTTTTCGCAGACTGGTTACCTGAAGACCTGGTCACGGTTTCGCCGCATGACGAACGACTGCGAGAGACCCAGTTACTGGTGGATCGACTCGCGCTTCACTGGGGTGACGCACCTTACGAGTTTCGGGTGGAGATCGACGACTCCGATGTGGCTAACGCGA
>JAACFG010000229.1 GCA_009937605.1 Gammaproteobacteria bacterium | reverse complement strand
TCACAGGTTCGACAAACGCGAAGCGTATGGACGCACGAAGTGCGCCCTTTAGGGTGAGGAGCGTAGCGACGAATCAATCCTGTCGGGCGCGCCACTTCCCGTCATTGCGAGGAGCGTAGCGAAGCAATCCAGGGATTGCTTCGCTACGCCCGCAATGAATTATGTTTTGAGCCGAGGCCCTCATGTTCGACAAACGCGTAGCATTTTCGACGCCGAAGGCGCCCCGAATGATGAATATACGGTAGGGACACGTTAGCCGTATGTCAGGGACTTGTATTCCGGCTTCTATTTGGTAAGTCTGAGGGCTGCCAGTCAACGGAACATTGCGTTATATGCCAATTCTCGCCGAGCTACGTCGTCGCAATGTCTTGAGAATGGCCGCCGCTTACCTTGCGGGCTCCTGGCTGTTATTGCAGATCGTAGAAACCCTGCTGCCCGCCTTCGATGTCGACGAGATTGTATTGCGTTACATCGTGATCGCACTCGGTATCGGCCTGGTGCCGGCGTTGGCGACTTCCTGGGCGTTCGAATGGACGCCTGAGGGACTGAAGCGCGACGAGGATGCAGCACCGCCGAACGAACAATCCAGGGCGCAGGCCCGCACCTGGGATCGCGTCATTTTCCTGGTGATGGCGTTCGCCGTAGGTTTCTTCGCATTCGACCGATTCATACTGCAGCCCCAGCGTGACGCGGCGCTCATTGAGGCGGCGACCGAGGCCGGTGCCGAGATGGAGCGCTCAAAAGCCCCTGTCATTCCGTACGAATCCATAGCGGTACTGCCGTTTACCAACATGAGCGCCGATCCGGCCAACGAATATTTTTCAGATGGTCTGACCGAGACATTGCTGCACATGCTGGCGCAGATTGCCGACCTGAAGGTAGCAGCCCGAACTTCGGCATTTGCGTTCAAAGACAAGAATATTGACGTTCGAGCGATTGCAACGGAGTTGGGCGTGGCCCACATACTTGAGGGCAGTGTACAAAAATTAAACAACCGTGTTCGGATTACCGCACAGCTCATTCGCGCTGAAGATGGCTATCAGGTCTGGTCGAAACACTACGATCGAACGCTTGATGACGTCTTCGCGATCCAGGACGAAATCGCTTTGAGTGTTTCGAGTTCCCTCGGAAGTACGCTTCTGGCAGGAAGTGACGGGGACGTTGTCGGTGTGTTTACGGAGAACATCGATGCCTACGACATATATCTTCGGGCACTTGAACAATTGGCCCTGGGAACGATCGAATCATTTGGAGCTGCCGAGGAGCTTTTCGCGCAAGCGCTGGTTGTCGACCCCTCGTTTATTGATGCCAAGATCGGCCTGGTGCAATCCAACTTCCTGAGATACAGCAAAGGCACCGGCGAGTTTGAAACGACGTCCGTCACCTCGGCACGATTGCTCTCAGAAGTACTCGCGGTGGATCCCACGCATCTTGTGGCCAGGCAATTCGACCTAAGGCTTCGCGCCGTTATCGCGAACCGGGAAATGGACGTGGACTCCTATCGCGACTTGATGGATGAGCTGTTTCTGACGTTCCAGGAAGGCCAGGGAGACCCGATGTTGCGCGGCGATGTTGCGCGATACCTGGCTTCGAACTCTCGGGCTGATGAGGCCCTGCAACTTGTCCAGGATGCTCTTGTACGTGATCCGTTGAATGGGGCCTTGTTGTTGGCCCAGGGTGGTTTGCTGTGGCAGACAGCAGGTATCGAGGCCGCCGAGCAACCATTCAGGACAGCACTCAAAGTGATGCCCGACAATACGTTTGCACTCCGGGCTCTTGGGCTACTCGAGATTAATCGCCATGACATCGTTGAGGGAATGCGGTATTTCCGGCGTGTCGAGATCCTCGATCCCGAGGATCCAAATCCGACTGGCGAACTTGCTCTCACCTTCACGGAACTCGGCTTGTACGAGCACGCCGATCGGTGGTTGGAGGATTTCAAACTGCGCGCACATAGTCCTGCCATGATCTTTGGTTTCGAGGTACAGGCGGCAGCCGAGCGGAATGATGAGGCGACGTTGCGGCGCATCGTCCCGGCGGGGCTCACGGCGATACTCGATGCCGGTGCCGCTGATGGTATCGCAGCTGTGATACTGAATGAGTATGCCGTGATCATGCTGGCAGACGGTAAGGCCCAGGAAGGGCTCGACTTTTTCGAATCCTTTTACCCGGGCATTTCACAGATCGGCGGCGATGCCGTCACCGGCTGGACTGAGTTGAACATCCAGAATAGGGCGATACTCCCCCTGAGCGAAGCCGTTCATGACGATGCAACGCACAAGCGCAACGTTGAGGCATTCATGGCGTTGCTGGAGAAAAGGGGCATCACGATTCGAGAGGATCAATCGGAGTATGTTCGGTTTCAGTTCGAACTCAATGGCCTGGAAGCTGCCAAGGCTGCATTCTTCTCCACTTACATGAACGAGAATTTCTACATTCTGGCGAGCCAGTGGCACGACTTTAAGCGTAGCCCGTGGTCCGAGGAGCTACGTGCGGATCCCGAAATCGCAGCCGCCATGGCCACCCGCGAGGCGCGAATTGCCGAAATTCGCGACAGCGTACTGGAGCTGATGAAGGAACCTGACTGGCAAGTGGAATCCGGTCTATGAAGGCCCCGCACGTTGACCGTGTGAGATTCGTGTGACTGAGTGCTGCACGGTTGTGCAGAGTACTGCAATTGCAATGGACGTACCGCCAGTTAGCATCAATAATATCAGTTACTTACAAACAAAATAGCGAACTCCGAAGGCAGGGGTCACAGGTTCGACAAACGCGAAGCGTATGGACGCACGAAGTGCGCCCTTTAGGGTGAGGAGCGTAGCGACGAATCAATCCTGTCGGGCGCGCCA
>JAACFG010000102.1 GCA_009937605.1 Gammaproteobacteria bacterium | reverse complement strand
ATCGCCGGGGAACGCCCACTGTGCAAGGTCACCGCTGTCGACGTGAGCGAAGATGCGCTGGCTGTCGCCCGCGAGAACGTGCGGGCGTTGTCACAGGGCAATGTCACGCTCGCGCATGGCAACTGGACAGAGCCGGTCCAGGGCCACCAATTCGACATCATCGTTGCCAACCCCCCCTACGTTCGCAGCGACGACGAGGCGCTCCGCGACCTGCAGCATGAGCCGCAGTCCGCCCTGGCCGCCGGGGACGATGGCCTCGATGCAATTCGCGCGTTGGCTGCCGACTGCCCGACGATACTTTTGAACAACGGCATGCTTCTCATCGAGCATGGCGCGGACCAGGCCCCTGACGTGGCGGCGCTGCTCGAAAACCACGGCTGGGCGGAAATTTGCTGCCATAATGACCTCGCTGGCCTGCCTCGCGTGACAGCCGCACGCTCAGGTGGTAAATAGGCGACCACTTATTAACTCCTTATCGAGACATCATGATCACAATCAAAACCAACCACGGCGACATTGGCGTCGAGCTGTTCGAGGAAAAAGCCCCCATCAGCTGTGAAAATTTCCGGCAGTACGTGACAGACAAGCATTTTGACGGCACGATTTTTCACCGCGTCATTCCGAATTTCATGATTCAGGGCGGTGGCATGGACAAGGACATGTCCTCGAAGCCAACGCGCGACCCAATCAAGAATGAAGCGGACAACGGCGAATCGAATGTTCGCGGCACGCTCGCCATGGCCCGCACCGGTGTCGTCGACAGCGCCACATCGCAGTTCTTCATTAACCTGCGGGACAACGACTTCCTGAATAATGGCACGCGCGATTTCGGGTACGCCGTATTCGGCAAAGTATCGAGCGGCATGGATGTCGTCGACGCGATTGCGGCGGTCGCTACCGGCAATAGTGGCGGCCACCAGGACGTTCCTGTTGAGCCCGTCGAGATCATCGAAGTCACCATCGACGACTAATGACCTCCTCTACGCTGAGCCGCGAGGCACGACATCTTGCCTTGCCGCAAGTGGGTGCGGACGGCCAGCGTCGAATCTCGACAAGCCGTGTCCTGCTGATTGGCGTGGGCGGCATCGGCTGCCCGGCGGCCGCTTACCTGGCGTCGAGTGGTGTGGGCCAGATTGCCGTCTGCGATTTCGATACGGTGGACGAGACAAATCTCGGTCGCCAGGTGCTTTACGGGCCGGACCATATTGGCGAACGGAAAGCCGATGTGGCCGCCGCGCGGCTGCGTAAGATAAACCCGTCAATTGACGTCAGCGCGATAACGAAACGACTTGATGGCGGTGCGCTGGCGGAAGCTGTCGCTTCCGCCGACTTGGTTCTCGACGGCTGCGATAATTTCGCGACTCGATTTGAGATCAATGACGCTTGTGTCGAAGCGGGTCGTCGCCTTATTTCGGGTTCGGCTATACGTTTCGAGGGCCAGCTCGCTGTATTCGGACCGGACTACTCAATTTCGCCCTGCTACCGCTGCCTGTATGAAGAGGCCGACGAGTCACTCGGCAGCTGTGCCGGGAACGGCGTGCTCGCACCTGTTCCCGGCGTCATCGGTACGATGATGGCTGTGGAAACACTGAAATTCCTGGCAGGCGTCGATTCGCCGGCTCCGCTGCTGCGCCTGTACGACGGTGTTGCAAGCGAGTTCCGTCACCTCGGCGTCAGCAAGCGTCCGGATTGCCCCGTATGCGTGGCAAATACGTGAGTGCGGTCGGCCTGCTGCAGGCCGCTGCGATCGTTACGATCGTATTCTCGATCGTGACCGCGTTGCCCATCGATCACTATGGCATTCAGCTGTTTACGCACTTCAAACCACACTACCTGGTTGTCGCTGTCGCGCTTTGCGTCGCCTTTGTGCTGCTCCGCCAGCCGGTCTACATCACGGGCCTGCTTCTGGCCATCGGGCTCAATGCCTTCTACGTGATTCCCTGGTACATAGGCAGCAATGCGATCCAGGCGGACAGGCCGCTGAAGTTGCTCCACGCGAACGTCCTGTCGCGTAATACTGAGTATGGCCGCCTGATGGATCTGCTCGATTCCGAGTCACCGGACGTTGTCCTGCTCCAGGAGATCTCGCCCGAGTGGCTCGTTGCGCTGGATCCGCTGCGGCAGGACTATCCGTATTCGTACGCCGAGGCGCGTGAAGGTAATTTTGGCATCGCATTGTTCTCACGCGTGCCGTTTACCTCGGTAAGTCACATCGATAGCCCGCCGTTGGGCTACCCGACAATTATCGCGACGATGGATGTCGACGGTGCGACGGTGCACCTCGTGGGTAGTCACCCGACGATCCCGATCAGCACGCAGCTTTACACGGATCGAAACGAACAGCTCGCAAGCATCGCTGACTTGCTCGAGGGTCTGGACGCGCCGCAGGTGCTGTTCGGTGACCTGAACGCCAGCATGTGGGATATGAACTACCGCTCGCTCGAGAAGGACACCGGACTACGAAATGCCCGCGCCGGGTTCGGCATTGTGCCAACCTGGCCGACATTCCTGCCGTTCGCGATGATCCCCATAGATCATTTCCTGGTCTCCGATGACATCAGCGTGGTCGAGATGCGCTCAGGGCCGCGCATTGGATCCGACCACCTGCCGCTGATTGCCACCATTGCCCTGTAGTCTGTCCGTCACCTGGTCTCGCGAATCCTGAACGAGACCGGCTCGGGCCGTTTCGACACGGCGCACATCGTGCGGTACTCACGAATCAGTTGGCCATCCGCTTCTTCGTACACCTGGGTACTGATGTTCAGCGTGTAGCCGATTGTTGCCCGCGACTTCGACTCAACCTCGTGACGCACGTAATTCGCGTCCTCGTAGTTTGCCTGCTCAGCAATCGCTGCAACGCACAGGTCGATCTTGTCCTGCGGTGCCACATCGCGGTAGCCATAGTCAGCCTGAGCAGCCGCGGCGGTAAATAACAGACCTGTCAAAGCCAGTGAAATCATCGTCTTGGTGCTAAAAGTCCTCATTGCCCTACTCCTACGTATTTACCAGAATAGACATTCTGATTTACTCAAAAAAAACGCATCCTTGGATGCTCTTACAAATCAGAACTCTCATTCTGATTTGGTCAAAAAAAACGACTTACTTGCTCTCCTCCTGGAGCGATCCCAGCGTGCTGTCAACGATGCCATCCAGTGTCGCTTTGGGGAAGCCGGTGCGTCCGAGGACGGCCAGGCCAAACATCGTGCTCGTCAAGAGCTCGCCCGCGGCATCAACATCGACATCCTTCGATACCTCGCCCCGGCCTTTCGCGGAATCCAGTCCGATCGCAAAAGCTTTCGACATGCGCTTCATAAGGCGCTGCAAAACCCCGCGCAACTCCTCGTCCTGAGGCGCCAGTTGCATGGCAGTGTGGATGAACAAGCAGCCCTTGTGTTCCTCGGCACAGCACATGTCGGCGACTCGTTCGTCGAAAATCGCGCGAATGTGGTCCAGCGAGGCTCCGGGCTCCAGCAAGCGCAGGAAGGACTGCTTGCCCATGCCTTCTGCGTACTGCTCGAGCGCCTGCTCGAACAGCTCACGTTTGGTACCGAACGTGCCGTACAGCCCGTAACGGCTGACTCCGGTCGTCTGCACGATATCCTCCATCGAGGTCTCGGAGTATCCCTTGGACGAAAACAAGTCAACGACTTGCGACAGCGTCGTGTGGGGATCAAATGTTCGTGCTCGGTTCATGGTGAAGCAGAATAGTCATTCTGATTCGACTTGTCAAGCTATTCTTTTGACGTAAGGCTCACTTTCAGAATGGTCGGTCCGGAAAGATCGGCCGGGAGCTCGTTTTTCTCGTCGAAACGGTTCCAGTGACTATTCGCTACGAAGAAGAACTCGTCGCCCTGCACTACCCCGAGTGTCGGCTCGTCGAACAGCTCATGGTTAGCGACGAGAGTCCGGACGCTGTCGATTTCCAGGCCGTCACCACTTAACTGGAAGGCGACCACTCGATGCGGGCGAATGCCGTTCTGGATCGCAACAAGCTCGGTACCATGGCGATACAGGCCATCGATGCCATGGTCACTTATGTCCCTGGGCACGATCAGGCGGTCACGTAACCCGTCGGCCAGCGACACCCGATACAGGCCGCCAATGTAGTCAGCCACGTACAGGTAGGCGCCGGATTCGTCGAACACCAGGCCTTGTGGTGAGCCAAACGTACCCGGCTCAGCCAGCGTTTCGTACCTGTCCTTCTCTATGCTGTAGCGGTAAAGCGCGCCCGTCAGGCTGTCGGTTGTGTAAATCGAGCTGCCTTCGATGACAAGATCACCGAGAACCTGGTCGTCTCCGGATTGGGGCAAGATGACCTCGCGCGTAATATCGCCCGATTCGACATCGATACGAAACAGCCCCGAACTGCCAATAGTGTGCCCGGGATCCGCAAGCTGTGCCACGGCCGCGCTGGCAAACCACAGGTCGCCTTTTTCGTCGAAGCGCATGCCGAATACGCTCCAGTGACCCGCTTTGTCACTGAGTAGTTCGACTTTGCCATTCGCTCGAATGAGCTGGCCTTTGCGAATACTGCCGAGCAGGAAACTCCCGTCCTCATCGAGAGCAATTCCCTCCGGAACAAACTGGCCATCGTCGAGTTGCAGCGCCACGCTGGCCTGACCAACAGGCGCATAGAGCTTCTCGATACCGGCCACATAGTCGGCCCAGCCAGGCAACTCGCGAACCGCAGCGAACTCGTCAATGTCGGAGACACCGTAGTCGATGCCTTTCGCCAGCAATCGGTCGAGCGTCGCTAACGACTCGGCAGATTTACCGGCCAGGGCCTGCGCGAATGCAAGATTGAACAGCGCGCCCGGGTATTCGGGGCGGGCCGCGAGCGCGTTATGGGCGGCGATGATCATCGTCGCGTAGTCCTGAGCCTGGTATGCAGCTACTAACTCTGCACGTGCAAACGTGTACTCATCGTCCGCCACCACATTAAGCGGCAGTGCGGCCAACATACACATGAGGCCAAACCATCTAACAGGATTCTTCATCATTGGCGAGCACCTCAAAAGCTTTGTCTGCGGATGTCTGATGGACACCAGTCTGGACGACTCGTTCCCGGAACTCACTGCTAAGGGGACCGGCGGACCGGCAACAGTCGATCGAGACCAGTCCGTATGGCGATGTTCGATGCGATTACGCCGCGCTCACAGCCTGAGGGTCGTAGCCCAGGTTAGGCGCCAGCCATCTCTCGGCCTCGTCTGTACTCAACCCTTTGCGTTCGGCATAGGACTCGAGTTGGTCCCGATCGATTTTTCCGACAGCAAAGTACTTCGCATCCGGGTGCGAAAAATAGAACCCGCTGACAGCTGCTGTTGGGAACATCGCAAATGAGTCCGTGAGCTGCAATCCGATACTGGCTTCAACGTCGAGTAATTTCCACAAGGTCGCCTTCTCCGTGTGATCCGGGCATGCCGGATATCCCGGTGCCGGTCGAATACCGCAGTATTTCTCAGCGATCAGCCCATCGTTATCCAGGTTCTCGTCCGACGCGTAGGCCCAGAACTCACGGCGTGTGCGCTCGTGCATGTGTTCAGCGAGCGCTTCGGCCAGTCGATCCGCCAAAGCCTTGAGGATGATCGAGCTGTAGTCATCATGCGCCCGCTCGAATCGCTCGACGTGTTCGTCGATGCCAATTCCTGCCGTTACAGCAAACGCCCCGATGTAGTCGGAGTATCCGTTGCCCGATGGCGCCAGGTAATCGGCCAGGCAGGACTGCGAATGCCCTGCCGCTTTCGTGCGTTGCTGACGAAGATGCACAAGCCTGTGCGCAACGTTCTCCCGATGCTCATCCGCGTAAACAAGAATATCGTCAGAATCGTGCGAATTGGCCGGATGAAAACCGACCACGGCGCGTGCCGTCAACCACCTTTCGTCAATAATCTTGTCAAGCATCTCCTGTGCATCATTGAACAGCGACGTCGCAGCCTCACCGACGACTTTGTCCTCCAGGATTTGCGGAAACTTCCCATGAAACTCCCAGGCATTAAAGAAGGGCATCCAGTCGATGTAATCCCTGAGAGTCCCGAGATCGATATCTTCGAAAATGCGATTGCCGATGAACGTCGGCGCCGGCGGGGTGTAAGACGCCCAGTCGACCTGGTGCCCGCGCGCCCGAGCCTGGGCCAGAGAAAGCTGTGGCTTGAGTCGCTTCTTGTTCGCATGTTCATCGCGGCGGCGCGCGTTGTCACGGCGGGTCTTCTCGACGATCGCATCGCGCGTGTCGGGTTCAACGAGCGCCTGTGCAACACCCACTGAACGCGATGCGTCTTTCACGTAAATGACCGGACCTTCGTAGCGCGGCTCGATCTTTACTGCGGTATGGGCCGGTGAGGTCGTCGCCCCGCCGATCAACAAGGGCAAGTCATAGTCGAGGCGCTGCATCTCGCCAGCGACATGAACCATTTCATCCAGTGACGGTGTGATCAGTCCGGAGAGCCCGATAATATTCGCGTTCTCGCGTTTCGCTGCCTCGAGAATCTTGTCGCAGGACACCATGACGCCAAGGTCGACGACCTCAAAGTTGTTGCACTGCAGGACGACGCCAACGATGTTCTTGCCAATGTCATGCACGTCCCCCTTGACGGTCGCGAGCACGATCTTGCCATTGGAGCTCATCTTGCCGTCTTTTTCTTCCTCGATAAACGGAACGAGATGACCAACGGCCTTTTTCATGACACGTGCGGACTTGACGACCTGCGGCAGGAACATCTTGCCGGCGCCGAACAGATCGCCGACCACATTCATGCCGGCCATGAGCGGTCCCTCGATGACATCAAGCGGACGTGTTGTTGCCTGGCGAGCTTCTTCGGTGTCTTCAATTACGAACTCGTCCACACCATGAACAAGTGCGTGCTCGAGGCGCTTGTCTACCTCGAGCTCGCGCCATGACAGATCCTGCCCTCTCGCGACCGCACCGCTCTTCTGGTCTTTGAACTGCTCCGCGACCTTAAGGAGATTCTCGGTACCTTCCGGGTCGCGATTGAGCACGACGTCCTCGACAGCGTCCCGCAACTCGGTGGGCAGGTCTTCATAAATTGCGAGTTGGCCCGCGTTCACGATCCCCATGTCCATGCCCGCACGAATCGCGTGGTACAGGAACACCGAATGAATGGCTTCTCTTACGACGTTGTTTCCTCTGAAGGAGAACGACACATTGCTGACACCACCACTGACCATTGCGTGCGGCAGCGACTCCTTGATCTTGCGGGTCGCCTCGATGAAGTCGAGCCCGTAGTTCGCGTGTTCCTCGATGCCCGTGGCGATCGCGAAGATGTTCGGGTCGAATATGATATCGGCCGGATCGAAACCGACCTTCTCGGTCAGGACCTTGTAGGACCGTTCGCAGATTCCGACCTTGCGTTCGATCGTGTCGGCCTGGCCTTGTTCATCGAAGGCCATGATGATCACGGCCGCACCGTAATCCAGGCACAACTCCGCCTGCTCGATGAAGGACTCCTCCCCTTCCTTCAGGCTGATCGAGTTGACGACGGCCTTGCCCTGCACACACTTGAGTCCCGCCTCGATAACGCTCCATTTGGATGAGTCGATCATTATCGGCAGGCGCGCGACATCCGGCTCCGATGCGATCAGGTTCAGAAACGTGACCATCGCCTTCTCGGAGTCGAGCATGCCCTCGTCCATATTGATGTCGATAATCTGTGCACCGTTCTCGACCTGTTGCCGGGCCACTGCGACGGCCGCAGTGTAGTCGTCCGCCTCGATAAGACGACGGAAGATCGCAGACCCGGTCACGTTGCATCGTTCGCCGACATTGGCAAACAGGTCATCAGGTCCAATATTGAAGGGCTCGAGACCCGAGAGGCGGCAACGGACCGGCAATTCGGGCACGACGCGCGGCGCACATTTTTCTACAGCCTGGCCGAGTGCACGAATGTGTTCGGGCCGCGTGCCGCAGCAGCCGCCCACCATGTTAACCAGGCCGCTCTCGGCGAACTCACCGACAACAGCAGCCATCTCCTCGGCCGTCTCGTCGTATTCACCAAACTCGTTGGGCAGGCCTGCGTTCGGGTAGGCGCTAACTCGCGTATCCGCGATGCGCGACAGTTCCGCAATGTAGGGACGCAGCTCACTCGCGCCGAGCGCACAGTTCAGTCCAATCATGAATGGCTTAATGTGACGGACTGAATTCCAGAACGCCTCCGTCGTCTGTCCCGACAGCGTGCGGCCGGAGGCGTCTGTAATCGTGCCCGAGATCATCACGGGCAACGCCACACCGCTGGCACGAAACGCTCGCTTGATGCCGACGATGGCGGCTTTCGCATTGAGCGTATCGAAGATCGTCTCAACCAGCAGGAAATCGACACCGCCATCGATCAATGCAATGGAAGCCGCTTCGTAGGTATCGGCAAGTTGGTCGAACGTGATATTCCGGAAGCCCGGGTCGTTCACGTCAGGCGAGATAGATGCGGTGCGATTTGTCGGGCCGAGCGCACCGGCAACGTAACGGGGTTGCCCCGTCTTTGCCGCAATTTTATCCGCGCATTCGCGCGCGAGGCGCGCCGCGGTCGTATTCAACTCGGTGACAAGCGACTCCATGCCGTAGTCCGCCATCGAAGGCGCGTTCGAGTTAAACGTATTGGTCTCGATAATATCGGCGCCCGCTTCGAGAAACGCGTTGTGAATCTCGCGAATGACGTCTGGGCGCGTTATCGAGAGCAGGTCGTTGTTACCTTTGAGATCGTGATCCCAGTTGGAAAACCGTTCGCCGCGATAGTCGTCTTCGCTTAGGCCATAGCCCTGGATCATCGTACCCATGGCGCCGTCGAGCAGCAGGATGCGCTCGTCGAGCGAGTTCAATAAAGTCTCAATTCTGTCTTTGCGTTCCATCGTTTCTGCTCAGCTTCCTGCGTGATCCGGCCGAACGCCCAGCGCATGACAAATGGCAAACGCAAGTTCCGATCGATTCAACGTGTAGAAATGAAATTCCGAAATACCTTCGGCCTGTAATCTGCGTACCTGGTTGATCGCGACACTCGCTGCGATCAATTGCCGTGTCTGCGCATCGTCCTCGAGGCCGTCGAACCACTCGCGTAACCAGTCCGGCACGCTTGCCCCGCAGGCCGCCGCAAAACTCTCGAGCTGTGGGAACCGTGTAATGGGCAGGATCCCCGGCACAATCGGAGTATCAATGCCAGCGGCGGCGCAACGATCGCGAAAAGCCAGGAAGACATCGGCGTCGAAGAAGAACTGCGTAATCGCACGCGTCGCGCCCGCATCGAGCTTGCGCTTCAGATTGTCGAGGTCGAACTCCGCGCTTGGTGCTTCGGGGTGCACTTCCGGGTAGGCCGCAACCGAAATCTCGAAGTCCCCGACTTTTCTCAGGCCTTCGACCAGGTCGGAGGCATACGCATAGCCATCCGGATGCGGCTCGTAACGATCGGCATCCTTGGGCGCGTCGCCGCGCAGGGCCACAAGGTGACGAACGCCCATGTCCCAGTACTCGCGGGCAATGTCGTCGATCTCTCCCCGACTCGCGCCAACGCAGGTCAGGTGCGGTGCAGCGGTAAGGTCCGTTTCCTTGATAATGCGTTCCACCGCGTCATGCGTGCGCTCTCGCGTCGACCCGTCCGCTCCATAGGTGACCGACACGAAACTCGGCTCGAGTACCGCCAGGCGGTCAATCGACTGCCACATCGTCGCTTCCATCTTCTCTGTACTTGGTGGAAAGAACTCGAAAGAGACGGCCGGTTTGTCTTCAAGTTTGATATTCATAATGTCGCCACGCCGAGCATCCAGCCCGGCTTCTTGTCAGGTATCGAACGTGGCGGCGCAAGGCGGAGACCTGTTTGCGCTGCCCAGTCAGTGAATTGTTTTCGCGTGTGTTCAGCGCCTTCTGCGCCTATCGTTGCGAGCAGCAGGACGCGCCCGCCGGCTGTGAGTAAACGCAGGGCCTCTTCGATCACACCGGTCGGGCTATCCGCCCCCGGCAACACGTCGTCGAGAATGATCGTGTCGAACTCACCGTCATCGAATGGCAGTGAATACATGTCGCCCTGGCGCAGAGAACAATTGGGAGAGCCCGCGAGCAGCAGTTCGGCGCGGGCAAGTCGGCGCGCGTCCGAATCGACATCCACACCCACGACGCGATGCGCGCGCGTCGCAAGCAACTTGAGAATGCGGCCCTGGCCACATCCGACATCGAGGAGGTCGCCGAGCGGCGCGGCGACCGTCAGGTCGACAAGTGCCTTGTGCAGAAACCGTTCATCACCCGTCTCGACCATGACGCCGGGCTCATCTCCCGCTCGCAGCTTTCTTAACTTCTCAAGATCGCGTGCGAACTCGGGCTCGTCGTCGGGAAGTAAGGCCAATAACTTGCGCCGCGCCGACGATCCTCCTCCATTTGACGGCACCCGGTAGAAAACAAAGTGGCCATCGCGGAAACGTTCGAGCAGATCTTCGGCGATCAGTTGCTTGAGGTGCTGGGAAACTCGCGGCTGGCTGAGTCCGGTGACATGGGTCAACTCGGACACGCTGCACTCGACCACACCGCACAGCGCCACGAGCCGCGCCCGCACAGGGTCACCCAAGGCTTTGAACTGGCTAAGCAAATGTTCCGTTGACGCCTTCATATAAATATATAAAGATATTTTTATATTTGGAGCCAAACAGTATACACAAACTGCAATGAAATTGGAGTAGACAGTAGAACCTAGCGACGAATCAGGCGATTCGCGACGATTCGGTAGACGAGCAACATGATGAAGAAGGCGGCAATCAGGGCCAGGATGTACCAAAACGCCTGCCTGACGATGATTTGTTCGGCAGCAACAAGCTCGCCAACAAGCGCCTTCAGGCCCTGTTCGTCTGCGGCAACTTCGCGCAGGGCCTCCAGTAACAGGCTTAGTTCCCCGGCGGTGATTGCAGCTTCCCCGACCAGTTCTGTGTACAAGGTGATGTCGAAAGGTCTTTTCCCAGGCGCCAAGGGCTGCTTGGTCAGCGCGACGATGTTCTCGATCGATTCGATGATCGGCCGCGCCTCCGTGAGGACAGCACGAATCTCAGGTTCCGTCTGCGAAAAGTCCTCCAGCAGCGCATTCCGCTCTTCGCCGATCCGATCCATCGCCTGGTCGATCGCTGCGAGCCGTTCGTCGGGCAACTCGTCGATCAGGTCTACGAATTTTTCTACGGACGAAATAAACCGGTCGGTGTTGGCGACCATCGCCTCGATTTGTGGTTGTTGCAGCACATTGCCAGCGCCTGCCGTGAATTCATTGGACGTGATCATCGGCGCACGTTGCAGGTAGAAGAGTACGCGTTCGCCGAAAGCCTGGATCTCCTCTGCGGCCTCCCGAGCACGCGCTACTTCGCTGAGAAGGCCACCGGACTGCTGTACCGCAGCGAGGCTCGCCGCACGCTGGCCGGAAAAATCGCTGAGCCTTACGTACCATGGGTAAACCTGATCGGGATTTTCCGCGTGCCAGTCATCGATAAGCT
>JAACFG010000101.1 GCA_009937605.1 Gammaproteobacteria bacterium | reverse complement strand
ATTATTCGAAAGCAACGACTTGCTGGAGGTAACGATCCGCGGGCCATTTTCGACGATCATGAGCGAACGTTCGCGCGATGAAGACCAGCCGGCAACGCTGACGTACAACGACCCCGAAGCCGGGGAAGTCACATTGGAACTTGGCATTCAAACGCGCGGCCGATACCGGCACCAGATGCGTGTGTGCCCGTGGGCTCCGCTGCGGCTGGACTTCAAGAAATCAACCACGAAAGGTACGGTGTTCAAGGGCTCAAACAAACTGAAGCTTGTGACTCACTGCCGCAACGGGGCCTCGCGCTATACCCAGTCCCTGGTGTCTGAGCACCTCGCGTATCGAATTCTCAACCAGATGACGGACAAAAGTTTTCGTGTCCGCATGTTGCGCGTGACCTACGTGGATACAGACAAGAAAGACCGTGAGCGTACGGAGCTCGCGTTCCTGATCGAACACCGCAACCAGGTCGAAAAGCGCATCGGTATCGATGTGAACAACGTCGAAACCGTCGAGGTCGAGCAGCTCGACGGCGCTCACCTGAATCTCGTATCGATGTTCCAGTACCTGATCGGTAACACCGATTTCTCACCCATTCGTTCGGCCCCTGGAGAGCCCTGCTGTCACAACTATGTTCTGTTCGGTGAACAGGATGGAGCCATTGAGGCAATTCCGTACGACTTTGACATGTCGGGAATCGTCGATGCGAAGTACGCTACACCCAACCCAAGGTTCGAACTGCGCAATGTACGAGAGCGCCTGTATCGCGGTCGGTGCGCAAATAACCAGTACCTTGAAACCTCGCGGCAAGCGTATATCGACGAAAAACAAGCAATTTACGATCTCGTTGCGAACGACGAGTTCTTCAGCAACGGTACACGCAAGAAAACCGCGCGTTACATCGATCTTTTTTACGAATTGATCGAGGACCCGAAGAAGTTCCAGTCGAAGATAGTCGACGACTGCGTCTAAGTCCCGGCGAACCAGTCCCCGATAATCTTCGTAGTGCGCGGGTGAATGTAATACCCGATCGAGCTGTGCGGATTGGACTTGCCGTAGCGAACAGCCAGGTTGAACATCCGATAATCGTGCACGGCACTTACGCGTCGCTGCAACATCATTTTTTTGAAATCATCGGCTAATGTCGTGTCATGGCAGGTGTAATCATCTTCCGCTGAGAGGTTGTGCCACGAAATAACGTTGCTCGGGAATCTGCTGTCGTCAGCTTCTTTTGCCCCAAGCAGTCTCTTCTGAACAACCCGGTCTCCGAGCGGCGAGCCGAGGGTCAGCCATTGATCGACTTTGAATTGGCCATACTCCGGGTAGGTCTCGGTGTCGTTGGATAGTTCCCACAGCACGTCATAGGCCACCACGCTGCCGGTGCCGTGCGTCATCAACATGATCTTGTCGCCGCGATCCATCATTGCGCAGAGCTTCTCGCGAAGGCGCCTCCTGGCCTCCTCTGCGTACTCTTGATTATCGAGGTACGCCGCGAAATCCTTCGCGATCTTGCCGAGCACGGGCATCCGAAATCCGATCGCGCCGAGCAATGGGGCGCCAATATCCATGAAGAACTCCGGCAATGCAGACTTTCCCGGAAGCTGGTCGTAGAGCCGAATGCCGAACTTCTTGCGCGGTGTGAGCAAGCTGAGCGCACTCAGCGCATTACGCCTGTCACCGACATCCAGCTCCTCGTCGTAAGTTTTTCCTGCCGCCTGTAGGACCTCCGCACTGAGATCGCCATACCAGGCGAGATCTTTCGACATTTCGTCGAAACAAGAGAGACAATCCGGACAGTCGCGTTCGATGCCCGCACGAATCGCAGCAATCGAGAGTTCCATGTAGGCGTCGGCGGCGGGCTTGAAGTCCCTGCCGTGAATCAACAACAGGCTTCGCTTTTGTTCTTTTTCGTCAGTCATAGATAAGACGTACCTTACTGGTATCGTTAGTACTCATCCTCGCCGCCATCACGTCGAGTCAGCATTGTCAGGAACGGGCCGGACAAGGTTTTACCGTATTCGAGCTTCCAGATAATAAGCGTCGCGAGCACGAATGTAAGCGAAATCACCCCTGACACGCCCACCGCACCGATACCGGAACCGAGCCCGATGGCGATCGCAACAAAAATATACATCGCATCCGAAGGCTGGCTGAGTGAAAAGCGAAAACGAACAGCGGCGACCACACCCGCCAGGCTGAAGGCGAGAGCAATACTGTTCACGACGATCATCGCGATGCCGGTCACAACGATCGGCAAGATCATGATGGTCTGCAGGAACGACTGATCGATGCGGCGCGACCTGCTCGAAATAAAGTACACCCAGGAAATGGGCACAGTCCAGATCGCCGAGCCGAGTGAGGCCAGGAGCAGCCGCAAAGGACTGGTCGGCGCCAACAAGGTGCGCTCAACGCTCGTGTATACGGGTTCAAATGTGTCTGTGTTCGAAGCGGCGAGATCACTGACGCCACCTATCGGCAAGTAGTAGTCGAGACCGGGAAACCGCTTCAGCAAATACATGATTGCCACGACCCAGAATGCGTAGTACATCAGGATTATTGTCAGCGGTATCAGAAGGCTTGCCGATCTTCTCATTGCGGTACTCCAGCTCGGCCTTGCCAGTTTGGGTTGAGTGTCATGAGCGCCAGGATCTCAAAGAGGACCTGGGCACCGACATGGGCCGTGTTCGTTGTCGCATCGTATTGTGGAGCTATTTCGACGACATCTCCACCGATAACATCGAGTCCGGCCAGTCCCTGCAACAGGGCCTGCACCTCGCGCGGCGTCAAACCACCGACCTCGGGCGTTCCGGTGCCCGGCGCGAATGACGGGTCGAGGCCGTCAACATCAAATGACACGTACGCCGGACCGTCGCCAATAACTTCTCGCGCCTTCGCGATAACCTCATCAACTCCCATGCGCTGGAAGTCCTCGATGTGTACGACCGTCATTCCGGCATCATAGGAAAACTCCCACAGAAACTCGGAATTGCCGCGAATGCCGATTTGAATCGTCCGAGCCGGATCGAGTACGCCATCAAGAACGGCCGTTCGAAACGGACCGCCGTGATGAAATTTCGACCCATCGTACTCGCCGCCCGTATCGCAATGAGCATCAATGTGAATACAGCCAACCGGCTTGTCGGCGCCCAGCGCCTTGAGGATCGGGTAAGTGATCGAATGGTCGCCACCAACCGAAAGTGGTCGTACACCTGCGGCGTGCAATTTCTTGTAATGAGACTCGATGTCTTCCACGCTGCTCGTCAGGTCGAAGCGACTCCGAAATGGGACATCCCCAAGGTCGGCGACCCGAAAGTCCGCGGAAGGAACGACCTTGTGCACATGGTGATAAGGGCCGACGCGCTCCATCGTACGCACCGCACGAGGACCGAAACGCGCACCGTTTCTGTTCGTCACGCCAAGGTCCATCGGCACACCGACGAGTCCGATATCGACACCCTCAGTCGATTCGGAGAACTTCGCGTCAAGCAAGGTCGATATGCCGCCGTACGGCAGCGATCGATTGCCCGGACCGGTGAACAGCAAGTCGGCGACCTTCCGAAACTCGGGGTCAAATACATCGTCCCCCTTGGCATCGGCGTACTTCGCTCTGAGCCTTTCCAGTTTATCCAGGTCCACCGGCTGTTCCTTTTGAGTATCGGCCGCTGCTGTCCAAACCAAGATACCGGCTATGGTCATGAAGTGGTAGGCTATGCGCCGATTTTTGACCAGCAGACACAATAATGACTGATTCAATTCAACTCCTCGGCATCAGCAACGCGATCGTTGACGTACTCGCCCACGTGGACGAGGAATTCCTTGGCGACATCGGTGCAGAACTTGGCTCGATGACGCTAATCGACCAGAACCGTGCGCACGAAATCTACAACCAGATGGGGCCTGCGACCGAGATGTCGGGCGGGTCTGTGGCAAACACCGTTGCCGGCTTCGCCAACCTTGGAGGCGCCACAGCCTACATAGGCAAGGTGCGAGACGATCAGCTCGGCAGAATTTTTAATCACGATATGAAGTCTCTGGGCGTCGATATCCGGCTACCGAAGGCAGCGGACGGCGCCCCGACGGCTCGCAGTCACGTGTTAATCACCGCCGACGGCCAGCGCACGATGCAGACCTATCTTGGCGCTTGCCTTGAACTCGGGCTGGCCGACATAAGCGACGAGACGGTCGGAGCACCCAAGGCAATTCTGCTCGAAGGCTATGTCTGGGACATCGCTGAAGGCCCTGCCCTCGCCCGCAAGGCAATTGAGATTGCTCATCGCAACGGTACGACCGTAGCGTTGTCGCTATCCGATTCGTTCTGCGTCGAACGGCACCGCGATTCGTTCGTAGAATTCGTGCGCGATGGCGTTGACATCGTAATTGCGGATGAAGATGAGGTAAGTGCGCTGGTTGAAACCGGTGACTTCGACGACACACTCGCTGCGCTCGACGATTTCGACAACCTGTTCGCCATTACGCGATCAGCCAAGGGCTCGGTGATAGTTTATGGCGACGAAAAAATCGTGCAGCCAGCGGCCGGGGTTTCCAGTGAACAGATTGTCGATACCACCGGTGCCGGCGACGCGTACTGCGCCGGCTTCCTGTTCGGTTGGGCGAATGATTTGCCGCTCAGTCACTGCGCCCAGTACGGCACGTACTGCGCGACCAAAGTCATTCAACAACTGGGGGGGCGTATCGAGCCTGGCCTGCTCGACGACTTTGAGGTTCGCTAACCCAGATCGACCGCATCAACGATGCCGACCACGATTGATCGCACCGGTGCGCTGGCGTCGTCGAGAATTTGCCGCGCGCCGCTGCCCTCATCGAGAATCAGGACGGTCTCACCTCTGCCCGCCCCGATACCATCCATGGCGATCAGGTAGGCACCCGTTGGCTTGCATCGTTCATCGAGACGTTCAGCAAGCAACAGCTTGCGCCCTTCAACGATTGGGTGATGAATAGTCGACACCACGTTGCCGGTGATTCGGCCAAGTATCATCGGTCCAGTTCCTTATTCGAATAGTTGTGCACTTCGTCAACTAGCCCGACGATGGCGTCATCGACCGGCACAAACCATGGATCGAGCGCGAGCGCGGCTTCGCGGCTGGCAACCCAGTAGATGACCTGACCGGGCCCGGCCATGCGCGTGCCGTCCGCGCAGACCAACGGCTCACCGTCAGGTTTGCCTTGTCTGTCCAGCGGCTGGACCCAAAGCAACGGTGTCGCGGACAACTCGTCTACGAGCGCCGCGGGAACGACAGTGCCGATTACGCGTCCCAGGAGCATGCAACCTCCTCCGGATACTCGGCGCCTGACGGCTCCATTGCTGCGCAATGTCCGAAACTCGTTCCCTGGTCGAGGACCGAGCGCAAATCGGAATCGAGTCGTGGCAACAAGGAGCGCGCGAGAAGCTTTTCGCCGGCGAGCTCGCTGCAGATATCGAGCGCCACTTCAACATCGAACAAATCGCCGCTCAACAACGCCAGGGCGTGGCCGCCCAAATCATCGCCAAGCCGAACCTCCGAAAGCACCACGGGCGTGCTTTTGACAGCCGCGTCGACGGCGGCGAGCAACGCGGGGGATGAGTGGGTTTCGATAACTGCCAGCGAATCGCCCTCGACGTCGCGCCGAATGCCAAGCACGGCGTCATGCAGGTAGGGGTGAACGTCACCAAGGAACACGCTGCCGCTAAGTGCGGCCTCGCACTCTCCCACCTGCAAACCGGCCGCGTAGGCCTCTTCGGTGCTGGCGACACTGCCGCCGACAAGAATGAGGAAGCGGCCTGGATGAATGGTGCCGCAGCGCAGCAATGCGATGGGCGACCGCTTGACCATGACGTCACTCGCCAGCACGCCGGCAGCAACAGTCTCGAATTCCAGTAGTGCGATCGCTCCGTGTCGCTTCTTGGTTGCCACTTCGACTCTCAGACGATACGGAAGTGATCGACCATGACGCATCGTCGCAGCCGGCTGAAGGCCACCGGCCCGGTAAGGCCTTCTCCGGTCGGGCTGGCGATGGTGAAACTGGTATGCCCCTCGCCCCCTTCACCGAGCCCGGCAAAAAACGGTCCGTTCTTGGTAAAAATGCTGGTATTGATCGTGCGTGCCATGCGGCTCAGCGCGTCGATGTCGCGTGAGTACATGCCAGCCGAGTGCCCAAAGCCGTGTTCGGCTTCCTTGGCGAGCTCGATTCCCCGGTCGACGTCCGGCACTGCAGTAACCGGCAGGACGGGCATCATCTGCTCGGTCCAGATAAGGGGGTGTCCGTTCGTTACGCGTACGACGAGTAAGCGCGGATCTCCGTATGACGCAACGCCCGCGCGGGCAAGTATCTCACTCGCGTTCTTGCCGATCAGGTCTTTCTCCAGTGGGGCCCGCTTCCGTCTCCCCGGGTAATCGCTGAACATCACGTTGGTAACTTTGTGCAATTCACGCTCGTTCAGGACGCGCGCACCGTTCTGGCCCATGCGTTCGAGCAGCTCATCCACAATGCTCTCGACCGCAATCACTTCTTTTTCGTCGACGCACACGATGTTGTTGTCGAAGGATGCCCCGGCAACGATATTGCGCGCGGCGTGCTCGAGGTCGGCCGTTGCATCGACCACGACGGGTGGATTGCCGGGCCCGGCGCAAATCGCGCGCTTGCCGCTGGTCATCGCCTGGCGGACCACACCACTGCCCCCGGTGACCGCAAGAATGCGTACGCCTTCGTGGCCCATGAGTTCCTGTGCGGACTCAATGGTCGGCGTTGCAATCGCTGTAACAAGATTGGCAGGTCCCCCGGCGCGAGTTATCGCGTGGTGCAACAGGCGGACGTTGGCCATGGAGCATTCCCGCGCACCCGGGTGCACGTTAAAGACGATGCTGTTACCGGCCGACAACATGGCGATGGTATTGCAGATAATCGTGGATGTTGGGTTCGTTGTCGGCGTGATTGCGCCAATAACCCCGTAAGGCGCGTATTCGGTCAGCGTCAGACCATTGTCGCCGGTCACCGCCTGGGGCGTGAGCACCTCGGTGCCCGAAGTCTTGCGCGTGACCAGGCGATTCTTTACTACCTTGTCAGCAACCCGTCCGAGGCCGGTTTCGGTGTGCGCGAGGCGTGCGAGTTCCTCGGCGTTCTCAAACATTGACTCACGGATCGACGCGATTATCTTCTGCCGCCCCTCGAGCGACATGCCGTCGAATTCGCGAAACGCTGTGGCGGCCGCGTCGACGGCATCGTCTACGGTCGCGAAGATACCGTCCCCGAGCACATTCCCGGAAGCACGGATCGGCGCACTACGTGGGGTTAGTACCGCTGGCTTTGTCTCGGGGATGGGTGCTGGCTTCGCGGCCGGCGTTCCCGATACTCTCTCGGCCAGGCGGGTGGCGATTACGTCGATCTGTCGATCGCTGAGTGAGCCGGCGATTCCACCCGGTCGGCTCATGCGTCACTGTCCCCCTTGCGGTATTTTTCTTTGCCGTCGATTTCCCAGCTGTCGACAATAGCCATGACGACCGCATCGACAGGCTTGTTGTCGGTCCGTTCGGTCTGACGCGCTGACGACCCGCTGGCAAATAGCACCATCTCACCGACGCCCGCGCCGACCGCGTCCACCGCTACCACCGAGCCACCGGCCGGTTTGTTGTCGTGGCCCCAGACTCCGAGCATAAGGAACCTGAGTCCGCCGAGCTTCGCGTCCTTTTCGGTCGCGACGACACTGCCGAGTACTTTGGCGAGCTTCACAGCAACACCGTGTGCGCGGCCATTACTTCTTCGCCGTACCGGGTTCACGACCCAGTGGGATAGTGGCATCGACGCCGGAATGCGGGCGCGCGATTACATGCACTGCTACCACGTCACCGATACGGGCTCCCGCCGTGCGGCCGGCATCGCAAGCCGCTCTCACAGCGGCAACGTCGCCGCGGACGACGGCCGTGGTGTAGCCACCGCCGGTTTTCTCGTAACTAACGAGCTCGACCTTGGCCGCCTTTACCATCGCGTCGGCCGCCTCGACCATTGCCGGGAAACTCCGGCATTCAATCATTCCTAGTGCTTCTGACATCGCCTTACTCCTTGCGAATCGGGCCTTCGAACCCGATCTGAACTATGAAACTATTTCTTCGTCACTTTGCCAGTGACGGCTTTAATCGCTTGCGTCGCCGCTTCGTGCGCGACAACGACGTCACGCTCCTCACCGCCGATATAGACGCGGCCGAAGCTACCAACAGCACGGACTTCCAGGATATTGATATCGGCCGCCTTCTCGGCCTCGTTCGCCGCCAGCGCGGCGTACGCCGCAGGTTCGACCTCGAGGACGAACAGGGTTTGCCCGGCAAGAATCATATTGCCGTGGCGGAAGCGGTTGATCAGCATGGTCTGGGTGTCTTCCAGGTGGCGTACAACCTGGTTAGCGACGACACGCGGTTTGTGTCGGTCCTTTTCCGTAAGACCCAGCTCGTCGAGGATGGCCTGCCCCGCCTGCCGTACGTCGGCCTGGCTTTCCGAGTGCAGTTCGAGCATGCCGTAGTGCCGCTCGACAATCTGCATACCGGCGGTCACGTCGGTCGACTTGAGCGCGACGTCGAGAATATGATTGATCGCCATGCCGGGTGCGATCTCGACAAACAGACTCGCTTGCCCCACTTTGGGCAGGTAGCCCTTTGAAATCGTCGCCTGGAAGGACGCAAACTGCGGCTGCAGGGAATCCAGAAAAACGTAAGCTCTCAAATCAACCATTGTTGCAACTCCTCAAGCGCTGACGCTCGTTGCTTTTGCTTCTCGTACGATGCCAATGCTGGCACTCGCGCCCAGGCGGGTGGCGCCGGCCTCGATCATTGCCTTCGCATCGTCGTACGAACTGATTCCACCTGACGCCTTGACCTCCATTCCGGCACCGCGCACAGCTTCAGCCATCAAGGCCACATCGCTGACGGTCGCGCCGCCGGTCGAGAATCCCGTCGAGGTCTTGACGAAATGGGCACGTGCTTTTCGTGAAAGTTCCGACGCACGGCGTTTCTCGTCATCGGTCAGCAGTGCGGTTTCCAGGATGACTTTGCAGACCGCGCCGCCGTCGACGCAGTCCTCGACCACGGCCTGGATATCTCGGAGCACGAGGGCGTCGTCGCCGCTCTTTAGTGCACCGATATTCAGGACCATGTCGATTTCGCGTGCACCATTGCGTATCGCGCGACGCGCCTCCATCGCCTTGATCGCCGGTTCTGTGGCGCCGAGCGGGAAACCGACGACCGTGCAGGTGAGTACCTCACTGCCGCGCAGCAGACTTGCAGCCAGCGATACCCAGGTCGGATTAATGCATACCGAGCGGAAATTGAATTCCAGGGCCTCGGCGCAGAGGTTTCGTATTTGCTCCTCGGTTGCATCGGGCTTGAGCAACGTGTGGTCGATATATCGAGCGAGATCACCCGGAATGTCGCCTGGCCGCTCGACCGGCGCAACGCTCGTCAGGCCGGTCGCACCCAGTCGCACAAACTCACGCGCCGCTTCCGGGTCGTCACCGACCGTCGCGCCATTCGGGCTCGCGCCTGGTAATGTGCCCATGATCTCGTTCAGCCGACATACGACCCGCTCGATGTCCTGCTCGGACAGATTCAGGTCCGTAACTTCGTCACCGAACATGGCCACACGATGCAGGTGACGCTTCTCTGTACATTCGGTTGTCAGCCATACGTCCACAATCTGTTTTGCCAACCCGTCGCCAATGAGCCCGGCGCCAAGCGTCAGGACGTTGGCGTCGTTATGCTCGCGGCTGTTGCGAGCGCTCGACAGGTCATAGGCCATTGCGGCCCGGATACCCGGCACCTTGTTCGCCGCCATGCACGAACCGATACCTGCCCCGTCTATCATGATGCCGACATCGGCTGAGCCACTCGACACAGCCTCGGCAACGGCCCGGGCAAACACCGGGTAGTCCGCAGCTTCACGCGATGAAGTTCCGACATCCCTGACCTCGTAACCGGCGCCCTGTAAGTGCGCTGCCAGTACGGCCTTTAGTTCGAAGCCCCCGTGGTCGGCGCCGATTGCGATTTTCTTCGGGCCAGTCATGCCCACACCGCCGCGTCATCCGACCGCCCGGAACGCCGGGCTGATCCCTCCACACTCGACTCGGCGTCGAGAATCTGCTGTAGCTTCATGACATGAAGTCGGAGCTGCTCACGGCCCAGATCGGTAATGCTGAATTCGGTCACTGTGCGCCGCCCTTTCGAAGTCTTGTTGATATCGATGTAGCCAACATCGGAGAGTTTCCTGGTTTGGACGTGCAGGTTGCCATCGGACAAACTGGTGGCCTCCTTCATCTCCGTAAAGGTAACCGGGAGCCCGGGAACGAGCGTGGCCAGGATACCGAGGCGACAGGGGGCGCTAATCATTTGGTCGAATTGAAACTTCACGAGGAACTTTACTTTGTTTTACGAAGTATCTGCTCCAATAGATGCCTTGTCAAGCGTTACTCCAGCACCGGCCCGCTAATTACTTCATTTTGTAAAGTCATATGGCACAAGGGCTGAGAACGGGGCGGGACAGGTAGCCGAATCCATAGCCGAGCTGGCAGTCAGATAAAAATACGTGGTGAAGACGGAACACGCGAGGCGTGTTCGGCTACCTGTCCCGCCCCGTCTCGTCCATTGATTTGTGCCAGGCACTTCACGGCCTGAAGCAAATTGCTGGCTAATCGCCCGCAGCGACAGCTTCGAGCGCCACGGAGATCATCTCGTCAAAGGTCGTCGCCCGGTCTTCGGCGCTCAGGTGTTTGCTGTTTGGAATGTCGTCGCTAACGGTGCAAATGGCCAGCGCCTCGGCGTTGTTCTCCGCGGCGATCGGGAAGATACCGGCGGCCTCCATTTCGATGCCATACACATTGTAGGTAGCCATGGTCTCGAACATGTCGGTGTCGGGTGTGTAGAAGAGGTCGGCCGAGAAGATGTTCCCGACGTGGTGCCGTACGCCGGCCGCTCTTGCCGCGGCGACCGCTTTTTCGACGAGATCAAAACTCGCCAGAGCCGCGAGGTCGTAGCCACCAAAACGCATCCGGTTGACGCCCGAATCCGTCGAGGCGCCCATTGCGATGACGATGTCGCGAAGTTGCACATCCGGATGGGTCGTCCCGCAGCTACCAACGCGGATAACGCGACGCACGTCGTAGTGCGTAATGAGTTCGTGGGTATAGATCGATGCCGACGGAATTCCCATACCGTGGGCCATCACCGACACGGGGCGCGTTTTATAGGCACCCGTGTAGCCCCACATATTCCGGACATCCGACACGCGTCGCGCATCGTCTAGAAAATTCTCCGCAATATACTGAGCGCGTAGCGGGTCACCTGGCATCAGCACCGTGTCGGCGAAATCACCGGGTGCCGCATTAATATGAGCAGTCGCCATTCTTCTTATTCACCATTTGCTTTGGGCCGACATTCCCCCGTCGACGACCAGGTTGGTGCCGCTGATCCAGCGGGCGGCGGGGCTGAGCAGGAACAATAC
>JAACFG010000100.1 GCA_009937605.1 Gammaproteobacteria bacterium | reverse complement strand
ATGGAATACAGGGACACCATCAAAAAGATTCCGCAGATTGCACAAGAGCTGGGGGTCGCTAACATTCTCGAAGGGGGCATCCAACGTTCCGGCAACCACGTTCGCATCAATGTGCAATTGATTGATGCTGCAAGCGATGACCACCTTTGGGCAGAAATCTATGATCGTGAGTTGACTGCGGAAAACCTGTTCGCCGTACAAAGTGAAATAACAAGGATAATTGCTGATGCCTTGCAGGCTGAGCTTTCCACCGATGAGCAGCGACGCATTGACGCAATACCAACCGACAATTTGCTGGCCTATGAAGCCTATATGCGGGGCCGGCAATTGATGGCGACCCGAAACGCCGCCAATCTGAGACGGGCCACTGAGGAATTTAGTAAAGCCACTAGTCTCGATCCTTTGTTTGCCCTGGCGTGGGTGGGCGTGGCGGATAGCCACTTGTTATTACCAAGCAGCCCCGACTTTCGTGACGAAGACCTGCTCCCCATCGTTGAAGATGCAGTGAAAAATGCATTGGCTATCAATAATGACCTGGGCGAAGCTTATGCTTCACGAGGCTTGATGCACTTTTACAATAGGCTGAATGATGAAGCAGCAACAGCCTTTCAAAAAGCCATCGAATTAAGCCCCAACTATGCCAGCGCATACAAATGGTATGCAAACCTTGTCGGAACTGACCCATTGCGGCAACAGGAAAGCCTCGAGCTGCTGCAAATGGCGGCCAAACTGGATCCGAGATCAGCCATTATCGCCCATAACCTGGGTGAGAGTTACCGCAACAGGGGACTTTACACGCTAGCAGAAAGCCAATTCAAAAGAGTCATTGAAGTTCACCCGGATTTTGAAATGACATATCTCTTTTTGCCACTTTTATACCTATTCGACATGGGGCGATTTGACAAGGCGTTAGCCTTGCTCAACAAATCAATTGCGCTCTACCCTGATTTCCATTTCCTCAGGATGCTCATGGTCGTCGCATACTTGAATTTAGGCGATTTGGAAGCGGCCCGGGAAAACCGCAATAAACTGCCTGACTCTGGAGCAGACGAGCACATGGCGGATCTAATGGATGTACAAATAAACTTAGGCGAAGCAGATCCGGCCGACACACTGGAATCCATCAATAGGCTGTTGCCAAAAATGCAGCATAGGGCGGATAGGGCGAGTACAGTATCGCGCCGATTGCTGGGTTCAATGGCACTGACCCAGGGTGACATTCAACTCTCACGCGAAATATACCTGTCGGTCGAGCCACGCTGGCTCGAACCCGATCAGTGGCCGGCGCTGATGGGCGCTAACAGACTGATGGAAACCGGTTGTATCGTTGCCTGGTTGTTCATGAACACCGGGGACCATGAGCTTGGTAGCGCATTGTTACAGCAAACCACAGCCTACATCGAAGACACTCTGCCTTTGCTGACCGAGCACCCTGGCCAGTTCTTTCCGGAGACGTGCTACCTGACTGCCGGCGATACTGAGAAAGCCTTGCGGAGCATCGAAACCCAGCTGGCTCATAACCATTTGAGTAATTGGTACATTGCCCACCGAATGCCGATGTACGACCAGATCCGCCACGAGCCCAGGTACCAGGCGGTGTTGGCGGAGCGTGAACGGCGAATTGGCGTTCAGAGTGAAAACATCGAGAAAATGGCGGCGGATTAGATGCCCTCGGGGTACCAGGTGCACTAGGGGCAGGGCGGTAGTCGCCTATCCACCGACGGGGAATCGTGTGCCGAGGTGATACAGTACCGAGCACCTCTTCCTGAAACAGGCACTTGCGACTAACGCAACAGGTTTGATCTATGCGATTCACTGAATGGAAGGAAATAGCCGAACTTGTAGGTCTCGTTGCGATCGTTGCGTCACTCGTGTTCGTGGGGCTGCAGTTAAAGCAAAGCCAGGAAATCGCACTTGCTACGCAATACCAGTCCCGGGCGGAGTCTGTCCAGGAGTTGGTGCTTACGCACCTTGAGACTGACTATATTCCATTTATTCCGACGCTCCGCCAGGGTGTGGAAGATGGCGTGCCGGCGGGAGATATTCATACGGTGCATTGGCTGTGGATCCAAATGGACAACCACTACTACCAGTACCAGGCCGGGTTCCTTGATCAAGACGCGTGGGAAGCACAGCTGCGCAATACGAAAGAGCTATTCAGTTTTTGCAGAATGAGATTCGTGTACGAGTGGCGCAAGAAGGGGCTGCGCGACGAGTTCGTTAGCTTGGTCGCTTCGCTTGACGATCCATGCGCTGGTAGTTAATTCGCGACAAGAATGACCTGGGAGTTTCTATGAAAAAACTATTCATGGCGTACCTGGTTGTAAACCTTATCCTGGAGAGCATTGCGGCAGTCACGCTGATTGGCGCCGGGTTGGGTTTTTTTGTTTTCCCGGGATTTGAAAGCGGACTGTGGTCGATGAACTATGGCTTCGCCGCGATCGCAATTGCGTCCGCGGTCTTTTGGGTTTGGCCCTACAGATCGAAATCAGAGGCCGTTGGACCGGTCCTCGGTATCCTGCTCGCGTTTCACGCGCTCGTATCTGTCTCATTCGCAGTACAAGGCCAGCAAATGCCATCAATCGTTGTGCACGCAGTAATGGCCGTGCTCGGTATCATTCTCTACGCGCGTCGAAGCGCATGGTGCACGGACTAGCCGGTTTCGTCGTCGCCCTTTTCTTCGACCTTCTCTTCTTCGGGTTCGGTGAGCGTGTACTCGTCGATAACCTTACCGATGGCCTCGGCGCATACAGCGCAGAACGCTTCAGTCCTGGTGAACATCAGGCAGTTCTGTTCGGAGCGATAGAAGCCCTCTGCCTGGTAGTTGCCACCTTCGAAAGCACCCACCACACCCTTCTGGCCTGATTCGTCGAACAGGTTCTCCACGAAGACCTGGTTGTTGCGAAACAATTCATTCATCTCTGCTTCGGGAACATTGTCCGCGCGCATCTGTTGCCGAATTTCCTGGTAGGCAAGAGAGTGTTTCTCAAACGCGTCCTTGGGCCAGGTTGTCGGTAGAGGCGTATTGGGTGCGACGTGGTGCTTCCACTTGAGGTTTTCCGGATCGAGCAGCGCCGTCACATTGGGCTCGTAAGGTTCAGTGATAACTTCCGGCGATTCGTATTCGACCGCACTCGTGTAGTACTCGTCTGCAAGTCCCGCGAAATGGTGGCCGAATTCGTGCACGAACAGGTATGGCGCCCATTCACTGTTGGCCGCCGCTGTGCTGTACAGCCCATAAATGCCGCCGCCGCCATACACTTCGGAGTTCGTCAGAATCTCGATGAAATCATAGGGAGCCGATGATGCGATGCGGCGCATCGACTTGTTGTCGAACGTCAGCACGTAGCGCTCGGAGCGAAACGCGTCGTACGTCGCGCCAATGGGTGAATCCCGGAACGTATTTGTCGACGGCCGAGACACGCCCGACTGTGCCGCCGGCGGAGCGATTGCCCAGACATTGAAGTCATCCTTGCGCTCCTTGAAAGGTGACGTCGCAAACAGGATCTCGGTGAGTTCCACAGCTTTGGCGATAAACCCATCCTGCTCTTCGGCGGTGTAACCATCGCCCATCAGGAGCAGGTCTACTTTGGTCGCCGGGTCACCGCTCTTGTGGATTGCAACAACGTGTTCGTCGAACATTGCGGACTCGCGATGCACGAGAACGTCCGCCGGGTCGAGTTCGATACGCCAGACTTCTTCAAATGCGTTTCCCGGTCCGCGCTTTTTCATCACGAGGTGGAACACGGACTCCTGCGCCGGGAAGCGAACCGATTCATGGAACGAGCGGTTGATGACACGTGACTCGCCGATGGTTTCCCATTCGCCGTAGATGCTGCTGAAACTTCGTGACCACGCAATCTCGCCGGTGTCCGGGTCGGCGATTTCAAACAGGTACTTGCCTCTGGAGGTCACATCGTGAGGCTGCGCCATGTTGCCCGTCCAGGGCAGTGGTTCGATCACAACCTGGTCGAGCGAGAACATCTCGGTATCGTGATTGCCGCTGTGGAAATAGTCGACTCGCATCGTGCCGGGTGCTTCGGCATTCGCGGTAACCGATACGCTGCAGGCGCAAAGCAGCAACATTACAAACTTTCTCATCGACACGATCCTCGTACGCATCCTGTATGGTGAGCCTATGTTATCGCGTTTTATGCTGATGCTGACACTCATCCTGGCCGGCGAGGTCGTCTACATGCTGCCGTTCGGCCTGACCCGGTTTTTTCGCCCCAGTTTATTGGAAGCATTCAGCATCACGAATACCCAACTGGGCGACGTATTCGCTGTTTACGGCGTACTGGCAATGATCGCGTACTTCCCGGGTGGCGCCCTCGCTGACCGGTTTTCCGCGCGGTTCCTGCTGTCAGTCTCGCTGATTGCCACCGGCTTGGGTGGGCTTTACCTGGCAACGTACCCGGGTATTTTCGGCCTCGCGTTGCTATTCGGTTATTGGGGCATCACGACAATCCTCCTGTTCTGGTCCGCTCTGCTCAGGGCGACTCGTGAGTGGGGTGGTGATGATGCTCAGGGGCGGGCATTCGGCATTCTCGAAGGTGGTCGCGGCGTTGTTGCGGTGTTGCTCGCGACAGCCGGCGTCGCGATGTTTGCGATCTTCATGCCGGACGATGTTGTGGCCGTCAGCGACGAAGGCCGGCGCGCAGCGCTTCGTGAAGTTATCTTGCTGTACTCGGGCACGACGATCGCGACCGGGGTCCTGGCCTGGTTCGTAATCCCACGCGCGAAGCACATCGGCGATACCGGTCGCAGCCTTTTCAAAGGGGCGGTTGCCGTTCTGAATCGACCCCTGGTATGGGCACAAGCTGGAATCATTATCTGCGCCTACTGCGGCTATAAGGGGCTCGACAATTACTCGCTCTACGCCGTCCAGGTATTGGGCATGAACGAGGTTGAAGGTGCGAAACTGGCGGCGATTGGTGTGTATATACGCCCGTTTGCTGCGGTGGCCGCCGGGCTGTTGGCTGACCGTTGGTCGGCGGCAGGAACTTTGAGGGTGGCTTTCGCGGTGTCACTGGTCAGCTACGTTGCGCTCGCATTGGCGTCCCCGGATGGTGCGCTGCTGTTCGTTATTTACGGGAATCTTTTTCTTAGTTTCTTCGCGGTCTTTGCGCTACGCGGCGTGTACTTCGCCCTTTTGCAGGAGAACCATGTGCCGCCGTTCCTGACTGGCGCCGTGGCTGGAACGGTCTCCTTCGTCGGCTATACCCCTGAGATCTTCTTTGGGCCCATCACGGGCCGAATCCTGGACGCCAATCCAGGAGCCGTTGGGTTCCAGCACTATTTCCTGTTCCTGGCGGTGTGTTCAGCGATCGGTATCGCAGTCGTCGGCTATCTATTGCGGTTGCAACGATCAGGCAGCGAGGGTCGATGGCCGACCGAGTCGATGCTCATGAGAATTACGACGACGAAATAAAACGTCCGCGCGTTGCCGAAGAATCTCGACTGACGCATACTTTCGCGCTACTCGAATAGAGCCTGGGGAATATCATGAAAAAGAGTCTCGCCATCTTTGCTGTTGCATTGCTCGTTGGATGCGGACAATCAGCCGACCCGGTTGCGGAAGTGGCCGAAGAGGAAGCGGCGGCGCCTGCCGCGGTGGAGAACAGCCTGGCGTCAGTGCTGGCCGCGCAGCCAGAGGATATGCAGGCTCGATACCAGTACCGTCATCCGCAGGAGACGATCGAGTTCTTCGGCATCGAACCCGGCATGACGCTGGTTGAAGGCCTTCCAGGTCGAGGCTGGTACACGAAGGTTCTGCTGCCGTACCTCGGTGCCGAAGGGCACCTGATTGGCGCGAACTACGCGATGGACATGTGGCCAAACTTTTCGTTTGCCACTGAGGAATTCATAGAAAAGCAGAAAACGTGGGTGACCGACTGGCCAGCTGGCGCCGAGGAATGGCGGGGTGATGCCGGCGCGACGATCTCGGCGTTCATCTTCGGTTCGATGCCAGCGGATATGGCTGGCACAGCGGACGTCGTGTTCTTCCCGCGGGTCCTGCACAACCTGGCGCGCTTTGAGTCCCAGGGCGGTTTCCTCACAGCGGCCCTGGCTGACGCTTACGCGGTCCTGAAGCCCGGCGGCACATTCGGTGTTGTGCAGCATCACGCGCGGGACGAAATGTCGGACGAATTTGCCGACGGCAGTCATGGCTATCTCAAGAAGGGTTTCATCATTGCCGCCGCCGAAAATGCCGGGTTCGAATTTGTTGCCGAGAGTGATATCAATGCCAATCCGGCAGATCAGCCGACCGAGGAAGACATCGTTTGGCGCTTGCCGCCATCTCTGGGCACCAGTGGCGACAACCCTGAGCTCAGGGCTGAGCTCGAAGCCGTCGGCGAATCAAATCGCATAACGCTCAAATTCCGCAAACCGGAATAGGACTAGTTGGTCAGGTCCAGTCCAATGACAACGGGGTCGTGATCAGACGATCGATACGGCGAGTTCGCGTCGAACAGGGTCGGGTTACGGCCGTGCTCGAGGTTGTAGTCGAGTAGGGGTGGCTCGTCTGCATTGATGTGCCAAACCGTGGTTTCAGCGACTTGCGGCACAAGGCTGGGCGTCGCGACCGCATGATCCAGGGCGCCAGCCTGGCCATCGAACAGGTAAGAGTATGGGTTGGCCGCGGTGCGGAGCAGGCTGGTGAAACCGGCACTTTCAAACGCGGCCAGCGGATCCTCTCTCGTGTAGGCGTTGAGATCCCCGATTATCAGGAAATCGGTGTCGCCACTTCCGGTTGGATCGGTGCCAATCCAATCCGCGAGCGCTGCCGCCGCATTAGTGCGTGTGATGTTGCAGTTGCCCTGTCCGTCGTTGAGGTTCGGGTCGCCATCTGCGTTGCAGGAAGAGCCTTTTGACTTGAAGTGGTTCACGACGATTGTTAACACAGCGCCGGTCGAATCGACGGTGAAAGTCTGCGCGAGGGCTGGCCGGTTGCGCGCGTCGTTGTAACGGGAGTCCACGCTGCGATCAAGTATCGCGTAGTTGCCCACCGCAGACACGGTTGTTGCGCGGTAGATGAATCCCGTCTTGATGGCATCATCACCAATCGTGCCCGTGTCGATGTACGTGTAGTCGGTTGAGCCGAGCGCGGCATTCAATGCGTCAACAATCGTATTTAGGGATGCGTCCGCATTATTTTCCAGCTCGACCAGGCCAACAACGTCGGCGTCCAGCATCGTGAGGGCAGTCACGATCTTCCCCAGTTGCCGTGTGAGTTCGACATTGCTGTCGGCACCTCGACAGGACTGGTCCGCTTGTGGGCCACAGGTGTTTGCACCCGTGTCGATATTGGAAAAGAAATTCAGTGCGTTGAAGCCGACAACGTGGATCGTGCCGTTCACGGCTGGTGCAGCCGGACGTGGGTTAAGCGATTCGAATTCCGGATCTCCGGTTGGCATCAGGCGCCAGGTCTCAGCGCCACTACCGCCACTGCCGCGCGAATAGCGCAGGTTGCCGACGAGGTCAGTGGTGCGGTCGCCGGCGCGAATTGAGTAGTCCTCCGTGCTGCCCGCAACGAGATAGCGCACGTCGGTCGGGGACTGGTTTCGCAGGCCGTCGTCGAGCCTGATGGAACGTCGCGCGTTCGCTTCAGTGTGGGCGGTGTATGCCGCGGCGTCCGGCGCGTTGCCATTGGTGAACTGGTAAAGGCGTCCACCTTCAGACAGCGTTACCGTGCCGAAGCGTTCGAGGTTCCACAGCTCGGTAACGGTCAAAGGATCGGCGAACCGGACATACATGCCCTCGAAATGCTCCAGGTCCGCGATAATGTCACCGTCGCTGTTGGTCGTTGTCCCGCTGACCGGCAGATTGATCGGCGTGGGAATGACGGACCCTGCGCCCACGACACGCACCGAGGTCAGGTGGAGCTGCGTTTCGCCGAAGTACTCGGTGACCTCACCTTGCACCTCCACGAGATTGCCGACCTCGACATCGACGGCCGGGCTATCGCCGTCAAATACAAAGATGCCATCGGAAGTACCCAGATCAAGATCCGGCGGTGCATCCTGCAAATAGAACCCGCCGAGGTTGCGGTCGGTGTCGCTATCGCCGTCCTGGAAATCACCCGTAACGAGGCCGGTGACCGTAACGGTTTGTCCTGCCATCGGACTCGCGTCGCCATTGCCCTGGATTTCGCTGATCAGGGTTGTCGTGCCCGACGGTGGGGCAGGAGCGGTGGTACCACCAGCTCCGCCGCCTCCGCACGCGGCAATGAGCGCCATACCGGCAATCAATGGGATCCATCTCATGCCGGCATTCTAACGCAGGTGCTCAGGCCATATTAAACAACAGGAACTCGGCGTCTGATTCGGATTTGGCAACGATTTCCGCCGCGTGACGAATCTGTGCGCCATCGCCAGCGGATAATCTCTCGCCGTTGACGTGGAGCTCGCCGGAGACGACCTGCACGAAAACGCGACGGTCGGCCACATCGTCCAGTGTGACCTCATTGCCGGTCTCGAGGACGCTTGCGTAGAGATCGACATCCTGGTGAATCGTGATCGAGCCATCGCGGCCGTCGTTGGAGCCGATCAGGCGCAGGCGATTGAGCTTGTCCTCACGCGCGAACAGCGTTTGCTCGTAACCGGGTTCGAGACCATTCTTCTCGGGGAAGATCCAGATCTGCAGAAGGTGCAATTCCTCGTCTTTCGAGTGATTGAATTCGCTGTGCTGCACGCCGGTACCCGCGGTCATACGCTGCACTTCACCAGCGCGAATAACCGTACCGTTGCCCATGCTGTCCTTGTGCTCAATCGCGCCGCTGATTATGTACGTTACGATTTCCATGTCCTTGTGCGGGTGTGTGCCGAAACCCTGTGCAGGTGCAATGCGGTCTTCATTGATCACGCGCAGCTTGCCAAAGCGCACGCGCTCCGGATCTCTGTATTCGGCGAAAGAGAACGTGTGCTTGGCCTTGAGCCAACCGTGGTCGGCGCTGCCACGTGATTCGGATCGAATAATGTCCAACATGAGTATTCTCCTTGTTCAGGCGGCCTGTGGCGCGAGGTGAATCAATTCGGCCATACGGGCGCGGGCATTGTCCAGCGCGTCGTCATTACCGCGATCGGCTCCCTGGGCACCGATGAACTCGACGTCAGTGATGCCGACGAAGCTCAGCGCGTGACGAAGATAAGGCGTTGCAAAGTCCATCGGGCTACCAACCGGCACTCCACCGGAAGGAACGACTACATAGGCCTTCTTGTCTTTGAGCAAGCCCCGCGGGCCGTTCTGAGTGTACTCAAAGGTCAGCCGGGCACGGGCGATCATGTCGATCCATGCCTTGAGCGTCGCGGGCACGGAGAAGTTGTAGATTGGCGCGCCAATAACCAGTACGTCTGCGGCCAGCAGTTCCGCGACCAGCTCGTCCGATTCCGCGAGGGTCTGGCGGTGCTGCGCTGTGCGCTCTTCCTCGGGCGTGAAATTTGCCGCAACCCAGGTCTCGTCAATGAAGGGCAGACCCGCGGCGACGTCCCGCCGAACTACTGCGGTATCGCCGTGCCGGGTGTCCAGTGCCGCAACCAGGTCGGCTGTCAGCAGGCGGCTGATGGAGCCTTCGGAGCGCGCGCCAGCGCTGATTTCGAGGATATTCAGGGGTTGTTGTGTGGTCATGTTTCATCTCCTTGGACGGGGTGCCGTCGCGTTGAAGACAGTTTCCTTGTTGACAATGACGAGATAAATACTACTCTGTGAACATCATTGTTCCTATAATTGCAACAATATGGACAAATTCGAGGATTTACAGGCATTTGTAGCGGTTGTAGAGGCAGGCAGCTTTACCGCGGCCGCCGAGCGCCTGAATTCAGCCAAGTCGGCTGTGAGCCGCCGCGTCTCGGCGCTCGAGGAACGACTCGGGGTCCAGCTGTTGCGTCGTACAACCCGGGTACTCAACCTGACGGAAACCGGCCAGAGCTTCTACGACCACAGCGCTCGCATTCTTGCGGATCTCGACGAGGCGGAGGCCGCGGTGCAGCACGAGCACGGTGAGCTGCGTGGGACGCTGCGGGTCGCGCTGCCGCTGTCGTTCGGCGTGCGCCACATGTGCAAGCCGATTGCGACATTTTCGAAGCTGCATCCAAAACTGCACTTTGACCTGGACCTTAACGACCGGCGTATCGATTTGATCGAGGAAGGCATGGATCTCGCGTTACGTATCGGCCATCTCAAAGACTCATCGTTAATCGCCCGCCGCTTGTTCGATGCGCGCACGGTAATCGCGGCGTCACCGCACTACGTCAAAACACACGGTGCGCCGCAGACGCCAGGGGAACTGGCCGATCACGATTGCCTGGTCTACTCCAATCTCGCCGACCCGGACAAGTGGCCGTGGAAGGATGACAAGGGAAAGGAGCACGTCGTCAAGGTCAAGACGGTGATGCGCGCCAGCAGCGGCGATTTTCTCGCGAATGCCGCGGCTCATGGTCTCGGGGTGGTCGTTCAACCGACGTTCCTCGCGTCGGACGCTATTCGCCGCGGAAATCTCGTACCCTTGCTGACCGAATACGAGTGGCCGGTAACACCAGCCTATGCGGTATATCCACCAACACGGCACCTGTCGTATCGCGTCCGCGCCTTCATCGATTTCCTCGCGGAGAGGTTCGCCGGGACGCCTCAGTGGGATCGGGACTGCGAAACGCTTAGCGCCAGGCAAAGCTGACCGCAATAGTAGAACGGCAGTCCCCAGACGTAGGTTGGGAAGTCGGTCTGTACCAGCCGCCATGCGGCGACCGACAAGTCGGAGACGAAGAACAGAAGGGCGCCGCCAAGAATAAGCATGCTGCCACCGGCGCCGCGGGTGCCGAAGGCCATAACGACCATGATGCTGATAACTACGATGTAGGCGCGCACGGGCATCGCGAGGTAGGGTGCAACATGAGGGTCCAGCCAGTGCGCAACTGCAACCGCGAGGCTAAGTACAGGTACTGCTGCGAGCAGCAGCCAGCGGCGATTAATACCGTGCACCGAGAATGCCGCGATGTAGGCAACATGTGCCAGCAGGAACGCGACCAGTCCGGACAGGAATGCTGTTTCCGAAGTTCCGACCAGAAACATGTCACCGCACCACGACAAGAGCAGTCCCAATAGTAGTAAACGGCCAAACGCAGTCTGCCATGCGCCGCTAACAATCGCGACCCCGACAAAAGCAGACGAAGCGACAAGCTTCGCAACGGCCGCGGGCAGCAGCAGGTCGAGTAACAACAATGCGACCAATGCAACGCAGGCCGCGAGGACAACAACAGCAAGAGTTCGAACCGAATTCATAGCGTCAATAGTCTACAATGCCCGCCAATGTCATTCTGGAATGAAATCAAGCGGCGCAAAGTCGTGCGCGTGGCCATCGCCTGCTGGACAGTATCTAGAGACTTGCCATGAAGATAGCGATCATCGGTGGAACAGGATTTGTCGGGGGCTACCTCATCGATGCCACCCTCGCCGCAGGCTGCACCGTTAACACGCTTGTCAGGCCCGGTAGCGAGAACAAGATACTTAATGCCTCGGTGCACGCGGTGCCGGGCGACCTTGCGTCGCCGAAAGCCTTGC